>JAZNLG010000233.1:0-35916 GCA_045578965.1 Lachnospiraceae bacterium | reverse complement strand
AATACCGCAAATCCATAAAAAGGTGGAAATGGATTTGATCTGTTTCTGAGGCTGTTTATAGTCGGCTTTCTGCAAATAACCTTCTTTGATTCCGATGTTTACGGTAGAACGCTCCATATTACGTACGAAAGTATCCGTATTAGCATAGTCCTTGGACACTCTGTACTGGAAGGTGCTCATAAGAATACTGTCACCGGTTGCATGACGAATGAGCAGGTTATAATAATACTCTTCGCACAAAGTAAGAGGTTCGTAGTAGTTGGAACTTTCCGTGTTTATTGTCGCAGGTTGCGAACCGGAAGTATTCGCCGGCGTCTTATTCGGACGTTTTTTGATTATAATTTCCACGCTGTCGCCGGAAAGTTGTTTTAACTCAATGTATTTCTTACGTGCAAGGCTTAAAAGGATTGCGGAGTATACTGCACTGTTGTCCTTCGGAGCCTTGTGCCTTGCAAAAACAAGGGCATTTGCAAAGTTCGGATCCAAGTCACCGGGGATATCACGATAAAGTTGAATATCCACGGAGGGTTCGTAGAAATTGTATTTCTTTTTGACCAGTTTCTTCGATGAAAGCGAACAAATAAAAATCAGAGCCGATGCAATCAGAGAAAGTCCGAAAATTGCAAGTTTTAACAGATTATCTCTTGTTCTTTCATTGATATAAGAATCGTAAGCATCCTGCCATTCTTCCAGGTAGTTATAATCAGACCACATATTGTCAGGAGCATATTCCGTGAATATATGTCTGTCATCGCCGTAAGAAACAATTTCGAATTCAATATATTCGTTAAAAGGCTTAAACTTTAAATCACCTCTGTCCAAATCAATAGAGAAGGTATGATAACCGGGATTTGCAGTTGCGGATTCCGTAACGGGAATGGTATGTCTGTTGGTTCCGTAGGAATCAAATGTATAATTGCCTTCTGCAGGCATATCCTTGTCGGGAATCAGAATCTCTGCTTTGTAAGAATCCAGGTACTTACAGGTCTCGCCGGAATACATGGTTAAGTATAAATTCGAACAGTCATTGTAACGTAATGCTGCATTGTGAAGTTCATACTCAATCTCAAAGGTCATTTCTTCGCGATATACGTCATCAATATAAAACATCAGACATTCATATCGGCGTGCGGATTCGTTGTAAGGACCTTCACTGTGGAACCATTTACCGGGACCTAATTCGGGGCTTATGTAATCGTAATCTTCCCAGTAAAGTACAGGACTTTCTTCCCAGACAACTTCCGAACCGTCAGGCATAATCTGTGTTACGGACAGGACCTCATAATATACGGGAACACCGTCTACCGTATCCTCCGGAAGGTCGCGCCATAATTCCCAGAAACCGTTATCTCTGGATGCGGCATGAATGTCAAAAGTCAATCGCTCTGTGATAACTACTTTACCTTCGCTGCCGGGTTCATCCACTACGACTGCCTGATATTCCACATCAGTAATGCGGGCATAATCAAAAGGGTTATCGACGGATTCGGCAATTAACCCAAGAATGGAAGTCCAGCAGGGAGAGGTGGTCATAAAGATTATAAAAATAACCAAAACCACAGAAGCAAAATTAGAGTTATTGTTATTCATTTCTTCCCTTCTTTCTGTAAAAATATATTGCATTCAGTATATAAAAAAATAAAGTTAGTGTAAAGTAGAATTACAGATTTCATATTTATTTCTTTTCTTATAAAAGTCCTTTTGCTATAATGAAAATGATAGGTTTGAAATATAGGTAAGATTTTTAAGAAAAATAATACAAATGCGTAAGAAAGCGGAGAGAGTTTATGCTTTTTAATTCTTATATTTTTATATTACTGTTTTTGCCCCTGTGTCTTTTGGGGTATTTTGGCTTGAATCATTTCAAACAATATAAATTAGCGCAGGTGTTTCTGTTGGGAATGTCTCTGTGGTTTTACGGATATTTTAATCTGAGTTATTTGTGGATTATCCTGGCCAGCGTAGGAGTTAATTTCTGCATCTATAAATTAATGGAAAAGGTGAATACGCAGGGAAAACGTAAAATGTTTTTGGGGCTCGGACTTGCCTTTGACATTGGAATACTCTTTTACTTCAAATACTTTAATTTCTTCATCGAAAATGTGAATGCACTGTTTAAGCAGGATTTTAATCTGTTAAACATTGTTATGCCGCTGGGCATCAGTTTCTTTACGTTTCAGCAGATTTCCTTCATTGTGGATGCTTATCGGAAAGAAGTTCCGGACTATCACATTTTGGATTATGCCTGCTTTGTAACTTTCTTTCCTCAGTTGATTGCAGGACCCATTGTCAGTCACAACGAACTGGTTCCGCAATTCGGAGATGTGTCCAAAAAGAAATTCCAATGGGAAAATATGGCTCCGGGAATTTACCTGTTTATTCTGGGGCTGGGTAAAAAAGTATTATTGGCCGACAATCTTGGAAACGCAGTAAATTTCGGTGTTTTATCATGGCCCGCGTTAAACAGTTTGGATCTGATTATTGTAATGTTGGCATACACATTCCAGATTTACTTTGATTTCAGCGGCTACTGTGACATGGCCATCGGTATCGGCAAAATGTTTAACATTGATTTGCCTTTGAATTTTAATTCGCCGTATCACGCGTGTACCATTGAAGAATTCTGGAACAGATGGCATATGACGCTGACCCGTTTCCTTACAAAGTACATATATATTCCATTGGGTGGAAACCGAAAAGGAAAGGTGCGAACATGGATTAATGTATTTCTGGTTTTCTTAATCAGCGGTTTCTGGCACGGCGCCAATTGGACATTTGTGTTATGGGGCTGTTTGCATGGTGTGGCCTCCGTAATGAATAAGGCATTCAAAAAGTATATTGATAAAATTCCGTCCGCAATTAATTGGATTGTGACTTTTGTTTTCTTGAATTTTACATGGTTATTGTTCCGTGTATCGTCCATTGAAACAGCATATGAAATTATCAAAAGAATTTTTACGGGAGGCTTTGGTCGTTGCCTCTATGAATTTACCCAAAGTGTTTATATGCCGGAAGCGAACAAACTGGTTTCCGTATTGTTTAAAGTGACCGGAGTGGATTTGTCTCTTTTATGTCCTGAGTGGATATTGCTTACGTTGTTGGTGATTTCTTTTGTTTTGATTTTCCTGAAGAGAAATGCCTATGAAGAAATGAAGAGATTCAAACCTACCGTGATTCGGATGATTTTCGCATGCATCATCCTTGTATGGAGTGTCATATCACTTTCGGGTGTGAGCACGTTTTTGTATTTCGATTTTTAGAGGGGTAAAAGTATGAAAAAAGAAAAACTATGGTGCCTGATATTGCTGGGACTCAGTGTGGCGATATTAGCGATTTTGGCGGTTCCGACCATCATCATTGATCCCTATTTTCATTATCATGAGCCGCTGGAGCAATTTCAATATCCGTTAAATAAGGAAGATCAGCGTTATCTGAACGACGGAATTATAAGAAATTATGAGTATGATGCCATGATTATCGGGTCGTCTATGACGGAGAATTTTAAAGCATCCCAATTAAATGAATTGTTTGGTGTGAATTGCGTTAAAGTATGTTATATGGGAGACACCTTTTATCAAACCCGTATGAATGTGGAGAAGGCCATTGAAGAGCAGGGTCAAATTAAAATGGTAGTAACATCCCTGGATATTACCCGATTAACGGATGCAAGTGATTATTTAAGAGAAGATATGGGAGATTATCCTGATTTCCTGTATGATAATAATCCGTTTAATGACGTGGAGTATGTTTTGAATAAAGAAGTGCTTTTGGAAAAGACATACAATGTTTGGGGTTATACAAGTGCGGGTAAAATTACAACTACATTTGATGAGTATTGTAATGAGGCGAGATATATGGAGTACAGCAGGAGTGCGGTGTTGAATTCCTATGACAGAATGGAAAAACGAGAGCCGGATTTGGAGGCACAGGTTTTGCAACAAGCCAATGTTGCACCGAATATTTCGGAAAACATTGTAGCGCTGGCACAGGCAAATCCGGAAGTGGAGTTTTATTTGTTCTTTCCGCCATACAGCATATGTTATTGGGATGATTTAGACAAATACAGTGCCCTTGAGTGGCAAATTGATAATATGCAGATTGCTACGGAATTGTTGCTGGAATGTGAAAACGTTCACGTGTATTCCTTTTTTGATGAACATGAGATGATTTGCAATTTGGATAATTACAAAGATATAGCGCATTATTCGGAAGACATCAATGTACAGATTTTGGATTGGATGGCCAATGAAGAGCATTTGCTGACAAAAGAGAATTATGAAGAATACTATGCGGACATGAAAGAGTTTTACGGAAATTATGATTTTGATTCCATATTTGAGTAGTATTTTATGGAGTTTATAAAATTTGGGCGGGTGAATTATGCAAATGCAGTAAAAAATAGTCTGAAGTCCCAAAATCTTTTAAATAATCATATTGACGAAAACCCGGATTATCTAGTATAATTACCACGGATTACTACAATCCGGTCAATGCAGGTTGTTAGTAACCCATAAACAAAAATATTAAAGAAAGAGGTTTTAATCAGATGGCAAACATTAATTTGGAAAAGTACGGCATCACCGGAACAACTGAAATCGTGCACAATCCTTCATTCGAAGTATTATTCGAAGAAGAAACCAGAGCTGATTTAACAGGCTATGAAGTAGGTCAGGAAAGTGAACTTGGCGCTGTTAACGTTATGACTGGTATTTATACAGGACGTTCTCCTAAAGATAAGTATATCGTTATGGATGAAAATTCTAAGGACACTGTATGGTGGACAACAGACGAATACAAGAACGACAATCATCCCATCTCTGAAGATGTATGGGCTGAATTGAAGGCTCTTGCACAGAAGGAACTTTGCAACAAGAAGCTCTTCGTAGTAGACGCTTTCTGTGGTGCTAACGCAGACACAAGAATGGCAGTTCGTTTTATCGTAGAAGTAGCTTGGCAGGCACACTTTGTAAAGAACATGTTCATCCAGCCTTCAGCTGAAGAACTTGAAAACTTTGAGCCTGACTTCGTTGTATACAACGCTTCTAAAGCTAAAGTTGAAAACTTCAAGGAATTAGGCCTTAACTCTGAAACAGCTGTTGCATTCAACATCACAAGCAGAGAACAGGTTATCCTTAACACATGGTACGGCGGTGAAATGAAGAAGGGTATGTTCTCTATGATGAACTACTACCTCCCTCTTAAGGGTATTGCTTCTATGCACTGCTCAGCTAACACAGATATGAACGGCGAAAATACAGCTATCTTCTTCGGTCTTTCAGGAACAGGTAAGACAACATTGTCTACAGATCCTAAGAGACTCCTCATCGGTGATGATGAGCACGGTTGGGATGACAACGGTGTATTCAACTTCGAAGGTGGTTGCTACGCTAAGGTTATCAACCTTGATAAGGATTCTGAACCCGACATCTACAACGCAATCAAGAGAAATGCTCTTCTTGAAAACGTTACATTGGATGAAAACGGAAAGATCGACTTCAACGATGGTAGTGTAACAGAAAATACTCGTGTATCTTACCCTATCGATCATATTAACAACATTGTACGTCCCGTATCAGCAGCTCCTGCAGCTAAGAACGTAATCTTCTTATCAGCAGATGCATTCGGCGTACTTCCTCCTGTATCAATTTTGACACCGGAACAGACAAAGTACTACTTCTTGTCAGGTTTCACAGCAAAACTTGCAGGTACAGAACGTGGTATTACAGAACCTACACCTACATTCTCAGCTTGCTTCGGTCAGGCATTCTTAGAGTTACATCCTACAAAGTACGGTGAAGAACTTGTTAAGAAGATGGAAGCAAACGGATCTAAGGCATACTTGGTTAACACAGGATGGAATGGTACAGGAAAGCGTATCTCTATTAAGGATACTCGTGGTATCATCGATGCAATCCTTGACGGTTCAATCGAAAAGGCTGCTACAAAGAATATTCCTATCTTCAACTTCGAAGTTCCTACAGAACTTCCCGGTGTAGATACCAACATTCTTGATCCTCGTAATACATACGCAGATGCTTCTCAGTGGGAAGAGAAAGCAAAAGATCTTGCTTCTCGTTTCAACAAGAACTTTGCTAAGTATGAAGGAAATGAAGCTGGTAAGGCATTAGTAAGTGCTGGTCCTCAGTTATAATTTTTAGAAGTAATGATTCAAAACCTCTCTCGGAGTAATCCGGGGGAGGTTTTTTGTGTAATGAGGAACTGACATCGTTTTTTTATTCAAGGAAATATTTATTTGTAAAATATAAACTTACACATATAAGTTGTTAAAAAATAGTTAACTATGATATACTAATAAAAACAACCGATGGAGAGCCGCTTATGTTAAAAAAATATTTTGATTTTGAGAAATATAATACAAATTATAAAACAGAGATTCTGGCCGGTTTGACTACATTTATCACACTGGCATATATTCTCATTTTAAATCCGCAGATTCTGTCAGACCCTTATGTCATTATGGGCGACGGAGAGATGGCAGCCAAGGTGTATAACGGTGTATTTATCGGTACTTGTCTTGGTGCATTTATCGGTACGTTTTTGTGCGCAGTCTATGCAAAGGTTCCTTTTGCGCAGGCTCCCGGTATGGGGTTAAATGCTTTCTTTGCATACACGGTAGTTTTAGGACTGGGGTACAGTTATCAGGAGGCGCTGGTTATTGTATTCATTTCCGGTCTTTTGTTTATTTTTATTACGGTGGTCGGGCTTCGTGAAGCAATTATCAAAGCAATTCCTCAGTGTATTAAGGGGGCGATTACGCCCGGTATCGGACTTTTTATTACAATCATCGGGTTAAAAAATGCAGGCCTTGTGGTGGGCAATGATTCTACGCTGGTTGCAATGCTGAATTTTGCGGCATGGAGGGAAGAGACCGTAACTTTGGAGCAGATGAATGCCATTATGGGCGGTATTGTTGCATTAATAGGACTTGTAGTGATAGCTGTGCTTGCATACAAAAAGGTGACGGCGTCAATCTTAATCGGTATCGTAGTTGCAACGATTGTGGGTATTCCTCTGGGTGTTACCCGATTGTCTGATTTTACTTTTAATTTGGGAGGTCAGTTAAAGGATTTTGCAGAAGTTTCTTTGTTCCGAATGGATTTTGCAAGCCTGTTTGGCAGTGGCAATTTGGTAGAAACTGTTTTTACGGTGATAATGCTTGTTATCAGTTTCTCTTTGGTAAATATGTTTGACTCTATCGGAACTTTGTTCGGTGCGGCAAAACAGGCCGGTATGGTAGATGAAAACGGCGAAGTGTATCGTATGAAAGAAGCGCTGATGTGTGATGCAATTTCCACTGCTGCAGGTGCTATGGTGGGTACTTCTACCGTAACCACAATGGTGGAATCCAGTGCCGGTGTAGGTGCCGGCGGAAGAACCGGTATGACCAGTCTTACCACATCACTGATGTTTCTGGTGGCAATATTGCTGGCTCCTTTTGTATCAATTGTACCGTCAGCTGCGACAGCGCCGGCTTTGATTTTTGTTGGAATCGGGATGCTGTCCAACTTAAAAGATGTAGACTTTGAAGATATGAGCAATGCCCTTCCGGCATTTTGTACCGTGATTTTTATGCCCTTCACATATTCCATTGCAAATGGTATTGCCATGGGACTTATTACGTTCTGCCTGATAAAAGCATTATTGGGTAAGTTTAAGGAAATTAAGCCTTTAACCTTAATTGTAGCGATTGTATTTATATTAAGATATGCTTTTATGGCAATGTAAAAAAGGAGGATACAAAAGATGGCACCCGGAGGCGGAAGAGGAGGACGATTCCTTACGGAAGAAGAGAAGGCGAATGCGCCGAAAGTAACGTTACCATTGTTAAAAAGAATTTTTTCGTATTTGACACCTTATTGGAAGCAGATGGCAATCGTGCTTCTTTGCATTCTGGCGTCATCTGCGTTGACATTGCTTCCGTCGGTATTGACCGGACGTATTATTGATGAAGGTCTGATTGGTCAGGATTTAAAGAAACTGATTACGTTGATTCTGATTTCGCTGGCTGTAACTTTGGGCGGTAATTTGATTCGTGTTGCGGAAAGTTATTTGAATAATTGGATTGCCCAACACATTACATATGATATGCGAAATAAAATGTACCGACATTTACAACGCATGTCCCAGAGTTTTTTTACGACCAATAATCAGGGCGATATTATTACGAGAATGACAGGTGATATTGCCGGTGTAGAGCGAGTGGTTACAAGTACGTTTAGTTCTATTTTATCTAACGGAATTACGTTGGGCGTAGCAATGGTATTGATGTATCGTGAGAATTGGATTCTTGCAACCGTGGGTGTATTGATTATTCCTTTGTTTGCCATTCCGACCCGTATGGCAGGTAAAACCAGATGGAAACTGACAACGGAAGCACAGGAATGCAATGATGAAATCAATGGTATTTTGAATGAGACCCTATCTGTCAGCGGACAACTCCTTGTGAAACTGTTCGGCAAAGAGGAGTATGAATACGATCGCTATGAGAGTGCGAACCACAGAATGATTCGATTGAATATTCGCGAAGGTATGGCTGGCCGATGGTTTATGGTGGTAATCAATACCTTCTCCAGCGTGGGCCCTATGTTGCTTTATTTGGTGGGCGGTATTTTGATTATGAGATATGATTCCACGTTAACCGTGGGTGATATTTCAGTTATGGTTGCCTTGCTTGGTAAAATGTACGGTCCGGTAAATTCGCTGCTTAATATTCAGGTAGAGTGGATTCGTTCCATGGCCCTGTTTACCCGTATTTTTGAGTATTTTGATATGCCTATTGAAATTCAGAATGCACCGGATGCCGTTATCCCTAAAAGTGCGGAAGGCAATATTGAATTTAAGCACGTAGGCTTTGGTTATACACCGGAGAGAAAGATTCTTAAGGATATTAATTTTACACTGGAGAAGGGTAAAAGTATTGCTATCGTAGGTCCTTCCGGTTCCGGCAAGAGTACCATTATTAACCTGATTCCCCGTTTGTATGATGTGCAGGAGGGCGAAGTTACTTTTGACGGTGTGGATGTGCGGAAATTGGATTTGGATTTCCTGCGTAATCATGTGGGTATTGTAAGCCAGGAAACTTATCTTTTTAACGGAACCATCCGCGACAATCTTCTTTACGCCAAACCGGATGCTACAGAAGAAGAATTGATTGAAGCGTGTAAAAAAGCAAACATTTATGAGTTTATTGAGAAGCAGGAAAAAGGACTGGATACACCTGTAGGTAACCGCGGATTGAAACTATCCGGCGGTGAAAAACAGAGACTTTCTATTGCACGTATTTTATTAAAAGATCCTGTACTTTTCATTTTTGATGAAGCAACAGCATCGTTGGATTCCATTTCCGAAAGTAAAATCCAGGAAGCCATTGATCCGATTATCAAATCCAAGACCAGTATTTTAATTGCGCACAGATTATCTACGATTCTGGCAGCGGATGAAATTCTTGTTATAAAAGACGGTGTTATTGCAGAACGCGGCGTACATCAGGAATTGGTGGATGACGGCGGTATTTATACAGAATTGTATGAAACACAATTCGGCAAAGCATTTGATGATAAAGATTCGTAAATACTTGTCGGAATGAAAAATAAAAGTATATGCAATAGTGTATTATAAAATAGCAAAAATGTATTTCTATGTGGGAAAGGGGTATTAAAATGAAAGCATTATTTATTGGCGGAACGGGGATTATCAGCACAGCGATTGTAAAACGTCTGGTGAATGAATTGCAGTGGGAAGTTTGGATGATTAACCGAGGAAACCGTAATTCCGTGGTTCCTGAGGGTGTACATCAGATTATTGCTGATATGAATGATGAAGCGGATGTTGCGAAAAAAATAAAAGATTTATCTTTTGATACGGTTTGTGAATTTATTGGTTTTCATGTAGAACAGGTTGAGAGAGATTATCGTCTGTTTAAAGATAAAACCAGACAGTATATTTATATCAGTTCGGCCTCTGCCTATCATAAGCCGGCGGCTTCTTATGTGATTACGGAGGGCACTACACTTGCAAATCCCTATTGGCAGTATTCCAGAGATAAAATTGCCTGCGAGGAATTCTTAATGAAGAAGTACCGTGAAGAAGGTTTCCCGATTACCATTGTGCGTCCGAGCCACACATATGACGAGCGTAATATTCCCTTGGGAGTTCATGGTAAAAACGGTTTTTGGCAGGTGATTAAAAGAATGCAGACAGGGAAGCCGGTCATTATCCAGGGCGACGGAAGTTCCCTTTGGACAGCGACTTTTAACAAAGATTTTGCAATCGGTTTTACGGGGCTTATGGGAAATCGTCACGCAATCGGTGAGGCCTTCCACATTACAGGAGATGAAACCTTAAGTTGGAATCAAATTTATGCGACAATTGCGGATGCTTTGGGTGTTACATTAAAGCCTTACTATGTATCTTCTGAATTCCTGGCAGCTACCGGGGATAAGTACGGTTATGATTTTACCGGAAGTCTGATTGGAGATAAATCCGTATCGGTGGTGTTTGATAACAGCAAGTTAAAGAGAGCGGTTCCCGATATGAAAACTACGGTTCGTTTTGATCAGGGTGTGAGAATTGCATTGGATTACATTATGACGCATCCGGAAGAATGTCAGAAAGAAGATCCGGAGTTTGATGCATGGTGTGATAAGGTGATTGCAACTTTGGAGAAGGCAAAAGGAGAGATATAGTTTGCATTTCCTTTTGGGGAGGAATGTTTTGGTATTGCGATTACAAATTGCTTTTGGGAGTTAAGAAAATTGAAGGAAGTCGGACAGATGAAGCAACTTGAAAGAATTCAATATATGGAAGATGTTTTAAACGAGGCCAAAGAAGTGCTTTGTGATTTGTCGGAAGCGTTAGAGCGTTACGATCAAATAAAAGACAGAATCAAGGAACTGGAAGCATATTATGAGAGTGATTTGTGGAAGAAAGATTATATAGATGATGAAGAAGGAAGGATTCCAAAGAGTATAAAAAGAGGTGTTCTTTCAGAAGATGCGGTTTATGACCTTTTATCGGAATACAGTGCGTTGCAGAAGAAACTTGAGACAATGCACGAAAAAACGAAAGAATAAAAGAGATTTTGTCCCGGTTCATGGCAAAAGTGAATCGGGACATTTTTATTATGGTAAAAATAGTGATAATCTTCCGTCTTTCAATCATGGGAGGATTATTTAAGTATAGAATCGATTCTTAGGAAATAGAAATGAAGTAAAACGAATTATAAAAGAGAATATGGTATGAATGACTTTTATAATATCAACACTTATTTAAAAAACAAGCAAAATGAATTGTCTGTCTGCAATTATAATGAAGCGGATGCCTTGGTTTTGGCCCAATTGTCTTATTATCCTTTTGAGAATTTTTATCAGAAAGACAGAAAGGTATCCGTGCCGGAACTTGCACGTAAAATAATGGAAGGGCCTGACTTTTATTCTTATTCCAAAGACAAACAGACCTTTATAAAAGAGTTGATGAATTGTAAGCGGTATGCGCGATGTATCATACATAACATGCAGTCCGTCAGCACACCGGATACACGATGGGCGGCTTTTACCATGGATTTCCGAACCGGGAATACATCTGCGATTGCAATGCGCGGAACGGATAAAACCACCGTGGGTTGGGCTGAGGATTTTCGGTTGGGGTATAATGTAATGGGTACGGGGGCGCAATTGGCGTCTTTTCGCTATTTAAAAGAGACGAAGGCACGTAAAATATACCTTACGGGGCATTCAAAAGGCGGCAATAATGTCAGTTCTGCTTTTGCAATGTCTGCGCCGAATATTCGGGACAAAATTATACGCATTGACAATTTTGACGGTCCGGGTGTAAATCCGGAGTTTGCCCACAATTACAGTGACGGCTATGGCGAATTGGAAGGCAAATTACATAATTTTTATCCGGAAGGCAGTGTGATCGGCCTTTTGCTGAAAGATAATCCGGGCGAAATAAATTTTATAAAAACACAAAAAAGGGAAGGTTATCGAAACAATATGCTGTTGGGGCAGCATAATCCTTTTGCGTGGGAGATAAGAGATGGTTTTCTGGTAAGAACGAAGCAGTCGTGCGCTTCCGAATTGTTGAACCATGCTTTGGATGAATTGATGAATATAACCGATTCCAAGCAACGATATTACTTGGTGCAGATAATTGAGCGTATGGGGATTCCGGCGATTATTTCCGGTGAGGTTCATGACGTGGCGGCAATTCTGACAACTGCCGTTTGCGGTTATTTCGAAGCAAGTCGGGAAGAAAAAACTGTGCTATTTTATGCTTTGGTTGCTTTTATCAAAGGTTTTATAAGTCAAAGCAAGGAATGGATTGCGAAACCTCGGACAAAAGAATATAATAGAATAGAATTATTGTAAGAAAGATAAAAGCAGGAGTAAACAGATGAGTAAAAATTCAGGCGGAAGTAAAAAAGGCAAGAAGACATTAGGAAGTATGATAATAACCGTTCTTGCCACCATAATTGTGATCGTAGCATCGCTTCTCGGATTTGGCGGTGATGATGCGGAGAATGCAACCGGAACTATTGCAAATAACACCGCAGATACAGAGGTGGTATCGGAAGCGGATGAAAATACCGATGTGGGGCAGTCAGAAGATGCAGATGTCGGAGAAGTATCGGAAAGCGATGAATTAAAAGAAGATATCAAAGAGGAAGCGTCGCAAGCAGAAGAAGACAGTAATGAAACTGTAGTTGAAGAGCAGGAAAGCGAAGCCGTATCGGAAGAACCGTTAAGTGAACCGGAGCAGGAAGATATCAGCGAAACAACCGAAGAACCGGAGGATGTTTGGGCAAATGTTACTGTGGCGGAGATTACCTTCCGCAGTCAGAAACTGTTAGATCAGCATTATGATAAGCACGGTATTGAGATGGGGTTTGCTTCGGCAGAAGAATATGAACTGGCGGCTTACAAGGTAACCATTCATCCCGACACCTTACATAAAATTGAAGCCGAAGATGGTGATGATGTGTTTTATCGAGAGGAAACCAATGAATTTGTCGTGGTATCACAGGATGGATACATTCGGACCTATTTTAACCCGAACGCAGGAATAGATTATTACAATCGTCAGTAGTGGAGTAGAGAGATGACAGAAGATAGTATTTTCTTAAGAATGGAGCAAAGTCTTGAACAAAACGGTGTGCTTCCGAGGGATTTTATATTAGAAAAGAAAGAAAAAAAAGAGGGAGAAATTCAATATGCCCCCGGTGCTCTGGAGGGAATTTGTACTCACCATCTTGCGAGTGGCGGAAATGCCAATGATTTTTGCCAATTAATCAAAGGTTGTCTTGATATGGATCCGAAGGAGGCATTGGTACAATTTGAAGCCGGAATTTTTGGGGAGTTTCAGATTGCAACGGTGCGAAAAGAACTGTTACAGGAGATTTATACCAATCGACAGGAATATGATGCGGGGAAATTAAAACGTCTGGCCGCTACATTTGTGGCTTGCGGTAAAAAAGTTACATCTGTTAAATTGGGATTAAGTCTGTTGAATTTGTTTGATTTGTCAGATAATGAGAGTGCTAAAAGAATGTTAAAAGTGTTGGCACATTCCGAGGAATTTACGGATTATGTAATTTGGAGTGCTGCAAACTGGGAAGAACAGGAAGCACAGGATTTCTATTTTGAACTGGCACAGAAATTAACCGGCTGGGGAAAAATCAACGTTGTGGAAACAATGAAGGCCGATACCCCTAAGAAGAAGGAATGGTTGCTTTGTCATGGCTGTAAAAATACGGTTTTGTACGCATATTTAGGATATGAATGCGCTATGAAAAGCGATATGTATGAACGTTTGCAAGAAGGTAACTTTTCAAGCGAAGAGTTTGCGGGAGCATCGGATATTATGTCAGGGCTTTTGGATGAAGGCCCCTGCCAGGGGATTTCTGCACTGGAGGCACCGATAGAGTTTGCGTGTCTGTATCTGGAAGAATGTAAAAAACATAATTGGGATGCGGAGCAAGTAGCTCTGATTACGGATATTGCATCTTATTTTAAAACAAGCGAAATCGAAAATGCAGAGACTGTAGTCATCAAGGCAACAGAAGTGTTAGAACGTCTGGATATGAATGAGTTTATTCTGGAGAATATGGAAAGCAATACTCATAATTGTATGCGTATTGCCCGAATGTATAACATTGATATGTCAGAGCATCTTCTTCGTCTGATGAAAATGGATTTTGAGAAATATTATAAATTCTGTTCATACTTTTTTGAGAATGAAAAGTATGTGGAAGAATTTATAGATTTGTGTGACCGTAAAATTAATTATGGCGCATTCCAAACCGGTATGGGTAATTCCATGGGACTGGGAACTGTGCAAGGTGAAATCAGATTGGATATGATTGTACAGTATTTGCACAAATATTATCGTAAAGGAAGCAAAATGATTCAGGTTTGCATACAGTCGCCCATTACAAGATGGCGTAATGTGGCAGCCAAGGCTATGCAAGGATGGGTAAAATCATCCGGGAAAAAATTGGCGGATATCGATGCCGGACTTTATGAGGAAGTAAGAGCGATCTATATAATAGAGTGCAGTGAACAAACGAAAAAAATGTGGGAAGAACTTTTATAGGAGGATAAAAAATGGCATTCGGAAGAAAAAATAAAAATATGGGGAAGAGTGTAGCTTTTAATGCGGCGCTGGGAGCCATGAATGCATTTTCGGGAGCAAAACGTACACCGCAACCTAAGATTTCGCATTTTGCCTCTAACTTGAATACACAGCCCAGACATTTACGAACTCAGTATAATCCTACGGTAAATACGGCGTCCAATATTGTAAGTAATGTGGGCAGAAGTATTTTAAACAGTAACAGAGGTTACAGCAACAGAAGCAGTTTCGGCGATGCTATGGGGAATGCATTAGGAACGGCTATCGGTTCTGCAATTGTTATGGGCGTAAGCAGCAAAATTCAGGAAAAACAGCAGGAATATCAAGATAAAAAAGCAGCAGAGGCTTTGGCTGCACAGCAGGCAGCGGCAGCAGCAGAACAGGCAAAAAAGGAAGCGGCGTTTCATGCCATGAACAAAAATATGCCTAACTATGATGAAGAGGCAATGGTACATCTTATGAATGGTGCCGGTCTGACAGAAGAAGAGAAAGAGAATTATCCTTTAAAATGTCCTCATTGTCTTGGTGTGCCCGACGGAACCAGATATTGTCCTTATTGCGGAGGCAAATTGGTATAGTAAGGCAAGATACATATTGATTTGTGTGCAGAAAAAGTTTTTATGATTTTTAAAAATATATAAAGACGTTATAATTGAAAGGATTGTAACGTCTTTTTTGTTATAACAACCAGACAAGCGGACAAACGTGCTTGCGCGGATGGACGTTTGTCGACTGCTAATCTGAGTGAGATTTGGAAAAATTGTCTCAATTCTGTTAAGAGGAGTGTGGGAGTATGAATACAGTTGCGCTAAAATCCATGATTAAGGAAGGGATGCTGGATCAAAGACTTCGGGAATTGTATGTGAATGATGCTGAACCGATAAACCAAAGAAACCGTTATTTGAATGCCATAAAAGAATATGAAACGATTTGGGGAGAGGGCGAAATCAGTCTGTTCAGTGCGCCCGGCAGAAGCGAAATTTCCGGTAATCATACCGATCATCAACACGGAAAAGTACTGGCGGCATCCGTGAATCTTGATACGATTGCCGTAGCATCTAAAAGAGACGACAATATGATTTGCGTGATGTCGGAAGGCTTAGGTGAAGTTGTTGTTCCGTTGGATACCTTGTCCGCATCTGAAAAGGAAAAAGAAACAACGGCTGCCCTTATAAGGGGTGTTGCAGCCGCGTTACAGAATAGGAATTATAATATCGGGGGCTTTTCGGCATATATCACCAGCGACGTATTAATCGGTGCAGGGTTGTCTTCTTCTGCGGCGTTTGAGACGATAATCGGCACTATTTTATCCTATTTTTATAACGATGGAAGAATCGGTAAAGCAGAGATTGCGATGGCCGGGCAATATGCGGAAAATGTATATTTCGGAAAACCTTGCGGCTTAATGGATCAGATGGCTTGCGCGGTGGGAGGAATGGTGGCGATTGATTTTGGAAATTCCGTATCGCCGTTGTTGGAAGAGATTAAAATTGATTTTAATGAATTTGGATATTGTTTGTGCATTACGGATACCAAAGGATCTCATGCTGATCTGACTGCCGAATATGCTGCTATTCCGAAAGAAATGAAATCTGTTGCCGGATACTTCGGAAAAGATGTTCTTGCGGAAGTAGAGGAGGAAAAATTTTATCAGAATATTCCGGAAATACGAAAAGAATTGGGAGACCGTGCCGTACTTCGTGCCATTCATTTTATGGAAGAAAATAAAAGGGTGATGCGGGCTGTTGATGCTTTAAAAAGACAGAATATTCAAGATTTTCTTGTTGAAATCAAAGAATCCGGAGCGTCTTCATTCCGATATTTACAGAATGTATATGCAAGCGCAGATGTTACCCGGCAGAGTTTATCCGTAGCGCTGGCTGTCAGTGACAGCGTTTTAAAGGAAAACGGAGTGGCAAGAGTTCACGGAGGCGGTTTCGCGGGGACCATACAGGCTTTTGTTAAAAATGATTATGTAGAAGAATACCGGAATCGCATGGATGCAGTGTTCGGAACCGGTGCATGCAAAATCTTAAAAATCAGAAAGGAAGGCGGAGTAAAAATCATATAAAAAATGTCGTAAAAATTTAAATATTCTCACTGCTTTTCGACAGAATACGCAAAGCGATTCTGTTATACTTATGACTCCCGGATTGTTGTTTGAAGCGGAAGATTGAACGCGAGATAGTCAAGCGTTCTTTTATGAATCAGAACCGGAAAAAAACGTGCAGGAGGATATTAAAATGGGTTTGGACAAACAGGAGAAAGCGAAACTTCTGCCGGCATACGGAAGAAAAAGAATTTTGCTTCTGGCAGATGCCTACAAGGAACTTTCGTATTCTTTTCGTGAAATGGATGCAGAAATTTCCGGCGGAATTATGGACCGCAGGGAATTGGTATTTCAGAAAATTTTACACGAGAACCGAAGAATTATGGAGTTGCGCCTGAAGGAAATGGCCAAGAGTATGGAAGAACTTGCCGAAGAGAGTTTGACTTACAGTGAGCCAAACTCAAAGAAAGTGCGTATGCTCAAAAATGGTCTGGCAAAGCATGGCGTGCTATTAAAGGAAGTTTTTGTGTTGCGACGAAAAGGTGCATTGCAATTTGTGTTAACTATGCGCGGGCAACGAAATGCGGATTATACCACAGAGGATATCGCGGAGGTTTTAACGAAGATGTTTGGGATTCCGTTAATCTCTGCGAAAGAAAACTTGTTTTTTGTTGCTTATGAATATGATACATATGTATTTGAAAGCCGGGGGAATTTTGAGTTTAAAACCGGAATAGCAGTGGCAACCAAGGAAAATGAAGCGGTATCCGGAGATAATAGTCTGGTTTATGATGTTACGGGGACTAAGCGGGTGTGTATGATTTCGGATGGCGCCGGTTCAGGGGCCGAAGCGTGTCGTGACAGCGAAAGAGTGTTAGAACTGGTGGAAAAATATATGGACACCGGTTTTGTTATGCAGGAGGCTGCAGATATGGTCAACACTCTTTTTGTTGCACAGGGCCGGGAGTTGAACATGCCTACGCTGGATGTAAGTGTCGTGGATCTGGTGGAGGGAACCGTAGCATTTCGGAAGTATGGTGCCTGTGACAG
Source organism: Lachnospiraceae bacterium (assembly GCA_045578965.1). Classification (GTDB taxonomy): domain Bacteria; phylum Bacillota; class Clostridia; order Lachnospirales; family Lachnospiraceae; genus UBA3766. The sequence continues at coordinate 18,164 of JAZNLG010000233.1, read as the reverse complement.
TTACATAAGAAGAGGCGATACAATTGAGCGTATTAAAAATACAGGTTATCCTTTGGGTTTTCATGTAAATGGATTGGAAAGCAGAATAGAGAATTTGGAGAAAGATTCACAGTTTGACATTGTGGATACAGAGATTGCGGAGCCTGTCTACGAATTGAATGCAGGAGATTGTATTCTGATGATTTCGGATGGCGTGTTGGAATGTTACGGAGATGAGAGGTCACTTTTACAGACTTTTAGTAAAATGGAAATTGAAGACGTAGAGGAAGCGGCTAACTTTCTGATGCAATGTACGATAAGAAGATGTGCCGGCCGCATCCGGGATGATATGACAATTATGGTGGGACGATTAACGGCAATTGGAACCCGTAACCGTTGAAGTTGATAAAATATGAAGTACCGGTGCAATTCCGATGTGCGGTATACTTGAATTTTTCACAATTTTTGGATATATTTAGAACATGGTTAAAAAAGTATCCGAATATATGCAAAAACATCATATGCTGAAAAAAGGAGACACCGTTATAGTGGGTGTTTCCGGTGGGGCGGACTCTGTCTGCCTTCTTTCTGTGCTGTGTGAATTGCGTACAACAATGGAAATTACTCTTGTTGCTGCACATATTAATCATTTGTTCCGTGAGACGGCAGAGCGGGATGAAAAGTATGTGGAAGATTTGTGTAAAGAGATGAATGTTCCCTGTAAGATTCTGAGAGAAGATGTCAAAACAGTGGCAAAAGAGCAGGGAATGACCTTTGAAGAAGCAGGGCGTCAGGTACGGTACAAGTTTTTTCGGCAGTTAAAAGAGGAATATCAAGCAGATAAAATCGCAGTGGCCCATAATAGGGAAGATTGCGGAGAGACTATGTTATTCCATCTGTTCCGCGGAAGTAATTTAAAAGGACTGGGCGGTATCAGTCCGGTATCCGGAGATGTCATCCGGCCGCTTATGAAGGTTGGTCGCAAGGAAATAGAAGGTTATTTGAATGGGCAAAACAGGGAATGGATGGAGGATGAAACCAATGCCTCCGAAGTATACAGTCGAAATCGCATCCGTCACCAGATTATGCCGGTAGCGGAAGAACTGTGTGCGGGCGCTGGTGAGCGAATGGCAGAAACGGCGGAAGAACTGCGACTGACGGAGAATTATCTTGCGGAACAAACCGGACAGGCGAACCTTAAGTGTTGTGAGAAACGCGACGGCGGAACTTTTATCAATGTTACGAAGTTAGAGGAACTTCATCCCGTATTGCAATCCAGACTTCTTTTTTATGTGTTGGAGCAAGAAGCGGAGGCGTCGAAAGATTTAGGGCGAATTCATGTGCAACAGTTGTTAAAACTGTGTCATTTGCAGGCGGGCCGAAGTATCAATCTGCCTTACCGAATCTGTGCGTATCGGACTGCGGAAGGAATTCTGGTGCGTAGGGAGGACTCTGAAGGTATCGGGCAAGGAACATATTTTGACACACAGTCCAAGAGAGACGGAACTTCTTATACGCTTGGTGGCGTCTCTTCGGTGATTGCCTTATTGTCCGGGAAGGAATTAGAGGCCGGTGAAGAGATTCATTTTGTATTGGAAGGTCTCGGAAGTGTCCGTGCCAAACTTTTATTCAACTACGAATTAAAAAATATTCCGCAAAAAACATATACGAAATGGTTTGATTATGATAAAATAGTTAAATGTGCCGTATTCCGTAAACGAATGGAGGGCGACTATCTTGTCATTGATGATAAGGGGAGCCGCAAGAAGTTGAAGGAGTATTTTATTCAGGAGAAAATTCCGGCATATAAGAGAGATGAAGTATGGATTCTGGCAGATGAGGAACATATTATGTGGGTGCCCGGTTACAGAATCAGTACTCATTATAAGATAACAGAGACTACAGAGAGGGTTCTGGAAATTACCATAGGAGGAAACGAAAATGGATAAGATTCGTGTTTTGATTTCAGAAGAAGAAGTAGATAAAAAGATTCGTGAAATGGCTGCAGAAATCAGTAAAAAATATGAGGGTAAAACTTTGCATCTGATTTGCGTTTTGAGAGGCGGAGCGTTTTTTATGTGTGAACTTGCCAAGCGCCTGACCGTGCCCGTAACCATTGACTTTATGTCTGTATCCAGTTATGGCGACGGAACAGAATCCAGCGGACAGATTAAAATCGTAAAAGACCTGGATGATTCCATTGAAGGCAGGGAAGTGCTTGTGGTAGAGGATATTATTGATTCGGGAAGAACCTTAAGTAAATTAATGGAATTGCTGGAGAGTCGTAAGCCTGCAAGTCTGGCACTGTGTACGTTACTTGACAAACCGGAGAGACGTGTTGTGGAAGTGGATGTGGATTATACGGGATTCCAGATTCCGGATTTGTTTGTAGTAGGATATGGTCTGGATTGTGCACAGAAGCATCGAAACTATCCGTATGTCGGTGTGGTAGAAATAGATTAAGAAGCCGTACAAGGATTACGAGGAACCAAAAGCGCGGTACGTTATATGGTGTACAGCGTTTTGTATAGAATGAGCAGATAGGAGAATTGATAAGTGAACAAAGAAAGAAGAGCAGGAGTGGGTCCGATTTTCTTCCTGATTATCATATTGGTATTAATTGCAGTATGGATCGGAAGCCTGGACTTTGACAGTTACTCCTTTACAAGAGGTGATTTGGAAACCGCTGTGGAAAAAGGCGAAATCGAATCCGTAATCATCGAGCAGACTGAGGCGTCTGACGGCGGTAAAATACAGGTGGTAACCACCAACGGAACCGCAAGAACTTTGAATGTAACAGATGTAAAAGCTATGGAGGAATATTTGAGAGCCAACGGGCTAGATCCCGTAGTGGGAGAGGTTCCTCAGGATAACTGGTTTTTGACATATATGTTGCCTCCTCTGATTATCCTTTGCATTTGTGCATTCTTCTTTGTAATGTTTATGAATGCACAGGCGGAAGCGGCAGGCGGCGGAAGTAAAATGATGAACTTTGGTAAAAGTCGCGCCCGTATGGCGAAAGATACCAAGACCACATTGAAAGACGTGGCCGGATTAAAGGAAGAAAAAGAAGATTTAGAAGAAATCATTCAGTTTTTAAAAAATCCTACCGCATTTACCAAGGTGGGTGCAAGAATTCCCAAGGGTGTATTGCTTGAGGGACCTCCCGGAACCGGTAAGACATTGCTTGCCAAGGCCATTGCGGGAGAAGCCGGTGTACCTTTTTACAGTATTTCCGGTTCGGATTTTGTGGAAATGTTCGTAGGTGTTGGTGCATCCCGAGTAAGAGATTTATTTGAAGAGGCAAATGCAAACAAGCCCTGTATTGTTTTTATTGATGAAATTGATGCGGTGGCAAGACGTCGAGGAACCGGTATGGGCGGTGGTCACGATGAGCGTGAACAGACCCTGAACCAGTTATTGGTTGAGATGGACGGTTTTGGAGAAAACAGCGGTATTATTGTACTTGCGGCAACTAACCGTGTGGACATTCTGGACCCTGCAATTTTACGTCCGGGACGTTTTGACCGTAAAATTATGGTTGGAAGACCCGATGTGGGCGGACGTGAAGAAATTCTTAACGTACATGCCAAAAACAAGCCTTTGGGCGATGATGTAGATTTAAAGAAGGTAGCACAGACGACGGCAGGCTTCAGCGGTGCCGACTTGGAGAACCTTTTAAACGAAGCAGCCATTCTTGCTGCGAAAGAAGACAGAGCATTTATCAAAGATGCGGATATTACCAAAGCGTTCCTGAAAGTCGGTATCGGTACCGAGAAGAAGAGTAAAATTGTATCTGACAAAGAACGTAAGATTACGGCTTATCATGAGTCCGGTCATGCAATTCTCTTCCATGTTTTGCCGGATATGGATCCTGTATATACCGTATCCATTATTCCTACCGGCGGAAGTGCGGCCGGTTATACCATGCCCTTACCCGAAAAGGACGAGATGTTCCATACCAAGGGACAGATGAAACAGCATATTATGGTTTCTCTCGGCGGACGTATTGCGGAAGAATTGATTTTTGATGATATCACTACGGGAGCATCCAGTGATATCCGTAAGGCTACCCAGGTGGCGCGTGATATGGTTACGGTTTATGGTATGTCAAACTTAGGTGTAATCAACTATGACAGCGATGGTGATGAAGTATTCATCGGCCGCGATTTGGCACAGACAAGACCTTACAGCGAAAAGATTGCCGGTGAAATTGACACCGAGGTAAAATCCATTATCGACGAATGTTATGCCAAGGCAAAGGAGATTATCTTAGAGCATATGGATATTCTTCATGCATCGTCGGAACTTCTTCTTGAGAAAGAGCGTATCACAAGGGAAGAGTTCGAAGCCTTATTTGAGAACCGCGGCACGGATGTAAAAGGCGTAAGCGAAGAAAAAGATTCGTCGGAAGATGCAGATGAATAAAGGTATTTTTGAGAAAATGTCCTTTGTTGTGAAAATGTTCAAAAAATAAACAAATTAACCCTTAAAAGTCGTCATTGTGAAATTTGACGACTTTTATTTGTGCAAAATTACTAAAAACTTTGGTGAGGTTTTGTAATGTTTGTGAATTCCGTGGATTGCGAAACCTATTATCGGATGCTATACTTCTAAATGTAACCCCCCCAATACATTATAGTTTTTTGCTATACCCCATAAGAGAAATACCTTCTCTGAAAAGGACAGTTCATTTGATGAATTGTCTTTTTTTCTTTGTATAAAAAACACTTGACAATATTTTAAAAACATATTAAGATAACGGTGTTACGTAACGATGTTATCCGGAAAGGTACAGTATGGGTGCAGATAAAGAAACCAGAGAAAAGTTAATAGACAGTGCCCGTAAAGAGTTTTTGGAAAAGGGATATAGCAAGGCTTCTCTCCGTAAGATTTGTGCAGATGCGGGAGTGACAACCGGTGCGTTGTATTTCTTTTTTCAGGATAAGGATGCGCTGTTTGGTGCGATTGCGGACGAGCCCTATCAGGAATTGCTTGCGATACTGAAACAGCATTTCGCTGCGGATGAGGCATTAATGGAAGGGGTTTATGAGGCTGAAGAAGGTGACCATGATGAGTTTGTAGAGGAACTGGTGCATCATCTTTATCAACATTATGATGTGTTTCATATGCTTTTGACCAAAGCGCAGGGATCTAAGTATGAGAATGCCGTAGATCAAATGGCGGATATTTTGGATGAAACATATGTGAATATGTCTGCGAAAATGGGTTCGCACTACGGAGGCAAGGTAAATAAGGCTATGATTCACTGGCTGACACATATGATTCTCGATGCGTTTATCCATATGATTACCCATGAAACAGAGGAAGAAAAAGCGTTAGCACATATCAAAAAAGTAATGAATTTTATAACAAAAGGCTGGACAGCAGTCATAGATAAATAAGTAGCCGCTATAAGCGGTTTACTTTTTAAACATAACATAACGGCGTTATGTTATGTAGCTATACAGGGAGTCTTAAGGGACTCCTTAAAACATAACACTTACATAACAATGTTATGTGACGAAACAGATTGCGCTTATCGAAAAGACAGATTTTATATTAAGGAGGCAAATATGTATTTAGAAGTCAAAGATGTCAAAAAAAGTTACGGAAAAGATTCCAGTTACATTCAGGTGTTAAAGGGAATTACCACCGGTGTGGAACAAGGACAGATGTGTGTCATTCAAGGGACCAGCGGTAGCGGTAAATCAACACTTTTAAACTGCATCGGAGGTTTGGATACTATGGACTCCGGCTCCGTAAAAGTGGATGGAAAAGAAGTATTTGGATTAAAAGGGGTAGCCCTTTCTGATTACAGAAGGGACAATTTGGGATTTATTTTTCAATTTTATAATTTGGTTCCCAACCTGACCGTCCGTGAAAATATACAGATTTGCGAGTATATATCAGACAATCCTTTGAATATTGATGAATTGTTGGATATTTTGGGACTTACCGAGCATCAGAATAAATTTCCGGCCCAGTTATCCGGTGGTCAGCAGCAACGTTGTGCCATTGCAAGGGCATTGGTAAAAAATCCAAAACTTTTATTGTGTGATGAACCTACCGGCGCTTTGGATTCCAAAACATCCAGAGATATTCTGATTTTATTGGAAAAAATCAATGAAAAATACGGTACGACAATGTTGATTGTAACTCACAATAATTCCATAAAAAATATGGTACATAAAGTAATTGTAATCAAAGACGGTCTCATTAAACAGGAGTATGAAAATAAAACAAGGATCCCGGCGGCAGAATTGGAGGATTTATAATGAATAAGATTTTAAATAAAAGAATCCTTCGGGATTTGAAAAGTAATATTTGGCGCTATCTTGCTTTGTTTCTCTTGATTGCGGTGGGAATGTATATTGTGATTGCCATTGTAGGAGCAGCCAATACCATTATAACCGGAACGGAATTAAAAGCAGAAGAGAATAAAGTAGAGGACGGACAGTTTAGTGTTTTCATTCCATTGACGGAAGTGCAGGAAAAGGAACTTTGTGATGCGGGAATTACATTGGAGCGTATGTTTTCGGTGGATTTAACGCAGGAAGATGATTCAACAATAAGAGTTTTTGCTAATCGTAAGGAGATTAATCTTGTACACGTAGATGAGGGAGATATCGCCTCGGCGAAGGATGAGGTGGTTGTAGAAAAGCGTTATGCAGAGGAACATTTCCTTGCTGTAGGCGACACTTTTAAAATGGCAGGCAAAACATATACTGTTTCGGGTGTGGGTTGTGTACCGGAGTATGATATGCCCATTGCCAAACTTTCCGATATGGCCGTGGAAAGTACTCTGTTCGGGCTTGTGTTTGTAACGAATGAAGCATATGAAGAGATTGTGGCATCCGAAGAAGCGGGCATTGAGGAATATTGCTATGCGTATCGGTTGAATGATGCTTTGACCCACGACGAATTAAAAGAAAAAATAAAAGAGTTTGAATTTGATTACGAACAGGTGGCAGACATTGATAACCTGACATCGTTTATTAAGGCGGAAGATAACCCGCGCATTCATGCGGCGGCAGGTGATTTGGAGACCAATCATAAAATTGGTTTGGTGGCCGGCGTTGTAATTATGATTCTTTTTACTTATGTGATTTCGGTATTTGTCATTCACCAGATTCAGCAGGAAAGCAGTGTAATCGGAACACTCTATGCCTTGGGTGCCAAGAAAAGTAATCTGGTTTTGCATTATATTATGCTTCCTACAATTATTTCTTTTGTGGCAGGGCTTGTAGGATCTGCGCTTGGTTTTAGTGATTTGGGTATTCCCAATCAAATGGTAGATACATATCATTATTTCTCGGTGCCGGATTTAGAGCCTGCGTATGCTCCCTGGCTGATTGTTTATGGGGTGATTATGCCTCCGGTTATTTCGGCAGTTGTAAATTATATTGTAATAAATAAAAGATTGTCCAAAACGGCGTTGTCCCTGATTAAAAATGAACAAAAGACGAATTTTAGGAACAATATTTCATTGGGAAGACTTGGATTCTTAAAGCGTTTCCAGATTCGTCAAATGCTTCGGGAGGCAAGGACCGGAATTACGGTTGTTTTAGGTATGTTTATCACATTATTGATTTTTATGATGGGGTTAAACTGCTACGTACTTTGTGAAAATGTGCGAACGGAAAGTATTAAAGATACAAAGTTTGAGTATATGTACACCTTAAAATATGCTCCGGAAGATGTGCCGGCAGGAGCAGAAGCATGTTATATGGAGAATCTGTCCAAAACGAATTTAGGATATACGTTGGACATCAGCGTAATCGGTATTGATGAAGATAACAAGTATTATAATGCCAAACCGGTTAAGGGCAAGAGCAATATTATTATCAGTTCATCCGTTGCGCAGCGATATAATCTTTCGGTGGGAGACAAATGGATTTTGTCAGACAATGCAGAAGGCATGGATTATGCTTTTACCGTAAAAGGAATTGCCGATTATGCGGTAGGACTTGCCGTTTTTATGGATATTGACAGTATGCGTGAATTGTTCGGTACTGAGGAAGATTACTATAATATGCTTCTTTCGGAAGAAGCGTTGGAGATTGAAGACGGAAGGGTGTTTTCCGTGACGAAAAAAAGTGATATTGCACGTTCTTCTTCGGTATTCTCTAAAATGATGAAGCCAATGGTTACACTGTTAATTTCGATATCTACCGTAATTTTCTTCGCGGTTATGTATTTGATGATGAATGTAATGATAGACAGAGCAGCGATGGGCATTTCATTGGTGAAGATTTTTGGGTATCGTACGGGAGAAATCCGGAAACTGTATTTAAACGGAAATACGATGATTGTAGCGATGGGAGCACTTATCAGTATTCCTCTTGCAAAGTGCATTATGAATTACATATTTCCGTCTTTTATTGCCAATGTATCATGCGGCATTAATCTGGCATTCCCCGCAACTTATTACGTGGGAATTTTTGCCGGAGTTATGGTGTGTTATTTTATCGTAAATACTTTATTGGTATATAAACTGAAGAAGATTTCGCCTGCGGAAGTATTAAAAAACAGGGAATAACAATAAACAGGGAATAACAAGAAACGTAAAAGGGCTTGGCAGGTTTGCCAAGTCCTTTCGCGTTAAAATAAGGAGTTATATTATGAAGTAAGAACTTTTACACAAATGAAGGAGGATAAAACGTTCCGGTCTAAGACGCCTTTTTGCTCACAAGAAAGAAACTGCGGAAGTAATCCGCCTGGTCGCTGTCATAAAAACAACAAAGTTCGGTAGGAGACACTTCATAAAGACAGCATAAAGCAAAAAAGTTATCGATGCGGGGCAGGCAGTCACCTCGTTCCCATTTGTAGACGGATTGGGGCGCACGAAGCCCGAGTGCATCGGTGATATCCTTAACGGAAAAGCCTTTTTGTTTGCGTAACATTTTCATTTTCTGTCCTGTTTTAACAGGGTCAATACTGATTGCATTAAAATTTAACATCGTTAGAATTCTCCTTTCGTATGGTGTGTGGTTGACAAGTATCTGATGGGCGGCTATCAGGTTATACCTGCTTTCGCCTGTTTGTTTTAGCATAATACCGCAAGTGTCCAATAAAAAGGACTATTATGCAAAAGGGGATAAAAAATATGAGAACAAAAAGCAGTCTCATAGACGAATTTTTATAACCTAGGTTTATTTTAGCACGCTTATGCAGATAAGAAAATCAACTTATAGTTTAAAATGCACTCATTTTAGAATAATTTTTGCTTCGAATTTTTGTGAAAAACATACAAAAAACCTGTACAATAAACACTTGCACACCCCCTTGAAATATAATAAAATATAGGGTAAAGTGAGGTATTTTGTAATGAATATAGATCGTTGTTTTGAATTGGAAAAATCAAGCCGTTATATTTCATCTATGCGTCCCCTTTTGAACAAGAGGGCTCTCTTTTCTGATACCACGGCAGATTATGTGGCTCCGGTAGAGCCTAAAGTGGGCGATATTGTTACCATTCGTTTCCGTGCAGGACGTAATAATATTGATACGGTAAATCTTGTGGTAAAAGAGGAAATCTATGAAATGGAGAAGGTTCTCCAGGATGACCGCTTTGATTTTTACGAGTGTACCATCAAAATGGGAGAGGAAGAACTCCAGTATTATTTTGAGATAAAAATAGGTAAACTCTGTTGCTTTTACAATATGCGCGGTGTGACCCGCGATTTACAGGATTATTACAATTTCCGTATCATTCCCGGATTTTCGACTCCCGAGTGGGCAAAGGGTGCGGTTATGTACCAAATCTATGTGGACCGTTTTTATAACGGGGACAAAAGCAATGATGTGGAAACCCGTGAATATATGTACTTAGGTGATTATTCCCAGAAGGTAGAGGACTGGAACAAGTATCCTGCGCAGATGGGTGTGCGTGAGTTTTACGGCGGCGATTTACAGGGTGTTCTGGATAAAATGGATTATTTGGAAGAACTGGGCATTGATGTCATTTATTTTAATCCGCTGTTTGTATCTCCCTCTAATCATAAATATGATATTCAGGATTACGATTATATTGATCCCCACATCGGCAGAATTGTGGATGATGAGGGTGAACTTTTGCAGGAGGGCCAAAGAGAGAATCATATGGCCACCAAATATATTAACCGTGTAGCCAATAAGAAGAACCTGGAAGCCAGCAACGCGTTGTTTGCCGAGGTGGTTGAAGAAGCGCATAAGCGCGGCATGAAGGTAATTCTTGACGGTGTATTCAATCACTGCGGTTCTTTCAATAAGTGGTTGGATAAAGAGCGTATCTATGAGAATCAGAAGGGTTACGAGAAGGGTGCTTATGTGGACCGCGGCAGTATTTATCATGATTACTTCCGGTTCCATAATGAAGAAGGTCCCTGGCCTTATAATAATACTTATGACGGCTGGTGGGGACATGATACGTTACCGAAGTTAAATTATGAAGCCTCTCAGGAATTATATGATTATATTCTTCATATCGGTCGCAAGTGGGTATCAGCACCTTATAATGCAGACGGATGGAGACTGGATGTGGCTGCGGATTTGGGTCATTCTCCGGAGTTTAATCATAAGTTCTGGGCTGATTTCCGCAAGGAAGTACGCAAGGCGAATCCCAATGCCATTGTGCTTGCGGAGCACTATGGTTCTCCCAGAGCGTGGTTGAATGGTAAAGAGTGGGATACGGTTATGAACTACGATGCTTTTATGGAGCCTTTGACATGGTTTTTGACCGGTATGCAGAAGCATAGTGACGATTATCGTGAAGATTTGCTTGGTAATGCAGACAGTTTCTGGGGTGCCATGGCACATCACGGAACCAATTTTACAACGCCGTCTTTACAGATTTCCATGAATGAGTTAAGTAACCATGACCATTCCAGATTCCTGACAAGAACCAATCATAAGGTTGGTCGTATGCATACATTAGGTTGTCAGGCAGCAAATGAAGGTGTAAATAAGGCCGTACTTCGCGAGGCGGTGGTAGTACAGATGACCTGGCCCGGTGCGCCTACCATTTATTACGGTGATGAGGCCGGTGTCTGCGGTTTTACAGACCCGGATAACAGAAGAACCTATCCCTGGGGCAATGAAGATCAGGAGTTAATCGATTTTCATAAGGAGATTATCAGGGTTCACAAAAAGAACAAAGAGATTCTTACAGGTTCCTTAATGAATCTTGGTGCGGATTACAATTTTATTGCATATGCCAGAATGCTGGCAGGGGAACAGATTGTAGTGTTGGTAAACAACAACTATAACGAAATTACCAAGGAAGTCAGTGTATGGGAAGCCGGTGTGCCTCAAGAGGGTAAAATGAAACGTTTGATTTTTACTTATGCTGACGGTTATACTACCGGAGAGTTTGAATATGAAGTAATCGACGGCAAGGTTAAGGTGACCCTTCCGCCTACTTCGGCTATCGTGTTAAAATCAGCAAAGAAAAAATCTGCTAAGGCTAAACCTGAAGTGAAAGATGAGAAGAAAGGTGTAGCATCGGAAGAAAAGGATGTCATAGATGTCTTTACGGAAGAGTATAATCCGGAAATTATGAATGGAGAACGAAGCATAATTTCTGATGACAATGAGAACGGTAGCAATATCAGAGTAAATAAGGGCAACACCAAGGATGCATGGGAAGTTGCGGCCGGTATATACGGTAAGATTGAGGAAGTAAAGCCGGAACCTAAAATAGTTGAAGACAGCAAAAAGAAGAAGTTTCCGTTCTTTTAGGGAAGCGAATCCTGCCCAAAAGCGAGATAGAAACCGGGGGTTTTAAGAATGATTACAAAACAGGTCATTCAGACGTGTATCGATGAATTAAAAGATTTAACAAAAGTAGATTTTTGCGTTATTGACGTGCAGGGCGTGATGATGGCAAGCACATTCAACAAGGATAGTTTGGACATTGTACACATGAAGAGTTTTTTTGACTCGCCTGCAGACAGCCAGATTATCGGCGGAAATTATCTTTTTAAGGTAAAAGAAGACGGCGAAGTTGTGTATGTGCTGATTTCCAGAGGCAGCCAGTCTGATGGATATATTTTCGGTAAAATTGCGGTAAATGAGTTACAACATTTACTGGTGGCTTACAGAGAGCAGTATGACCATACCAATTTTATGCAGAATCTGATTTTGGATAATTTATTATTGGTTGATATTTACAATCGTGCCAAGAAACTGGGGATTCCTGCTCAGGCAAGAAGAATTGTTTTTCTGACAGAAGTGGCAGAGGATAAAAGCAGGGAAGCGCAGGAAATTATCCGTACTGCATTTGCGGAGAAAATGGATGATTATGTAACTGCGGTGGATGAGAAGAATGTCATTCTGGTTCATACTTTGGAAGCGGATGAAACATATGAGGATATGGAGCAGATTGCCCAGGTGCTTTTGGGAATTATGAATCAGGAAGTTTTGGTAAAGTCCCGCGTATCCTATGGTACCGTAGTAAAAGAGTTGCGTGAAATTTCTAAATCCTACAAAGAGGCCAAAATGGGATTGGATGTAGGTCAGATTTTTTATGAACAGCGTGATATCATCGCGTATGACGCGCTGGGTATCGGACGTTTGATTTATCAGTTGCCGGTAAATTTGTGTCATATGTTTATTCAGGAGATTTTTGGGGATGATATTCCCAAAGAACTGGATGAAGAAATGCTTATGACTGTAAATAAGTTTTATAATAATAATTTGAATGTCTCCGAGACGGCCCGACAGATGTATGTGCATCGAAATACGCTCGTGTATCGAATTGAACGTCTGCGCGAGGCAACCGGTTTGGATATCAGAACCTTCGATGATGCGTTAACATTAAAGATTGCCTTGATGGTTGTGAATTATACCAAGTATCTGGATGAGCAGATGGGAGATTAGAATTTGGGGAGGGTATGAAAAGTAAGAAATCGCTTGTAATTTTACTTATGAGTATAATGTCTGTGTTGGTTTTATGCGGTTGCGGGTTGTTTGGGCAATCGGAGCCTGATATACAGACGCGTCCTGAATATACGGAGGAAGAAAGTGAGCAGAGTATTCTTGCAGAAGAGAATGAGGCTGATGAGAGTGAAGACAGTGAATCTGTTACAATGAATTCCCAGGGCGGAGCACAAGGGTATTTTACAACTACGGATTTGTACGGAAATGAAGTGAGTCAGGAAATTTTTGCTGAGTCAAAATTGACAGTAGTAAATGTGTGGGCGACGTATTGCGGTCCCTGTATTCAGGAAATGCCTTATTTGGGTGAACTGGCAGAGGAGTACGACAGTACTCAGGTGCAATTTGTGGGAATTCCTACAGACGTATATAATCAGGAGTATTTGGAATATGCCCTGTCTTTGGTTGAGGAAACAGGTGCGGATTATACCCATTTGCTCTTGTCGGAAGAATTGTACAACTGGGGATTGAGTGATATCCAGTATGTGCCTACTACGTTTTTTGTAAACAGTGAGGGTGAAATTCTGGATACGGTTGTAGGTTCTATGAGCAAAGAAGATTGGAAAGAATTAATTGACAGTAAGTTGGCGTCTATGTGACGCCAATTTTAATATCAGAAAAATCAGCATATCGGAATGACGGTAGTTAAGGAAGGAGATTGGGATATATGAAAAACAGAAAAATTCATCCGGGATTTTGGGTTTTGGCAGTGTGCGGTCTTCTTTTTATGGTATTCGGTGTTTGGCGTGAAGAAGTAATCATTTTATATCAAAAAGCAATTTACATTTGTATGGAGTGTATCGGTCTTGGGTAATTTTATGAAGAAAACAATTTTTAAAATAAGGTTGGCCATTCAAATTATTTTTACGGCATTGACCAACGGCTATATTGCAGGATTCCTGAAAGGGAAAATTTATCAGGGGCCGGGTAAAAAAATGTGCCTGCCGGGGTTAAACTGTTATTCCTGTCCGGGAGCGTTGGGCTCTTGTCCTATCGGTTCGTTGCAGGCGGTGCTTGGAAGCCATAGTTTTAAGATGTCTTTCTATGTGGTAGGATTTTTTCTTTTTACGGGCGCAATCCTTGGTCGGGTGGTTTGCGGTTTTCTGTGTCCCTTCGGACTTGTGCAGGACTTGATATATAAAATTCCTTTCTTTGCAAAACGCAAAAATATGCCCGGACACAAGGGGCTTGTGTGGGTTAAATATGGGGTACTGGCACTGCTGGTTGTTATTTTGCCGATGTTTGCCGTGAATGCTTACGGCATTTCGGATCCATGGTTTTGTAAGTACCTGTGTCCGTCCGGTACATTATTCGGCGGTATTCCTTTGATTGCGGCAAATGAAGGACTGCAGCAGGCTTTGGGCGGATTGTTTGTGTGGAAGATGTCTGTACTGATTGTGATTCTGGTCTGGTCTTTGTGGGTGTACAGACCGTTTTGCAAATATCTGTGTCCGCTGGGAGCAATTTACGGCTGGTTTAATCCCATTGCCTTATCACGTTTTCAGATGGATAAGGAACGGTGCATTGATTGCAAAAAGTGCAAGGCGGCCTGCCCTATGGATATTCCGGTGTATGCAAAACCAAACTCTACAGAATGCATCAAATGCGGGAAATGTTTGCAGGCCTGTCCCACGGATTGTATTCAGGTGGCATTGTGGGAGAAGAAAGATAAAGCGTAATGCGACAGAGTTTTCGGAAAAGTTAAAATAAATATTCATAAACATGTCCTTTTCTTCATAGATTTTAGAAAAGCCTGTGATGTTGTGGGTTTTGCCGGCAACATATAATATAAACAGGGTCTGAAGCACGGAGGGAAGGGCATGTTCTGTTATCAAAGAAAAATAAGTTTTATCAGCTATTATATAAACGGTATCAAAAGCAGAAGTATAGGGGTGGTAAAACAGTGCCTGTCGGAAGATGGTTTGAATTTATCGATAGATTTGTTTGGGTTGGAAGATTGGAGAAATTATCGTTGTAGTGTCAGTATCGGAAATGTCCAAGAACGGCAACAGATTTTTGAAACAGACATATGCGCAGGGAAGAGCCGTGCTGAGTATAAGTTGCCGATGGAACTATTGCGAAAAGTAAAAGGAACTAAAATCTTTTTTTCTCTTGGAAGCGATTGTTACGGAATTGCAGATTTGTGTGAAATACCTGATGTTGAGGCTGCAAAAACGTATGATGTAAATGTGTGTGATACAGTAGAGGATATAAAAGAGGATAGTGAAAATGTACCTGATGCAGATGAGGACATAAAAGAGGATAGTGAAAATGTACCCGATACAGTTGAAATAACATCCAAAGAAGATATGTCCCCCGAAAAACAGAGAGAGGCAGATCTTCTTGATGACTGTCTTGAAGCCCAGCCTGATAAATGGGAAGTAATCAAAAAGAAATATCCCATTCTCTATCCGTTTAAAGGACAGGGGCCCTATGTATCCATAAAACCGGTAGATTTACAATTGCTGTCTTCTGCATATCATCATTTGAGTAACAATTCTTTTTTGATGCATAATTTTTACCGGTATAAACATTTGATTCTGGGTGAATATACCTGGGAGAAAGGAACGTTCTTTTATGTGGGCGTACCCGGAGAATTTGTCAAAAAAGAGCAGAATACAGCGGCTATGTTTGGCTTTGAGGGTTACGAACACTCCGGTGAATTGGGGTATTATTTGTACAGGGTGGAATTGTAGTGTTGTATTTGAGTGAGAGTAAAGAAAACTGCCTGTATTTGATACAGGCAGTGGAGACTCTGTTTATGCAATTCCTCTTAATTTAGTAGGGACACCTTTGTTATTTAAAAGTGCCGCAACAGTTTTTAATTCTTCCGGGGTGTAAGGTGTTAAATTTGCAGATTGAAGTATGCGTGCCTCTGAAGGCAGTGCATATTGAAGAATGGAGCCGCTTTCGGCGTAGGACTGCAAAAAGTATGCGCGACACCCTTTTATCCATTCTGCAATAGAGGCGAAGTCTTCCATGCTGTGTAGTTCTTTTACCACAGTGGTGCGAAACTCGTAGGGGATGTTGCCCTGCATTAACAGGTCAACAGAAGTTTCGACAGCACTGATATTGAAATTTGCAAGACCGGAAGAGAGTGCATAGCCTTCTTTGGAAGACTTTAAGTCCATTGCGATATAATCGACGAACTGATTATCCATAAGTATTTTGATGATATCCGGGCGATAGCCGTTGGTATCCAGTTTGACCAGCAGGCCTCTGGCTTTGATTTGTGAGATAAAATCAATCAAATCCGTTTGCAGGGTTGGCTCGCCGCCCGTGATGCAAACTCCCTCTAACATACCTTTTCTTTTATCCAAAAAAGACCAAAATTCTTCTACCGGAATGTTAGGCTGTGAGGCAGGATTCAGGACCAAATCTGCATTTTGGCAAAAGGGACAACGGAAGTTACAGTGACCGCAAAAAACCGTACAAGCTACGTGCTCGGGATAGTCCAAAAGTGTTGTTTTATTAAGTCCGTGTATCTGCATAACATCCTCCTT
This sequence comes from Lachnospiraceae bacterium, assembly GCA_045578965.1. GTDB lineage: Bacteria > Bacillota > Clostridia > Lachnospirales > Lachnospiraceae > UBA3766. Next base: position 1,764 of record JAZNLG010000233.1, on the reverse strand, counting down.
GTCCTTGCTTTCTTTTTCTATTATGAATTTTTATTGGAAGAATTGCAAGTTTTTATTGGCACCAATTTGTGCAAAATGCCTATTTTATCAGAGAAGAGTGTTTTTGAAGTTTCGAATAAAATACTTTTATGTTATACTAAAATCGGTCTTCGTATACGGGCGAAGTAATATGTTTAGAGAGGGGATAGACATGGCAGATTTAAAGAAAATTATGTTGGAAGAAATTCGCAAGAGTTCTTATATTCAGACTTCTTCCATCAGCGAAACCGAAGAGTATATTGACACCGGTTTACCGAAAACAGAGGAAAATATTCAGGCAGCAGCATTGAATTATCTGGATGAAAAGGGATATCGTCGTCGCGTGGACAATATGGAATACGCAAAGAAGATGATTTTGGAATGCTCTGAAGGTTATGACACCGTTATTATCAAGAGAAAGAGCGTTGTAGAGCAGGATTTATTCGAGAAGGTTGGAATTAACGAATTAAGAGATGCTTTGGACGTTTGTATGCTGAATACAATGTCAGCAATGAATGCTAAATTAGAGCGTATGGCAAATATGTCCTACGAATATAAAGTAGAGGCAGTTGATGCTCTTTATACAGATGCTGAGAGACCCAGAGGTCATCTCAGTGGTGATTTCCTGACACTGGAAGAACTCTTAAACAAATACAGCCAGTTGGGTTGGCAGCTTGACAGAATTCAGCCTGCACCTAAAACAAGTAGCACACCTGCAAGAACACTTGTAGTGTTCCGCAAAGAAAAAATGGTTTAATTTGCAAGATTTTATAATATGAGATATGATATAGCCGTAGGTGAAAGCCTGCGGCTGTTTTTTATGTTTTTATAAAATAAGGTATGTCCGGGTGGAGTAAAATGGCAGAGAAAAAAGGAATGAAAAGAGATAAGCAGACTACGTCAGATGAACATATAATAAAGCATGAGACTTATATGCGGGAGGCTGTGTCGGAAGCGCGAAAAGCCTATGAATTGGGCGAAGTACCTATCGGCTGTGTGATTGTGCATAATGATCAAATTATCGGACGTGGCTATAACCGTCGTAAAACAGATCAAAATACTTTGTCCCATGCGGAGTTGAATGCAATCGCAATGGCAAGCAAGACCTTAGGGGACTGGAGGCTGGAAGAGTGTACGTTATATGTGACGTTAGAGCCTTGTCAAATGTGTGCGGGAGCGATTGTACAGGCCCGTATTCCGAAGGTGGTGCAGGCGTGCCGTAATGTGAAAGCGGGATGTGCCGGCACAATTATCAATCTTTTGCAGATGCCTGCGTTTAATCATCAGGTTGAGATTGAAGAGGGGATACTGGAAGAAGAGTGCAGTCTTATGTTGAAGGAATTTTTTAAGGCCTTGAGACAGAGAGTGAAGTTGGAGAAAGAGAGTTAAACTGTGTAGGGAGAAGCCGGAAGATACAAGAAAGGAAGGTCTGCGGGAAAGAAGTATATCATTGACATTTTTTCGTAAAATGGTTATACTCTTAAATGCCGTATGTATCATATGGGTCGGCATCGTTACAGCTGCCCCGGGCAAGTGGCGCTTAAGCTTGGGTCTTGCGCGACGGAAATCCACGAACCGTGTCAGGTTGGGAACAAAGCAGCACTAAGAGGAACCTTCCGGGTGCCGCGAGGCAACCTGAGCCCAGCTAACTGCCCGGGTAACGTGTAGCGGTGTCAACCGATATGATACATACATTTTTTATGGCCGTATATAAAAAACGTGAAATGAATTTGAATGAAGGAGTGC
>JAZNLG010000232.1:0-20093 GCA_045578965.1 Lachnospiraceae bacterium | reverse complement strand
ATGCAGATTTCTTTTATGGACTTGGATGGATTGAAGAAAATCAACGATCAATACGGACACGAGGAAGGTGATCGTATCATCAATGCAGCTGCGGAAATCCTTATGAAAAATGCAGGTAAGCATTGTGTAGTCCGCTATGGCGGCGATGAATTTATCGTTATGGGAACGGTGCAGAACGAGCGCGAGGCTGAGAATTATTGGAAAAAGGTTCAGGCAGATATTGATGATTATAATGCAAATCACAAAAAACATGCTGACTTATCTATGAGTTTTGGTTATGATACCTTTGTGATTGATCATAAAACTTATCTGGAAGATTGTATTCGTGTTACGGATAAGAAGATGTATGAAGAAAAGAATCGTAAGAAAGCGTTGGCGGCTGGAAAGAATTGATTTTAGGAGACTTTATTAAAAATGCATAATGAAATTTTTACAATCGGTAAAATTACCATTCACGGCTATGGATTGATGATTGGTATAGGTTTTTTGATTGCGGTGCTGGTCGGTATGTATCGGGCAAAAAAACGCGGTATGAATCAGGAGGCGGTGCTGGATATTGCCATTTATGCAATACTTGCCGGATTTTTGGGCGGTAAAATGCTTTATGTTATCGTGGAGTGGAAGCGTTTTGTGCAAGATCCCTGGTCCGTGCTGGGAAGTGCAGGGTTTGTTGTATATGGAGGCATTATTACCGGTGTACTGGCAGGTTATATTTATACCAGAATTAAAAAAATCTCTTTTGTACAGTATTTTGATTTAATAATGCCGGAAATAGCAATTGCTCAGGGGTTTGGGCGTATCGGTTGTTTTCTTGCAGGATGTTGTTACGGACGCAAAACGGATTCTTTTTTGGGGGTCATTTTCCCGGAAGGAAGTATGGCGCCTGCGGGTGTGAAGTTGTTACCGACTCAGTTATTTATGTCGGCGGGGGATTTTTTGATTGCCCTTCTTTTAATTTTATATGCACGTAAAAATAAAACGGATGGTAATGTAGGCGCCGGTTATCTGGTGTTATACGGCGTGGGAAGATTTGCGGTTGAGTTCTTGCGAAACGATGCCAGAGGAAGTGTGGGAGCATTATCAACCTCCCAGTTTATTTCTATTTTTATTGTGGCAATCGGTATTGGCCTAATTGTGTGGAACACCGTGCGCGGACGTAAAGCCGCGGAGGTGACAAAAACGGCAAAAGAGAACGAAAACTAAGTTTGGAATAATTAAAAAACAAAATGCATTTTGGCAGGATAAAAGCATTGGCTTGCCAAGGTGCATTTTTTATTTCTTCGCATATCATATAAAAAGAACAATTATATAAATGATAGCGGAGGTATAATGAGAACAATTAACAACTTACCACTTTCCGGAATGAGTTTGAGAAGCGTGCAAAATGCCACACCTGCCATTCCCTTACCGAATCCGGGAGAAGGCGGAGCGGTATATCCGGGAAGTGAGATGAATGGAGAAACGGATGCGCAGATTAATGATACCGGAGCCAATAATATAAATACCGGAACAAGCGGAAATATGAACGGCAATATGAATAACGGAAATGGCGCAACGCCTGTCATTCCTTTGCCGAATCCCGGGGAGGGCGGAGCGGTATTGCCCGGAAATAATGCAGGTAACAATGTTACGCCGGTTATCCCTTTACCGAACCCGGGAGAGGGTGGAGCAGTATTCCCGGGAAATAATGCAGGTAACAATGTAACACCGGTTATCCCTTTACCGAATCCGGGAGAAGGCGGAGCGGTATATCCGGGTAATGCAGGCAACAATAATAATCGGCCCGGAAATAACTTTGTACCCGGTATTCCGGGAACTGTAATTATTACCTATCCAAGACCTAATGAAAATTGTTCATTCTGTAACCCGGGAAGCAATCGGAACGGGCAGGTACGTTTCCTGAATGCAGCAAGCGGATATAACCCGTTTTGGGTATATATTAACGATAAACTTCTTGTTAATGACTTTGGATTTGCGGATATTACAGAATACGTGGAAGTGGCGGCAGGCAAACCGGTCATTACGCTAATGGGAGAAAACGGTTATGTTTATTTACAGCAACCGGTAGAGATTATAAGTGAAAGTACTGTAACTATGGCAATTGTAAATACGGATTCCGGCATCGGATTACAGGTAATCAGTGATGTGAATTGTGACAGAAACCGAAACGCTTCTTGTGTCAGAGTCGGAAATCTGACTTATCAGGGCGGACCTTTGAATGTGGTAATCGGTAACCGTTATGTAACATTCCGTAATGTAAATTCCGGTGAGGTGACGGATTTTGCAACGATATGGCCCGGGGAATATCCGTATACGGTAAGTCGAACCAACAATACCATGTATCCTGTATGGGGCAGCAGTACTCTTTTACAGTCGGCACTTTATCTGCAAAGAGATAAAAATTATACCATCTATCTTTTCCAGTACAATCCTTCGGCAGATGCCATTAAGGCTTTGATTGTTGAGGATTAAAGTGTGATATCTCATTGTTGAAATTATATTGACAATCAAGTGAAAGTGAGTATACTAAAATGAGAATAATTCTCAAATTGGTATACTCGCTTTTGGATGTTGAGTATATAATTTGATTGGGCCTTATAGATGGCGGGAAGAGGAATATGAAAAGGATAAAAAGTCTGATTTTACTGTGTGTATTGTGTATGACCGGTATTTTAACAGGGTGCAATGCAACAGGCAGTACGGATGATAAAATTACAATAGTATGTACTAATTTTGCATTGTATGACTGGACAAGTCAATTGATTGGTGATAGCGAAGCAGAGGTGATTCTGCTACTGAATAACGGGGCGGACATGCATAGTTTTCAGCCATCCGCAGAAGAAATGATTCAGATTGCAAACTGTGATGTGCTGGTGCATATAGGCGGAGAATCGGATGCGTGGCTTAAGGATGCATTGGAAACAAATCCCAATGAGGAGCGCGTGGTTGTGAATCTGATGGATGTATTAAAAGATGATGTTCGTACAGAGTATTATCCGGAAGGTATGCAGGAAGAGCATGCGCATGAGGAATCACATGCTCATGAGTCTGCTGTGGATGAGCATATTTGGTTATCTTTGCGATTGGCATTAAAGTCATGTAAGGCAATTGAAGAGGCCTTGTGTCTGGTTATGCCGGATGCGGCTGATACCATTTGTGTCAATGCAGATGCTTATTGTAAGGAATTAAACGCTTTGGATCAGACATATGCACAGGTGATGGCGAACAATAATAAAGGACGTGCAGTAATTGTGGCGGATCGTTTTCCTTTTTTGTATATGATGGAAGATTACGGTATGCAATATTATGGTGCGTTTCCGGGATGCTCTACAGAGTCGGAAGCAGATTTTGAAACGGTGGTATTTCTGGCTGAAAAGGTAAAAGAGCAGAATACAAAGGTACTTCTGATTACGGAAAGCGGTACGGATACATTGGCGCAGACTGTGTATGAGAATATAAATGCCTCCGGGGATACGGCGATTTTACATTCCATGCAGGTTGTATACCAAAGTGATATTGAAGCAGGGGCCACTTATCTGGGATATATGGAGGAGAATCTGAGAGTTCTGGAGCAGGTATTGTTATACGAATAAAAAAGAAAAGTGAATTCCGGGAATGAAATTTTACCGGGAAGTTGATATAAACAGTTTTAGGAGAAACAGATGGCACAGTTAACATGTGAAAATGTAATACTGGGATATGAAAAAACGGCGGTGACCGGACGCATTGATTTTAGCCTGAACAAAGGCGATTATCTGTGTATCATCGGTGATAACGGTTCGGGTAAATCTACTTTGGTAAAAGGCATTTTAGGACTTCGTAAGCCTATGGAAGGTGTTATTTCTTTCGGAGACGGTTTGAAGCAGAATGAAATAGGCTATATGCCGCAACAGACCGTGGTACAGAAAGATTTTCCGGCATCGGTAGAAGAAATAGTAATTTCCGGTTGTTTAAGCAGAAGCGGCTTGCGACCTTTTTTCTCTAAGCAGGATAAGCAATTGGCGGATGAAATGCTTTCCAAAATGGAGATTTTAGACTTGAAGAAGCGAAGTTATCGTGAACTGTCCGGTGGGCAGCAGCAGAGAGCGTTGTTGGCGAGGGCATTGTGTGCGACGCAGAAGATGCTTCTTTTGGATGAACCGGTGGCCGGATTGGATCCGGAAACCACAGAGGAATTGTATGGTCTTGTCAAGAAATTAAACAAAGAAGAGAAGGTAACCATTATTATGGTTTCTCATGATATGCATGCAGTCTCAAAATATGCAAGTCATGTATTGAATCTGGTAAAAGAGCCGGTATTTTTCGGCACGAAGGAAGAATACCTTGCATTACAGTTAAAAGCGCAGGAGGGTAAGTGATGGAATTATTTGAAAAACTTACGTATTATTTATCGTATCCTCTTGTGCAGTATGCTTTGGTGGTAGGTGTTCTGATTGCATTGTGTTCTTCACTGCTTGGTGTCACGCTGGTATTAAAACGGTTGTCTTTTATCGGGGACGGATTGTCCCATGTGGCTTTTGGTGCTATGGCATTTGCGGTAGTTTTGAATTTTACCAATCAGATGCTTTTGATTTTACCGGTGACGGTGTTGGTGGCGGTAATCCTGTTGTGTACGGGCAAAAACAGTAAAATAAAAGGTGATTCAGCCATTGCTATGTTGTCTGTCGGCGCCTTGGCACTGGGATATCTTGTGCTGAATATTTTTCCGGAAAGCGTAAAATCCGGTAATGTGGCCGGTGATGTGTGCAGTACGTTGTTTGGAAGTGCATCGCTTCTGACTTTATCGTCAAAAGATGTTTGGCTGTGCATTGCTTTATCCGTGTTTGTAATCGGTGTATTTGTATTGTTTTATCATAAGTTATTTGCCATTACCTTTGATGAAGATTTTGCGGCGGCAACAGGAATTAAAGTACAGGCATATAATATTTTATTGGCAACGGTCATTGCGGTAGTAATTGTGCTTGCCATGAAACTGGTGGGGTCGTTATTGATTTCAGCGCTGATTATTTTTCCGACTATGTCGGCGATGCGCGTTTTTAAAAGTTTTAAAAGCGTGATTATTTGTTCTGCATGTATTTCGGTAGTTTGTGCGCTGACAGGCATGCTGGTGTCCATTCTGTTTTCTACACCGGTGGGGGCGACAGTGGTGGCTGCCGATATGGTGGTATTTGGAATTTTTGCCTTGATTGGTGCAGTGAAAGGATAGGTTTAAATATGAATTACAGAGAAGCAAATTCAAAATCGAATACATTTTTAATTATAGCAATGGTACTGTTTTTGGGAGCCGTTTTAATTCTGAATTGGATTGTACAGATGATATGTCTGATTGCAGGCGTGGTATTGATTGTTATGGCGGTTATTTTGCGTGTGAAATATTCCAAATGCCCACATTGTAAACAAAAATTACCTTTGGGATTTCGCAATGAACCGGAGAAATGTCCTCATTGCAAAGGCATCTTGATAAAAGAAGAAAATTAGTCGTTATAAATGGATTGCATAAAACGAGGGATAAAATAATATGAAAAGTACTTATCAGACGCAACAGCGAAAAATATTGTTAAGTTTCCTGGCATCTGCTTCGGACAGACAGTTTACCATAGAGGAAATCATGGAAGGGCTGAACGGCGAAGGTCAAAATGTTGCCCAAAGTTCGGTATACCGACTGATGAAGAAGATGGTGGAAGAAGGCGTAGTGCGGCGACATTCCAAAGATGATTCCAGACAGTATGTTTATCAGATTATGGAGAGTGAGGATTGCCATGCGCATTTGCATTTACAGTGTACAGAGTGCGGGAAACTGGTGCATTTAAGTCACGAGGCAACAAAAGAGGCGAGACAGTGGATGAAGGGTGCAACCGGTTTTGAGTTGGATCAGGAGAAGACATACCTTTACGGAACCTGTACAGATTGTAAAAAAGGCAAATCATAGATTTGACGCGGTTAAGAAAGAATAGATAAAAGTAAAGAAGAACCCCGAATGCCGGTGTTATGGCTTTCGGGGTTTTTGATATTATGTTTTTTAAAAATGACATTTGAAAAAATATAAAAATTTCTGTAGGAATTTCTCGTGATAGGGACGATTTTTCCATTCTTCGTAAGTGACTTTTCGACATTGGGTAAGTGTTTTTTCGAAATCATCATCAATGTCTTTTAGAACATTACCATCCGGAATCCAAATTCCGTTTTCAAAGTGAGTATAAAAACTTCTGAAATCCATATTGATGGTACCTACAACGGCGGAGGACTCATTGGTACAGTGTTTAGCGTGGATGAAACCGGGAGTGTATTCGTAGATTTCCACACCGCTTTGCAGTAGGGGACCATAATGCATTACAGTCAAATGATGTACAATTTTTTTGTCTGGAATTCCCGGCACAATAAAACGTACTTTTATGCCTGATTTTGCGGTAAGACAGAGTAAATTCTGCATCGTATCATCCAAAATTAAATAAGGAGTCATAATGTTTACCCGTTCTTTTGCGTTACTTATAATGTGCATAAATATATCCATAGCCGGATTCTCGGGATTGTTGGATGGGCCATCAGCAAATGGTTGGCAATAGGTTCCGTTGGAAATATTTTGCTTGGGAACCGGAAACTGATTGACATTCATATGTCCGCCGGATGCGTTCCACATACCGATAAAAATTAATTGCATACCATAGATTGCATCACCTTCCAGGCATAAACCGGTATCTTTCCAGTGTCCGTAAGGAGAATTGATGTTTGCATAACGATCGCTGATATTAATTCCGCCGGTATATGCGTATTTACCATCCACAACCAGAATTTTTTGGTGATTGCGATAATTAAAAAACAGACGATGGTAACTTTTTTCCACAGGATTGAAAATTCGTACTTTAAATCCCTTTTCCTTTAATTCGCGGATGGAGGTATCCGACATTTGCATGAAGGAACCCGTATCATCGAACATTACATAAACTTTTACACCTTGTGCCAGTTTCTCTTCCAAAATTTTGGTGTAGCGTTTCCAAATGGAGCCGTCTGCAATAATAAAAAAACTGATAAAAACATAGGAAGAGGCATTCTTTAATTTTTCTTCCACATCCTCGAAGAAACGTTCGCCGATTTCGAAATACCGGATTGCGGTGTTTTCATACAGCGGATAATTTTGATTGTACAGGTAAGTTGCAATTTTACCTTTGTCACCGTCTTCTTTTGCAAGTTTATGAATTAATTCAGGATTCTTGATTTGATTTTCGTTTGCCTTATCAATAGCATGCTGAATTTCCAAGTGCGCTTTGCGGTTAATGACTGAGCGGCCCCAGAAAAGATACATAATATGACCGGCGATGGGAAGAACCAAAGCAACTCCCAACCAGTAAAGTTTATAAGCAGCATTACGATCGCTGGCGATTAGGGGAATCATTACAATGATACTGAGTAATTCAATTAATGCATACAGATAAACCGTATACTGGTTCAATACATAAGAACATGCCAGTATAATCATTAAATCCACAAGAAATAAGATAAAAATCAGTAAAAAGCGCAAAAAGGTTTTCATATAACTGTATTCGCGCTGTTTTTTATTTTTTTGTCTGCTCAACCATATCACCTCTTACACAAACATTTTAAACATAAAAATGTAAAAAAATTCCTCTTTATGATTACTATAGCACCTGTTTTTTAAAAAAATGTTAAATTATGGTCCAATTTTACAGACTAAAAATATAATATTAGTTTATTATGCACAAATTTCTTTGTTTAGGTTGAAATTTTAATGGAAAAATAGTGTGAAGTTTAGTATAATATGCAATAGGGGAAGTGTACTATGTTTTTATAAGCAAAAGTACACAAAATGATATGGGATTGGAGATTGATGAAAAATGGAAATGTCTGAAATCCGCAAATTATGTATGAATTGTATGCATATGAGTAAAGAGGACGAATTCTGTCCTGTTTGCGGTAAAGCAAAAAGAGGGTTAAAAAGTTACGGTCGGGCGTTGGAACCGGGCACTATTTTGAATGGCAAAATTTTAATCGGTAATATTCTCGGAATGGGTAATTTCGGTATTACATATATGGGATTTGATTTATTGTTGGAATATCGCGTTGCGGTAAAAGAGTTCTTTCCAGATGAAATGGTGGAACGTGACAGCAACGATGCCCTTTATGTGGCGGAAGGAACCACGCCGGAAGAATATTATGAGGAACTGAAAGCATATCAGCGTGAGGCCAAAACATTGGCACAGTTCTCAAAGTATCCCGGTATTGTTTCCATTAAGGAACTTTTCTACGAAAACAATACTGCCTATATGGTTATGGAATATTTAGAGGGCGGTACGTTAAGAAGATATATTGATAATCACGGCGGTAAATTGGATGTTGAGCATGCACTTGCGCTGATGGAACCGGTAATTACCTCAATGGAGGAAATTCACAAGAGCGGTCTGATTCATCGCGATATCAGTCCTGAAAATATTATGCTTGATAAAGATGGCAGCATTAAGGTAATTGACTTCGGTGCTACTAAAAAATTAAGCAATAAAACGGCGCAGATTTATTTTGGTAAATTCGGTTATGCGCCTTTGGAACAGATGGTGGGTGAAGGTCAGGGTCCTTGGACGGATGTTTATGGTATTTGTGCAACTATGTATTGTATGATTACCGGTGATATTCCTACGGATGCGTTTGAACGTAGCCAGAATGAACCGTTGATGCACATTGCTGATTATGGCATTCCTATGGAGCGCAGAATTGCGGATGCCATTATGCGTGGTCTTTCAATGGAATGTAAAGACAGACAGCAGGATATGGGTCAGTTGAAACGCCATTTGTACGGCCAGAAAATCAACAAGGAATTTGCGGAGACTTATGAGATTCAGTATCCTCACAGCAATGCCCTGATGATGTATGACAAAAAGAATCGTCGAGTATGGTTTGGTCACTATCCTATGAATGAAGTGACCGGTTCAAGGCTTACCACGGATATTATTTATGCAAACTATGACGGTAATGACAAGGCTGTTTTGGAGGAAGGCAAATTCAAAAGATTTGCATTGAAGGATGCTTTGATGTCAAAAGAGTATCGTCTGGTTAATAAACAAAAAATCAAAGATGAAAGCAGGATGTATCGTATTTTTGAATATACGGATATTCCCTGGGTGATTTTGCACCAGAGCGGAAATAAAATGATTCTTCAATCCGAATATGTACTGGATTATCAGATGTTTGATGAGAAGAGTTTTTTGGATATGACGGACAGGGAAGTTACCAAGGTGCGTACCGGTATCAGTTGGGAGTTTAGTAAGATTCGTGAGTGGTTGAATCGTGACTTCTTCCGTGAAGCATTTACCAAGGAAGAACAAGAGAAGATTATTATCAAGGAAGTGAAAACGCCGATTTCTTCTTTTACGGATCAGATTACCTATGACAGAGTATTTTTACCTTCTGTGGAAGAGGTGATGAACGGATTTGAAAATCGTGCGGTAAGAGGCGGTAATGCGTTAAAGACACCGGTGAATCAGAGTCAGATTCTGTTCTCGCAGTATGCAGCAGCGAAGAAGATAGATGAGTCATTGCCGATGGGGTATGCCCTTCGAACAAGAGGTACCATTAATGCGGAAAGTGCAACTTTTACCTATGGTGAGAACTGCGACGGACATTCTATCCAGAATGGCAAGATGAAACATTGGAAGTTAAGTATACCGATGGGTATCAGACCGATTATTCAGGTTGATATCAGTGATATTGTAGAAGTGTAGAGGACTGTGGAGATGAGCAAATACGTAATGAGTGATGTTCACGGTCAATACAAAACCTACATGAAAATGTTGAAGAAAATTGACCTGAAGACAGAAGATACTTTATATGTGTTAGGTGATGCCATTGATAGGGGACCTGACGGCATCAAAATTTTAAATGATATGATGAAACGTCCGAATGTAGAGTTGATTTTGGGCAATCATGAAATGCTTATGTTGGATGCATTGAAGAATTTTGATGAAATCAGAAGCAAGGATCGTCACGATACAGATGACATTGATTTGTGGTTGGATCCCTGTAACGGTGGAGAATATACCTACGAAGAGTTTCAGAAATTAACGTTACCAAAGAGAAAAGCCATTATCGACTATTTAGAGAATGCATGGATTATCAGAAAGATTCAGGTTGGGAACAAGAGTTATCACCTTTCCCATGCCTATACAACTACCCGAAAGAGCAAAGAAGGTTTTCGTTTTTCAGACTTAAGCCATGATGAAATCTGGGATATTGTCTGGATGAATATTTATGACCGTGCTTTTATCAGGGAGAATTGTAACAGATTGTATCCGAACAAAAAAACAATTTATATATCCGGTCATACTTTTACTCAGCGTTTGGATTGTATTGATGAACTGGGAAGAGGATTGGTATATCATAATACGGATTATTACGGATATCATGTGTATAATATTGATTGCGGAATGGCTTTAAAAAACAAATCAAGCCAGTTGGCGTGTATGCGTTTGGAGGATGGAGAAATCTTTTATCTTCCTTTGGAAGCGCAGCCAAAAACAAAATTGTAAAAGAATAAAAAGCCTCTTTCTATGACAAACTATCATTAGTTTGATAAAAGGAGGCTTTCTTTTTATGAAAGAAAAATTAGGTGTACTTTTGATTGTTGCGGTTGCGGCACTTTGTCTTTTCGGTTGCGGCGAAAGTTTGCCGGAAACCGAAATGGTACAGTTATATAATATTAGTATGTGTTGATAAAAACACAGAATGCTCGTTAAATAACCAAGCCTAATATAGTTTAGAAATAAATTTACGTCCAACCGCCGTCTAACGTAATAATTTGGCCGGTAAAATAATCAGGCATTTGAAGAAGGCTTAAAACTGTAGCGGCAACTTCTTCGGGAGTGCCGGCTCGTCCTGCGGGAATTTCTTCTTTTAACGCGCTTAAGTCTTCTTCGGATAAGTGTGCATTCATCGTTGTATCAATCAATCCGCAGGCGATGGCATTGACCTGTATACCGCTGGGCGCCAGTTCTTTGGCAAGCGCCTTGGTAAAGGTGTTTAAGCCACCTTTCGATGCAGAATACGCCACTTCCATGGAAGCGCCCACTGTTCCCCAAACGGATGAAATATTGATAATACGACCCGAGCGTTTCTGAAGCATCAAAGGTATGGCGTATTTGGATGTATAAAATGCAGAAGAAAGGTTCGTGTTAATTACTTCGTTCCAGTCTTCTGTTGTCATATCCTGTAACAAACCTACATAAGAGATACCGGCGTTGTTAATCAAAAGATTTAACGAAGGGATTTCTTTAAATAAGGTCCGGACTTCCTCCGGATTTTTTGCATTACATTGTTTGGCAATACAAGTAATGCCGTATGTTTTCTGCAGTTCATCCGCGAAGGCGGTTAATGCATCTATGGAGTTGTTGCATGTTAAAATCAAATGATAACCTTCTTTGGCTAAAACTGCGGCAATACTTCTGCCGATTCCGCGGGAAGCGCCGGTTACCAGAGCATATGAATTCATAGGGTACTCCTTTGCGTAATACGTCGTGTAATTTAATGAATATTTTTGCGATATATGCTTGACTGTTTACAGTATAGTCGATTCCTAAACGCCCTGCAAGGTTTTATGGGTATTGTGATTGAATTTTATGATAAAAACTGATAGAGTAAAAGGTAGGATATTTAAGAAATTGAATGAAAGAGAATTCAATTAAAAGTGGAATTTGCTATTGTATGGAATAGTGATATATGACAATTTTTTGAGATAAAATGATCGATAAACAGGGAGGAAACAAAATGTACGATTTGGTGATTATCGGTTCCGGACCGGCGGGGATGGCTGCCGCAATTTATGCAAAAAGAGCGTGTTTAAATACTTTGGTAATTGAACGTACCGGTTTTGGCGGCGGACAGGTTTTAAATACGTATGAAGTGGATAATTATCCGGGATTGCCCGGAATCAGCGGTTTTGAACTGGCGCAGAAAATGAGCGAACATGCTGCGAAGATGAAAGCAGAAACTGTAGAAGACGATATTTTGGAAATCAAATCAGTCTCGGACGGATATGTTGTTGTGGGTGAAAATGCAAACTACGAAACGAGAGGCATTATCATGGCAACCGGAGCAAAGCATGCACATTTAAATGTACCCGGAGAAGAGGAACTGGCAGGTATGGGTGTATCCTACTGTGCAACTTGTGACGGTGCTTTCTTTACCGGAAAAGATGTAGCTGTGGTAGGCGGAGGCGATGTTGCCGTAGAGGATGCGATTTTCCTTGCAAGAAATTGCCGTAAAGTATATTTGATTCACAGAAGAGATGAATTACGTGCGGCCAAAACATTGCAGGAAGCACTAAAGGCTTGTGATAACGTGGAAATTCTCTGGAATTCCACCGTAGAGGCCATTAACGGAGAAGATGCCGTGGTATCGGCATCCGTTCGTAATAAAATCAGTGGAGAATTTCATAAACTTCCCGTGTCCGGTGTTTTTGTTGCTGTGGGTATTTTGCCGAATTCCGAGCCTTTTAAGGGATTTGTAACAATGGATGAGGGAGGATATATTGCTGCTGGAGAAGATTGCAGAACCAATCAGCCGTTTGTATATGCGGTGGGGGATGTAAGAACCAAGCCCTTACGCCAGGTGGTTACCGCAGTGGCAGACGGAGCGAATGCCGTAACATCTTTTCAAAAAGAATTATTACAGTAAATGTTACAAAAACATTTCGCAAATATATATTTGTAATATTTTAAAAATGCCCGAAAAATAAGGCTTTCCAAATAATGTCAGGTACAAAATGTGTTGACAAATATTACGAAAACTGATATATTGTTACTTGGATGTAACAATTTCGTAATATTTTATCATTTACTTTTGCAAGAAAGTGAATGATGGGAAAGGTTTTACGGTGTAATTTTTTATGAGACGCAAAAAGCTGACAATGGGTGTATGTGCGTTGGTAATCAGTATGGTGATTACAGGACTTTCACTTCCTTCGGAAGCAACAGGAAAGTTCGCCAAGATGCCCGCAGCAGGAGCCGCTGTTGATATGGGAGAAGGTTCTTCCTATGTTGATGTGCAGGCCACCATCGAATCAATTATAAAAGATAATAAGTCCTATACCACAGGAAACAGTGCTGTTGGTTTGGAGACGATTGAAAATAATGTATCTGTTGTTCGTGTAAACAGTGTTACGGATCAAAAAGAGGCCGTTACACCCGTTATTTCTTCTGAAGCAGCATATGCAGAGTCGGAAGTGAAGGCTATTTTACCTGTTACTGCGGCTACCATACAGGAGGTAAACACTGAAGTGGTGAGTGAAGAGCAGACTTCAGTAACACCGGAGGTAGTAAAAGCCGATACTGTAACGGTTGCAGGCAATAATACAGCAATTATTGCAGAGAATGGAAATGCGGATGTAAAAGCATTGCAGAATATCGCTGTTTCAGATGCAATCAAAACGGCAGATCTTATTCCGACAGAAGAGTTAGAAATACCCGGTGCGAACGTGGCGGTGAAGGAAGAAGTTCCTGCAGAATTTGCAAACCTTGTGATTGCGCAGGTGAACGATTATGTGAATGTACGTGCAGAGGCTAATACAGAAGCGGAAATCGTTGGTAAACTCTATGATGAATCCGTAGGTACTCTTGTGGAAGAGAAAGACGGATGGTATCAGATTACCTCCGGAAATGTAACAGGATATGTAAAAGCAGAGTTTTGTGTGACCGGCGAAGATGCCATTGCTTTGGCAGAAGAGGTTGGAACCAAAATTGCAACAGTAAATACCACCACATTGAAAGTGCGTAGTGAAGCGGATATTGAATCTTCTGTTTTGGGACTTGTTCCTTTAGGAGAAGAATTGGTTGTAGTAAAAGAAGAAGAGCCTACAGATGGTTGGGTTAAAATATCAATCGAAGAAGGCGAAGGATATGTATCTACAGAGTATGTAAGTTTACGTACGGATTTTGTGAAGGCAGAATCCAAAGAAGAAGAAGCGCAGCGATTGGCTCAGGAAGCAGCAGCAAGAGCCGAAGCGCAAAGAGCGGCACAGCAGGCAATTTCCAATAGTGCAAATAACACGACCACGGTACCGGTTATTACAGGTAACAGTGAAATGGGTGTAGCGGTTGCGGAATATGCATGTCAGTTCGTGGGTAACCCTTATGTATGGGGTGGTACAAGTCTTACAAATGGTGCAGATTGCTCAGGTTTTGTAATGAGCGTATATGCTAACTTTGGTGTATCACTTCCTCATTCATCAACAGCAGATCGTACACAGGGATATGCGGTCGATGGTCTTGCTAATGCACAGCCCGGTGACTTGATTTGCTATTCCGGCCATGTTGCTCTTTACATCGGTAATGGACAGATTGTGCATGCAAGTTCAAGTAAAACAGGTATTATTATTTCAAATGCTGATTACAAGAAAATTTTAGCAGTACGAAGAATTTTCTAAAATTGAATTATAAAATGATTCGAAAGCGGTTCCTACAAGGAACCGCTTTTTGTTTTTTCGTTTAATGAGTTTAAATTTGGAATATTGTGACACAATTGTTTTCTGTGATACGAATCAAATGCAAATATAGTATTTGTACAAGTTGCACAATTTTGTTGAATGCAAGGAAAAAATCTAAAAATGTCAAAAAAAGATATCCACAGTTAAAATTGTCGAAAAATGCCGAAAAATCATTTATACACGAAGTTATGCACATTATCCACCGAAAAAATACCGAAAAAGGAAGAGATTTTATGGAAACCGGCAAAACATTCGTTTTGTATATTACGTAGAATTTGTCGATTTTTGTAGAAAAAAACAAAGGAAGTATTGACTTTTTTAATGTCAAAAAAGAAAGAAACAATTGTACAAATTATCAGTATAATTAGATAAAATATTGCAAATGTATGGACAAATATGGTATAATACATTCATACATAAGTTTGATAAGCAAGGTGTCAAATTTGTGTATGCCATAGAGATTGCAAGACATTTATGGCGACGATAAACCGATGAAAGGGTGATCAGTATGAAATTTATTATTATTGGGAAAAACATTGAGGTTACACCGGGACTTCGTAGCGCAGTAGAGGATAAGATCGGTAAACTGGAGAAGTATTTTACACAGGAGACAGAAGTTCATGTGACACTTAGTGTTGAGAAAGATCGTCAGAAGATTGAAGTTACCATTCCTGTAAAAGGCAAAATTATTCGTTCAGAGCAGGTTAGCAATGATATGTACGTATCTATTGACTTGGTAGAAGAGATTATCGAAAGACAGTTAAAGAAATATAAGAATAAGATTGTAGACCAGAAACACAATTCCGATTTCTTTAAGAGTGACTATATCGAGAAAGAATTCGTGGATGACGAAGAGATTAAGATTATTCGTTCCAAGAAATTTGATATCAAACCTATGTATCCGGAAGATGCATGTATTCAGATGGAACTTCTGGGACATAACTTCTTTGTATTTAATAATGCTGAGACCGATTTAATCAGCGTTGTATACAAGAGAAAAGGCAATACTTACGGATTAATTGAACCGGAACAGTAAAAATGAATACAGAGCCCTTAGGGCACGTAAAAAGGCAACCTTTTAGGGGTTGCCTTTCTGTTTGAAGCAGAAACGTTTCAGTGAACCCTTTTATGCTTCGTCAATGGAAAGTCTTTTGTAAAACAGAATGGAATATATTCCGGCAAGACCTACCAAAGCATAAATAACTCTGGATAATCCGCTCATATCGCCGAAGAGTGCAGCGACCAAATCAAAGCCGAAGAAGCCGATGAGTCCCCAGTTAATGGCACCGACAATTACAAGTGTTAATGCAATTGCGTTTATAATTCTAAAAAGCATAGTAATGTCTCCTTTCATAAAAAGTGCCTACAAATAATATCTCTTAAAAGCATCTTTTTATACATATAAAAGGAATATCTTTGCAATCAGAGAATGGAAATTTCAGGAAAAAAACAGAAAGAAACACAAAAGAAAAAACGCCCGGTAAAAGGCGTTTTTTACAATTTTTGATGATAAAAACTTAATTACTTTAATTCTTTTATGGATGCAAAACTCCATGCATGGATGTTAAATTCAACGATTGGTGTACCGCAGTAAATACAGTGTTTGGCGCCTAAATTAGATATAGGTGCGGCGCAGTTGGGACAAGTAACACCTAAGGCTGAATTTGCGGCCTCCTTGGCTAAATCGCGGTCCTGAACATATACCAGGGCAATTTCATATTTTCCCTGCTTCATTTGATCTTTACGACCGGTTTTGATGCGGTCACCTTCTAAAATATAGTGATAATACTGAATCGCAGCCTGGAACGTTACGGTACAACGACCATCTTTTTTGATATAGTTGGAAATTTCGCACTTATGTATTTTCATACGTTCAAAATGCTCATCATAATTACGGTCTTTTAATAACTGTAAATGCATGGTAAGTGCATTCTTTAATTCGTCATTGCCTTCCGATAATTTGGAAGGGTCATCATTGTCGATACAGTAGAGATAAGAAGTAAGTACGTTCTTGGCACGTTCGCGCATTTCATCATAGTGAAATTCCGGAAAATCTCTCTGGATTTGAGGAAGGTAAACACTTGACATATTGGAAATGGTACGAGGTGTTATGGAATGTTCAAATTGTTGCCTTTTAACACCTTCAACCACGTTTTCTGTGCCGTAAACCGCCTTGGACACGCCTTTGACTGTGTTGGTCACTGAACGTATTTGTCGTGATGCATAGGTTAATTTCTTGATTACTTTAACAATAACAACAATTAAAATTATTAAAATGACCAATGCAATAATTGCGCCGGCGATAAAAGCAATAGAACCGAAGGCCAGCATACCACCGATGCCTAATATTAAACTATTACTTAAATTCATTAATGTATTCAGCATATTATTCACCCATTACAGAACCAATCAAGAGTAATAAGCCGAGAACTGCCAGTACTGAAAGAATTACAAGAATTACTTTTGCTATAGATACAGGAGTTTTACCGGATACTTTACCGGTCTGGCCATTTACCATAAATTGGTACACCTTATCATTGTATTTAAAAGATGAAATCCAAATAGGGAGCATCAGATATTTATAGGTAATATTGGTGTATGCAGTACGGATATGTAAATCTTTTACATGGTCTGCGTTTTTTTCGCGACGAATTTTTTGCGTAATGTTGTTGCGTAAGCGGAGTTGGATAGCGGCTTTTGCTTTTTCCCAACCTTCTTTTAATCCTACGGAATAGCGTTCGGCACCAAAACCTGCGACATATTCGGGCTTGTAGGTTTTATTGTCAGCGGTGTTAAAAGGTTCAATTCCTTTTAACATCCAGTTATTGTGGCGATTGGTTGCAAGAACCAGTTGATCATCGATAAATTCTTCGTAAATTCCGTTTGTGCGGTACCAATCGGTAACCGTTTTGGTTTCGCCCTGGTTGTTTCGAACACGACGATCTTTACCAAACTGCGCACGATAACTGGTTTTTGTCTGGGCATCGTAGGTCCAGTAGGGGAGATATACACCCTTAAAAGAGTCTGCTCTTGCAGATTCCTTGGCCAGTTTGGGGCAGAAGAACTTCTTACCAATCCATGCTTTGAAAAGTTTGGATGCTTCGTCATCGGAAATTTTAAAAGGAACAACGCCATTGGGCGCCAAAGTATCTTTACCTTGGGCTTCCATTACCTGGTTGGAACCGCAGTAAGGGCATTCGCTGGAAACTTCCAATGCGTCATAAATGGATTCGGCACCACAACTTTTACAGAGTACGGTTTTCTTTTCCACGCCCCAGTTGCAGTTGCCGGTGGATTCCGCACTTTCGAAGTCCAATTCTTCTGCAACTTCCGGTAAATCTTCCTCGGCTTCAATTTCTTCTACATATCCGCAGTAGGGGCAGGCTGTGCCGCCGGTTGCAGGATCGAAACTCATAACTCCGGCACATTGAGGACATTTACGATCGGTTTCCTCTTTGGTTTCTACAATATTCGGTTCGTTTATTGTCATATCATTTGTGTCCATTTTTTCCTCCGTTATTAAATAAAAATATCCATCTTTTTATGTAAAGGAAGTGATATATTTATGTTTTATAGTTATAAAAGTGATTTACTAAAAATAGCGGCTTGCACCTGAGCACAAACCGCTATCTTAATCTAATCGAATTCCACGATTCGGCTAATATTATTTCTGAACATCATTGTCATCAAACACATCGCCGCATTCAGGACAGAACTTAGGAGGATTGGTAGGATCCTCGGGTTCCCAACCGCACTTGTCACACTTGTAGAGAGGTGCGCCTGCGGGTTTCTTAGCACCACATTCCTGACAGAATTTACCTTTGTTTACTGCACCACATGAACAGGTCCAACCTTCAGCGTCAGCGGGCTTGGGCTGACCGCAGTTCATACAGAACTTTCCGGTGTTGCCTGTTGTACCACATCCGCAAGCCCAACCTGCTGCGGGAGCGGCTGCTGCACCAACAACTGCACCTGCGGGTTGCATAGGAGCCTGGGGAGCCTGCTGCTGACCCATAGCGAATAAACTGTTAGCGTTCATTCCGCCTGTCATCTGTGCCATATTCATACCTGCGAAAGCCATCATAGGACCGGTTGCTTCGTTGCTTGCTGCAGCTTCCATAGCGTTAGCTTGAGCGGTAGCCATACGAGCAGCTGCCATGTTTACGTTGGTGTAAACAGCAACATCCTGGAACTTCTTGATTCTTTCTTCGTCTTCGGGAGTAGCCTTAATGGTGTTGATGGTAACGGATGCTACCTTAATACCACGTAACTGTCCCCATTTTTCGGATAACTGAACGTTTAACTGATCCGTTAATTTATCTGTAAGAGTAGTAATCTGGCTGTAACGTAAACCAACTTCTGAGAAAGTTCCCAAAGCGGGCTGGAACGCTGTCATAAATTCAGAGCGAAGAATACTGTGAATTTCTTTCTTGTTGAATTCGTCTCTTACGTTACCGGCGTGGAAAGTATAGAAACGAACAGGGTCAACAATTGTATATGTAAATTCACCGTTACACATAATGTTAATATCGCCTTGGAAACCTGTTACCTTATCGTGAATGAAGAAGGGGAAGGTTCCTGCGGTACCCCAAAGGTTGTTACGGATTTCAAGTAAGTTTACGTAGTAAACACGCTGATCCTTAGGGATTTCGCCGCCGAAAGCAATACGCTTACCAAGCTGGACAAAAGAATTCTTAATATTCTCGCCTAAGTTTCCGTAGAAAATGGAAGGTTCGGTAGAAGCATCATAGATGAATTCACCGGGTTCTGCGCAAACTTCGGTAATTTTACCCTGATCAACGAGAATCATACACTGACCTTCGTTTACGATAACCATAGAACCGTTAGAAATAATATTATCGCTACCTTTGTTGTTGCCCTTCTGGTCGCGCTTACGGCCTTTCTGAATTAAAACATCATTAGGGAATGCATCGCAGTAGAAGAATTCTCTTGCGGCAACATCGCCCAATACTGTATTAACACCACTGCTGACACCGCCTAATACGTTGCCAAAGGTGTCCTTCACTGAATTACCCATAGAACTTAAAGTTGATTTAATCAATCCCATTTTACATTTTCCTCCTAAAAGTCAATTACTTTTTGATTATTTGCGTATGTAAAAGGAAGTGTATATACACTTCACTCCTATTATATAATTTTTTCTGATAAAAGTCTATGATATTTTTTATTATTATATGTAAAAAACATTAAAAGGTCGGGAGAAGAGGATGAATATTCTTTGGTGGGGATTAAAAAAGATAAAAATCTCTTGAGAAGAGGTTCGTTTGTAGTATATTTTTGCGTTGAATTTAGAGGAGGTGTAGGTAATGGAAGAAATGGGAATGACAGATAATCAGTATAAAGGAATGCTTCTCGAAGATTTAGAAAATTGGGAAGAAGTACTTGAACTTGCAAAAGAAGAGAATAATCAAAATATTATCAAGAAAGCAGAAAAACAAATTGAAAAAATTAATAACAAATTGAAATTCTGGTACAAAAAAGAGAAGCTTAGATAAAATGCCAAGCTTCTCTTTTTATTTATGCATACCTTAAATTATTTACTTTGATTCCTTCGCGGGGGCT
Organism: Lachnospiraceae bacterium; assembly: GCA_045578965.1. Lineage (GTDB taxonomy): Bacteria > Bacillota > Clostridia > Lachnospirales > Lachnospiraceae > UBA3766. The sequence continues at coordinate 28 of JAZNLG010000232.1, read as the reverse complement.
TTAATGCCGCCGTAATATACAAGTCCCA
>JAZNLG010000231.1:0-5577 GCA_045578965.1 Lachnospiraceae bacterium | reverse complement strand
TACCAAATGCCCAATTTTACAGGGCTCGTAGTTCAGCAAGCATTAATCAAAAGAGAATTATTTTAAAAGCCGCGATTTATATCGGGGCTTTTTATTGTGTTAATTGTAGGATGAGGCTATAATGGAAGTGACTTAAATTGTTTGGTTTTATATATAGGGAGGATTTGAAGATGTATGAGGATAAGAAAATAGTTTGTGTGGATTGCGGAGAGGAATTTGTATTTGAAGCAGGTGAGCAGGAATTTTATGCGCAGAAGGGATATACCAACGATCCTAAGAGATGCAAAAGTTGTATAAAGGCACGAAAAGCGAAAAAAGGTCTTAAATATACAATTATTTGCGATGAATGTGGTGGCGAGGGTCAGGTTCCTTTTGAACCAAAGGAAGGCGCTCCTGTTTATTGTAGTTCGTGTTTTGCAAAAAGAAGTAATGCAAATTAAGGCTATAAGTTTTTTAATTGGGACAAGTGAATGACGTGTTGACAAACTTGATATAAGGTGATAAAATCATAAGCGACCGAATGGTCACTAATAAAATTGGGGAAACTATGCAAGTACAAAAAGATTATATACGACTACAAATATTAGAAGCGGCATTGGAAGAATTCAGTTCGAAAGGGTTTCGCAATGCCACCATGAGTTCCATTGCAGGACGTTGTATGATTAGTAAAAGCAATCTATATCGTTATTTTACATCCAAGGAGGATATATGCCATGAACTTCTGACAAAACCTTCTTTGGAAATTAAAAACGCTTTGGGAGTTCTTACCGGTAGGGAATTACTTGCATTTTCAAACGACGAGATTGCACAGCGGATGACGCAAGCACTTTTTCCTGTGATGTATAAATACAGGAAAGAAATGATGATTATTATCAGTCCTGATGCTCCGGAAGAAGGCGTGGCATTAAAGCAAATGATAGAGCAGGAACTGATGAAGAATTTTATTGCATTTGATCCACAGAGAACGCCGGAAGGTTTTGCGTCATCTTTGGTTAAAATGCTGATGGCTGGGATTGAGAATATTTTGGTAAATCATATCTCCGATGAGAACATGAAAGAGCAACTTAATTCCTTGCTTCGCTATCACTTAAGAGGCGTACTTGCATTCTCAATGCTTAGGAAAGAGTAATGGAAGTTTGTGTATAAAAAGAGAGTTTTTTTAAATTCTCTTTTTTTACAAGACAAAAGCGACCGCATAGTCGCTAATAAAAGGAGGGATAAAATTGAAAGATATATTATCATCTGAACGGATCAATACGGGCAGACAGTTCGAGGTTGACTGTATAAAGTTTTTTGCTGTTTTTTATATGATTTGTATTCATGTTTATGAACAATTGGGCGCGTATGACTATCATAATATTGTGCCTGTGGGAGTATTCCGCAATGTAGTAGAGTTCCTTGGCGGACCGATGGCGGCTCCGGTATTTATGTTTACGATGGGAATCGGAATGGTTTATACGCGTCATAATTCCCCGAAGGAGTTTATAAAAAGAGGCTGGAGATTATTGTTTATGGGGTTTGCCCTAAATTTCTTCAGAGAAACCCTGCTTGAGATTTTGGGGAATCTTTTGTTTGGAATGGATTACAGTTTCGAGTATATTGCCGACGGCTTTTTAAATATTGATATTTTACAGTTTGCCGGGATGACTTTTCTCATTGTGGGGCTTATGAAGAAAGCAGGAATCGGTATCGGAAAGATGCTGGTAATCGGAGTATTGTTTCAGGCTATTGGTATGTGGGCATCACATTTGACTTTTTCTTCAGTGATTCCCGGTAACCTACTTGGTCTTTTGTTACCGACGGGAGAGAAAGTAGCGTTTCCTTTTTCACTTTGGTGCCTTTATCCGTTTTTTGGAATTATTTTTGCAGAATATCTGCAAAGAGTATTGGATAAAAACAAATTTTATCGTATGCTTATTGTGACAAGTGTGGTGGTTGCGATTGCATTTTCGTCCTGTTTGTGTTGGATGGAGTATGATATTCGCCATTTTTATGCATTGGCAGATAATTCGTATTATCGACAAACGTTTATGAGCATACTTTGGATAATGCCGTTTGTTTTGCTTGCACTTGGTATCAGCCATTTTATCTTCCGAAGAATTGAGCAGACAAAAGCAGGATTTTTTATCCGTTTTTGCAGTCAGAATCTGAATACGATTTATATTATCCAATGGCTCTTAATTGCATGGATGGTTGCATTTGTTACCGCTATGGATATTGAAGCACAACTTCAGGCGACAGGGATTTTTCTTGTGGGATTTTTGGTATCTGTATCGGCAATTGGAATAACAATGGTATGGAAGCGAATTAGTAAGTAATGGATATTGCGGAGTAAGTAATAAACGGAGGTATATGTATGAAGGGAGTAATGATTGGTACGTGGGCGTGGGGGACCGGAATAAACGGTTCATCAATGATTTTTGGTAAAAAACAGAATCCGGAAATATTGCGCGAGGCTTTCGCAGAAGCAGTCAAGCATGGTTTTTTGAGTTGGGATACGGCGGCTGTTTACGGTATGGGAACTTGTGAATCTCTTTTGGGAACGATGATAAACGAGCGTAAAGATATTTTTATTTCAACGAAATTTGCACCGGGTAAGTCATATAAAAAAGGCGCATTGACGAAATCTTTTCATGAAAGTATGGAGCGGCTTGGAAGAAGTGAGGCGGATTTGTTTTGGATTCACATGCCGAATAATCTTGAATTAAATCTCGAGGAAGCAATTCCCCTTATCAAAAGCGGTAGCATTAAAAATATCGGAATATCCAATGTTTCCTTAGAGCATATTCAAAGTGCCGAGCGCATATTGCAAAAGGACGGATTAAAACTGGCAGCGGTACAGAATCATTTTAGTCTTTTAAGAAATGACCAGCAACCGATTATTGATTATTGCAACAGTAACGGTATTCAATATTATGCATATATGGTTTTAGAGCAGGGGGCACTTTCCGGTAAGTACAGTGTTAAAAATCATTTTCCTTTCTTTTCTTCAAGAAACCTTGCTTTTCCCAAGAGCAAATTTAAGAAGATTGAAAAGTTGCTTGAAATTATGAAAAATATAGCGGATAAATACGAAATTGATTCTTCGCAGATTCCGATTCTCTGGGCAATCAGCAAGGGAACGATTCCTATTGTGGGAATTACCAAACCGTCTCATGCAACAAAACTTGCTGAGGCGATGGAAGTTTCGCTAACCCAAGAAGAATTGAATTTGATTGAAAAGGAAGCAACTGCAACAGGCATTCGCCAGCAGGGAACCTGGGAACCGCAATAGTTTTTTGGTATAAAAAAGAGGCGTAGGATAAAACCTACGCCTTTATCTTTTTATATCAAGTTAAAAATCAACTCAACTTATTTCGCCTGCTCAAGAGCAAGTGTTACAGTTGTGATATCGCATACTTCTGCGGGTCCGTAGTACTGGATAGCACCGGGATATACGAAGCATGTTTCAACTGCCCATTCGTCACGGTTTGCTTCGAAGAATTTGAAAGGAGCACCATCTAATTCTACAAGAGCTTTCTTAATAACGGGCTTATCTTCGCCATGTCTTCTTTCGATGTTCATCATCTTTGTGATAGGCATACCACCTGCAACCCATTCGTTAGCGGGTTTAGAAAGGTTGGAAATCTTAGATAAGTATCCGTTGTAGCCGTACTGGATTAACATAAATGCGTTGTATCCAAGTGAGTAGCAGTAGTCTGAGTCGAAGTTTGAAGGGAATGCACATCTTCCTTCGTATCCTAAGAAGTGGTGAAGTGCGCTGAATTTGCCCTTGTATGTGCCTGCTGCCTTACGAGCTGCCAACTTATCAGCAACCATAGCAGAGAATAATTTCTCAGATTCGATAAGGGATACCTGTACGTTTCCGTGAGGATCTCTTTCTAAGAATAACTGCTGCTGGATAGCCTGAGGAAGGATTGCAAATACTTCCATAGATTCCTTGGTTAAACCGTTCTGGATAAATGCATACTTTTCATCCCATGTAGGAAGAGCGTTGAATGCATCTGCCTTGCTGCCTGCAAGGAGTTCGTTGATTTCGTGAATCAATACAGAGAATTCAGGAACGAATTCTACAACACCTTCGGGGATAATAGCAACACCGAAGTTCCAGCCCTTAGCTGCTCTCTTTTCAACTGAATCAGCAATGTAATCAGCGATCTGAGAAAGTGACATCTTCTTAGCAGCAACTTCTTCTGATACTAAACAGATGTTAGGCTGTGTTTCAAGAGCACATTCCAAAGCTACGTGAGAAGCAGAACGTCCCATAACCTTAACGAAGTGCCAGTACTTCTTAGCTGAGTTAGCATCTCTTTCGATGTTACCGATGATTTCGCTGTATGTCTTAGTAGCGGTATCGAAACCGAATGAGCATTCGATGTCTTCGTTCTTTAAGTCACCGTCGATTGTCTTAGGACATCCGATAACCTGTACGCCTGTGTTGTTAGCAGCAAAGTATTCAGCAAGGATACCTGCGTTTGTGTTGGAATCATCACCACCGATGATAACGATAGCTGTGATACCGTGTTTCTTACAAACTTCAGCAGCGATAGCAAACTGTTCGTTTGTCTCTAATTTTGTTCTGCCGGAACCGATGATATCGAAACCACCTGTATTTCTGAACTGGTCAACATAGTCGTCAGTTAATACGATGTAATCGTCTTCGATAAGTCCGCTTGGGCCGCCCTTGAAACCGTAAAGTTCGTTTTCAGGATTAGTAGCCTTTAATGCGTCATATAAACCGCAAACAACGTTGTGTCCACCGGGAGCCTGTCCACCGGAAAGGATAACACCAACAATCTGCTTCTTAGCTTCTGATGTGTTCTGGCCTTTCTGGAAAGTAATCTCTTTCTTACCATAAGTGTTAGGCAAAAGTGCTTTGATCTTTTCCTGGTCAGCTACGCTCTGTGCCTCTGCGCCTTCACATACACAAATGTCCGCGATGCCGTTACGAAGCATTCCGGGAAGCTTTGGTGTATATTCATATCTGGCTTTCTGTAATGGTGAAATATTCATAATTGCCTATATCTCCTTCTTATTATTTTATTCAGAAACAATTCTAGTATATTTTTGTCATAAAGTAAACTATAATTTTTCTTGCGTCTAACTTTGTAATCTGCTAAACTTTTCAAAGGAAATGCTGGAAATTGGCGGGAGAAATATATTATGAGTTTATTATTGCAATTTGTTTTATTGGTAATTGGTTTTGTCATGTTAATCAAGGGTGCGGACTGGTTTGTTGAGGGCGCTAGCAAAGTGGCCGGTAAGTTCGGTATTCCGCAGATTGTTATTGGCCTTACGATTGTAGCTATGGGTACCAGTGCGCCGGAAGCAGCGGTATCGATTACGGCGGCTCTTAAAGGAAGTGCAGAGATTACAATCGGTAATGTTGTGGGAAGCAATATTATGAATATTCTTCTTATATTGGGTCTTACTGCGGTTATTATCCCATTGGCAGTAAAAAAGAATACCTTACAGATTGAAATTCCTTTTGTAATTGTAATCAGTGCATTGCTGGCATTCTTGGGATTAAAAGACGGGTATATTTCCCGAGCAGACGGTATATTATTTTGGGTATTG
>JAZNLG010000230.1:0-2841 GCA_045578965.1 Lachnospiraceae bacterium | reverse complement strand
GAAACCAGAGAAATTTTGGAAACGGCCGGTATGCTTTATACCCAGTTAAAAATTGACGAAGTTACGAATTTAGGAGCGGTTAAAATCCGCTTGAGAAGTTTGCTTGCGGCAATCGAGCAAAAAAAGGAGGATTAGTTTTTTGGAACAGAATAAAACCCATTACAGACCCAGGGTGAAATTTACCAAAAAAATGAAAAAAGAATATACCATTCTGTGCCCTATGATGGCACCGATTCATGCGTCTATCATTCTTCCTGTTTTTGCCAAAGAAGGATTGAATGTTAAAATCATCGAAAGCGGCGGAGCGGAAGCGATTGAGAAGGGCTTGAAATACGTACACAATGATTTGTGTTATCCCGGCGTATTGGTTACCGGTCAGATGATTAACGCCGTAGAAAGCGGTAAATATGACCCTGATAAAATCGCTATGGTTATTACCCAGTCCGGCGGCGGTTGCAGGGATTCCAACTATATCAATCTGATGCGTAAATCAATGGAACGCGCTGGTTACCCCCAGATTCCTTTTATCTCTGCAAATATTTGGGGCCTGGAATTGAATTCCGGTATCGATATCTCCATTCGCGGTTATCGCATGCTTTTATCTGCATTGATGTATGGCGATATGATGATGATTGCGGCCAACCAGGTGCGTCCTTATGAAGTAAATAAGGGTGATGCGGACCGTATGATGCAGAAGTGGACCGCTTATTTCGGTGAGCGTTACACCAAGGGAAAAGGATACAGCCATAAGGAAATTAAGAAGAATATCCGCACCATGCTTCAGGAGTTTGCAGACATTGAGGTGAAGAAGGTTCCCAAGGTAAAAGTGGCCGTAGTAGGAGAATTGTATTTGAAATACTCTGAGCCGGCAAATAACGGCTTGGAGCAGTTCCTTCGTGCCCAGGACTGTGAAACCTATTTCCCCAGTGTTTTAGGCTTTGGTATTTATAAAACCAACGGTGCGCTGGAGGACTTGCGTCTTTACGGTGGTAAGCCTATGAAACGCCTGATTCTCGAAATTGCAATGAAATATATGTTCCATATGGAAAATATGATGATTAGCATTATGGAAGAGTTTGACTGTTTCGTGGCACCGGAGCGCGTGGAAGTATTAAAGAAACGTGCGGAAGGTATTATTAACACCGGAAACAGTATGGGCGAGGGCTGGTATATCGCAGCAGAGATGATGGAGTTTGTGGCGCACGGATATGAAAACGTAATCTGTGTGCAACCTTTTGGCTGTCTTCCCTGTCACGTGTCTGTGAAAGGTATGCTGAATAAAATACGACGCATTGAGCCTAAGTTAAATGCCGTGGACATTGAGTACGACCCGGGCGCAACCAAGGTAAATCAGGAAAATCGTATTAAATTAATGCTTTCCGTAGCGAAAGAGAATATGAAAAAAGAAGTGAAACAGTAATAAAAGTCGTAATGAGCCGTATTTGGGACAATCCGAATACGGCTTTTATGATTGGTTCGGATACACAGGATTTTATATTGACAACCATTCATAGATTTTCTTATGATAAAAGCAGATAAAAGTGAAGTAGGTAAATGTTATGTTAGATATTATAATCGTAGAAGACAATAAAGAAATCGGCACCTTACTCTGTGATTTCTTAAGAAAAGAAAATTATGCGGTAAGTATCGCCGATACAGGAGAAAAAGCCTTGGCGTTGTACGAAAAGTACGGTGCCAAGTTAATTGTGCTGGATATTATGCTTCCCGGTATGGATGGATTTGCGGTTTGTTCCAAAATCAGAGAGACATCCAATACCCACATTTTAATCGCCAGCGCCAAGGTGGAGAAGAATGACAAATTAAAAGGTTTGAATCTCGGAGCGGACGATTATATTGAGAAGCCTTACGATATCGATATTTTAATTGCCAAGATAAAAGGCATTTTTAAGAGAAAATACGGACAGGAAGAAATTGTGGAAGGTAATCTTCGCTTGAATACTGTACAACAGAGTTTATTTGTGGACGGACAGAAGAAGGATATTACCGAGAAGGAATTCGAGCTGTTAAAACTTCTGATTGAGAATAAAAATGTCACTATGAAGAAGGAATTCTTGTTCAATACGGTTTGGGGAAGTGACAGTGACTCAGAGTTACAGACTTTGACGGTACATATCAAGTGGCTTCGTGAGAAGATTGAAGAAGAGCCGAAGAAACCGAAACATATTATTACGGAGTGGGGAGTAGGATACAGATTTGAATAGATTTAAAGGCTTTGTTTGTTTGATTTTAATCATAGAGGTTGTTTTGGTTTTGCTTTGTAACGGAATCAATATTCATCAAAGCGAAAGCGATACAGGGCGCCTTTACCGCGTGGAAACTGCCCGCGTGGCAAGAGAAATTGAGGAGCAGAACTTAACGGTGGAACAGGTTGAGGCAATGGATTTATCCGCCTATGAAACCATTGTAAAAGTTGCCGTTTTTTCGCCGGAAGAGACCTGCAACAATGACTATGTGGTAGAAGAAATCAACGACAATTTATATCGAATTGAATATAGGGCTAACCGGGAAAACAACATTATTATTTGGATGAACATTGCGTTGGTTGGGATGATACTTATTACCGTCGCGGTGCTTTTATACGTGTATAGGAAAGTATTGAAACCCTTCCATGTCATGAGCAATTTATCATACGAACTTGCCAAGGGTAATTTGTCCACGCCTGTAAAAGAAGAAAAGAGTAAGTTGTTCGGGCGTTTCCTTTGGGGCATGGATATGCTTCGTGAAAAGTTGGAAGATAATAAAGAGAAGGAACTGGAATTCCAAAAGGACCGTAAGACCTTGATTCTTTCTTTATCTCATGATATCAAGACCCCTTTGTCA
>JAZNLG010000229.1:0-2884 GCA_045578965.1 Lachnospiraceae bacterium | reverse complement strand
CAATATTCTGACGGGTAACAGTCACATCCATTTCTGCGCCGTCACGATTCAGTGTAAGGGTTACCTGGGTTCCCGCGTCACCGCGAATCATAGAAACCACATCAGTAAGCGTCATTTCATAGGTATCCACACCATCTACTTCCACAACATAATCGCCCACTTTAATATTCGACTGACTGGCAGGTGTACCATCAATAATTCCGCTGATTTTGGCATATCCCTTATCATAGTCCATTTCCAGATATGCACCGATGCCATGGAAAATGCCTTCAATATCAGCCGTCAATTCTTCCATTTCTTCCACGGAATAATAGCAGGTATAAGGATCTCCCACGGTTTCCATCAATCCGTACAAAACACCGTCAGCCAATTCTTCTCTGGATACATCCTCATAATAATAGGTTTCCAGCAATCTCTGAAAATGCTCTATTTTCTGTACATTAGCCTCTGTAGCAGCACCGCCTCCCATATCACTCTTCGGTCTGAATATTCCGCTGCTGATTAAAAGACAGATCCCGCCAATCACAAGAAACCAAAGCGTTGCTACCAAAAGACCCAATGCAAAATATTTGATTTTACCCTTGTTTGTCATAATGCTCTTCTTCCCCAAGATTATATATCTTATAAAAATTGCTTTTATAAAATATGTCTTCTTAAATAAAATTTATTACTTTAGTTTTCACAATATTCCCAGCCAATAAACACAATTTATCTGCCGGAATTACGGTTTGCTGATATAGCCCCAGGGACTCACATAACTTCCGTTCAAACGAACGCCGAAATGCAAATGGTTACCGGTACTTCTACCGGTGGTTCCAACAGTAGCAATCTGCTCGCCACGGGCAACTTCTTCTCCGGTACTTACCATCAGTTTCTGCGCATGCATATAGATGGTATACAATCCGCTACCATGGTCAATCATAACATAATTACCCATAGATGCATTGTAAGCGGCCTGCACTACAACACCGTCATAAGCCGCAAGAATAGCCGTACCGCCGGGCGCTGCCATATCCACACCGGTGTGGAACTGCTGTACATTCAGAATCGGATGATTTCTGTAGCCGTAATCATCTGAAATTCGCGTATAAGAAGGTGCCGGCCAACAGAACATACCGCCATTGTATACACGTTCGCCCCAGAGGCTCTGTCTGTCTGCTGCAACTGCTGCCTCCAACGCTTCAATTACAGATGTCTGCTCTGCAATTTCCGCCTCGTAAGCCGCAATAATTTCTTCTTTTTTGGCTATGTCGTTTTCATAAGCAAGAATTTCATTTTCTTTATCTTTAATCAATTCTTCCATAGCCGTTTGCTCTGCCTCTGCTGCCGTTTTGGTTTCATGCAGAACTTCCTGTTCCACTTCCAACTTCTCTTTGCAGAGACTTACATATTCCACAACACCCTGATATTCTATCAGCAAATTGTTATCATATTGTGATAACTGCTCAATATAATCCAAACGATTCAAAAAGTCCGCCAGGCTGCCGGAATCTGCCAGCAATTCCAGATAGTACAAATCACCCTGCTCATAAATGCTCTGCATACGATGTTGCATGGCTGCATACTGGTCCGCTTCCGTCTGTTGTGCATCCGCCAACTCTTTCTTAGTTTGCTCGATTTCTTTCTCTTTGTCTGCAATCTGTTCCGTTAATGTATCAATCTTTTCCTGAATCTCCGCTACCGTGGCATCCAGTTCATTCACATATGCCGTCAGATTCGCTTTGCTCTTCTCCAGTTCCTTTTTGACATTTTCCACATTTGTCAAGCCGGTGGTCAATTCCTTTTTTTCTTTCTCTGCGGCATCGATTTCTGCTTCTTTTTCCTGGATACTGGCCTCTAACTCCGAAATACGATTCGCAGACACTTCACGATCAGAGATAAAAATCACGGCACAGAATACAAAGCAACACACAATTCCTTTGATTAAATATCTTTTTACTCTTTTATTCATTCTTTGTTTTTATCCTAAAATTAAACTTTCAAGTGCTTTCTAACCGTAAAGAAACTTCCGAAAAATCCGATGCCGATACCGATTGCCAGGGAAACCGGAACCAATACGTTAAACACTTCCCAAACCGGTAAGGTTACCAGCAAATTAGACAGGAAAGCAAACTTCTCCGCAAGGAATTTCAATGCTACTTCGTAGATGTAATACAGTAACACCAAAGGCAACGCCGAACCGATCAATCCGATAATCATACCTTCAAAAACAAAGGGGGCACGTACAAAAAAGTCCGTCGCTCCGATATATTTCATAATCGTAATTTCTTCCTTACGTACCGAAATACCGATGGTTACGGTATTACTGATTAAGAATACGGATACCGATAAAAGAATGGCAATCATACCGATGGAAACATACGTTACCAGTGAATTCACACCGGTAAAAAGGTTCGCCGTAAACTCAGACTGGTTAACCTTACGCACACCTTCAATCTGCTCAATGTATTTTACCAGAGTTGCCTGTGCCGATACATCGTTCAAGTATATTTCATGATTTGCGGAATTCACCAACGGATTCTCCGTAATTCCTTCTGCAGCCTCACCAAGTTCAGCCGAGAACTCTGCCCAGGCTTCATCTGCAGATACAAATACAACTCTGGACACTTCCGTTCTGGCACCAATCTGCGCACCAATCAAATCAATTTCTTCCTGCGCCAAACCTTCATCATAAAAAACAGTAATGGACACACCTTCTTCCGCAGTTTTTACCATATGTTGAAAATTCACCAACAGGGAATATGCAATACCAAAAATAAACAGACAGGCACTGATGGTAGCCAGGGACGCCAGCGTAAACCATTTATTTCGGAATACATTAATAATGCCTTGTCTCAACGTATAAAAAAATGTACTAATCTTCATCAATATATCCACCCTTTTC
>JAZNLG010000228.1:0-2588 GCA_045578965.1 Lachnospiraceae bacterium | reverse complement strand
AGGAGAATATGAAAGAGCAACTTAATTCTTTGTTGCGTTACCACTTAAGAGGTGTGCTTGCTTTTTCAATGCTCAGGAAAGAGTAGAATATAAAAAGGAGAATATTGTATTCTCTTTTTTTATAAAACAATAGCGACCTCGTGGTCACTATTAAAAGGAGGCAAAATGAAAGGTGCACTTATGACATTAAAAACATTCAAGAAAATTTCTGATAAAGGAAGGTAAACAGATGGAAAGACGGGAGATTGACAGGCATGAACATCAATTACATACAGACTCGTTCATTGCATCCGAATGTGTGAATACGGGCAGACAGTTTGAGGTGGATTGCGTAAAGTTCTTTGCTATTTTTTTTATGATTTGTATCCATGTTTATGAGCAATTAGGAAATTATGATTACCATAATATGATGCCTGAGGGCTTTTTCCGTAATGCGATGGAATTCCTTGGCGGTCCGATGGCTGCTCCGGTATTTATGTTTACTATGGGAATCGGAATGGTTTATACCCGTCATAACTCTCCGGGAGCGTTTATAAAGCGAGGTTGGAAATTGTTATTTATGGGATTTGCTTTGAATTTTTTCAGAGAAACGTTTCTTGAGATATTGGGGAATGTTCTGCTGGGTATGGATTACAGTTTTGAATATATTGCGGATGGTTTTCTGAATATTGACATTTTACAGTTTTCCGGAATGACCTTTTTGGTGGTAGGGTTCCTGAAGAAAGCAGGAATTGGTACAAAAAGAATGTTAATGATAGGTGTATTGATACAGGCGATTGGTATGTGGGCCACACATTTGACTTTTTCTTCTGTAATTCCCGGTAATCTACTGGGACTTTTATTACCTACGGGGGAGAAAGTAGCATTCCCTTTCTCGCTTTGGTGTCTATATCCTCTTTTAGGAATGATTTTTGCGGAATATCTTCAAAGAGTATGTGATAAAGACAGATTTTATCGTATAATACTTATTAGTGGTGTTGTAGTTGCGCTTGCTTTTACATCCTGCTTCTGTTGGATAGGTTATGACATTCGTTACATTTATGCACTGGCTGATAATTCATATTATCATCAGACCTTCATAGGTGTACTATGGATAGCGGCATTTGTGTTAATTGCACTTGGTATCAGTCATTTTTTGCTTGGTAAAATGGAGCAGACAAAGGCAGGAACCTTTATCTGTTTTTGCAGTCGGAATCTGAATGTGATTTATATTATCCAGTGGTTGATTATAGCGTGGACGGTGGCATTTGTCACTGCAATGAATATAGAGGTAAAACTCCGGGCGGTAGAAATTATTCTTGTCGGATTATTGATATCATCATTGTCCATCGGAATGACATCGTTGTGGAAGCGAATGAGAAGAAGGGATACGTTTTGCAGATAATACGGAGGTATATAGCATGAAGAATATTATGATTGGTACTTGGGCGTGGGGAACGGGAGTAAATGGTTCTTCTATGATTTTTGGGAAAAAACAGAATCCGGGAATTTTAAAGGAGGCATTTGAAGAAGCAGTTAAACTGGGATTTTTACACTGGGATACGGCAGCGGTTTATGGTATGGGAACTTGTGAAAGTTTTCTGGGGACTATGATAAATGAACACGAAGATATTTTTATCTCTACGAAATTTGCTCCGACGAAGAAATATCGCAAGGGTGCATTGACAAAATCTTTTTATGAAAGTATGGAACGTTTGGGAAGAGAGTGTGCGGATTTGTTTTGGATTCATATGCCAAATAATCTTGTATTGAATCTTCAGGAAGCAATTCCCTTGATAAAAGACGGTAAAATCAAAAATATCGGAATATCAAATGTTTCACTGGAACATATTCAGATTGCTGAAAGTGTGTTACAGAAGGAAGGAGTGAAACTGGCGGCAGTACAGAATCATTTTAGTCTTCTCAGGAATGACCAGCAACAGATTATTGATTACTGTAATGATAACGGAATGAAGTATTATGCCTATATGGTTTTGGAACAAGGAGCGCTATCCGGTAAGTACAGTGCCAAGAATCACTTCCCACTCCTTTCTTCGAGAAATATTGCTTTTCCGAAAAGTAAATTTGTAAAAATTGAAAAATTGCTTGCCGTGATGAAACTTATAGCAGACAAATATGAAATCGATTCTTCGCAGATTCCGATTCTTTGGGCAATCAGTAAAGGCGCGGTGCCGATTGTAGGAATTACCAAACCGTCTCATGCTACCAAACTTGTTACTGCTATGGAAGTTTCGTTAACAGAACAGGAAATCGATTTGATTGAAAAAGAGGCAACTGCTACAGGAATAAGGCAGCAGGGAAATTGGGAACCGCAATAGTATATAGATGTGAACCCTGCAGGAGCGAAAATAATTATTTGTGCCGGAATATATAAAACGAAGTATATTTGATAAAGAATGTAAAATTTCAGTCTTGTGGAGAGATTGAAAGCAACAGAAGATTTGAAGTTGTAAAATAGTTTAGAAACTCAAAGTTTCGTATTTATGTGATATAGATGAGGGAATGTAAAATGGAAGAACAGGTAAGAAAATTAGTTTCTTTTCCAGCGGAAGATGGCCACATTGAAAGTGTTTTAGTTGGAGTACAAG
>JAZNLG010000227.1:0-2052 GCA_045578965.1 Lachnospiraceae bacterium | reverse complement strand
ATTATTTTACTTACTTCTATAGGCGTAAACTCCAATAACCGTTTTTTCAAAAGAAGTGCAAGAAAATCCTTTTCTTTCGCACTCAAATAAGACAAACTGCCATCCAAATCATCCTCTTGTGCACCTGTTGATATTTCATATACCTTTTTTGAATATAACTCTACCATACGAAGAAAATAATTTACCCAAATTTCAGGTTGGGGCGGATTCGCTCTTCCCGAGTAATATAGCGCCGGCAATCCCATCTGAAGTGATTCATAATATTCTTCCGGGTCATAAGCAAAATATTCTTCCAAAGAACCGATTCCGTTAAAACCATATCCATACAAATCCATGACATATCCGGACATAAGTCTCGCAGTTCTTCCGTTCCCATCTTCAAAAGGATGAATGGTAACTAATTGATAATGAACAACTGCCGCAATGATTAAAGGATGGTCATCTGTCGTATTCACATATTCTACCAGTTCATCCAACAATTCAGGTATATCTGTATACTCGGGCGGAATATAGTCAGGCGTTCCACTGGCAGAATCATATACCGCAAACAGTACTCCCGGTGGCATAGGCCCTCTCAATCCAATCTTTTCTTTGGATGCCCCTTTTTCAACCATAGCCTGCACTTCGAGAATCATCTTCTTGGAAAACGCTTCTTTTTTCTTAAGTTTATCTTCCAACAAATTCAATGCCAGAAAATAATTACGTATTTCCTGCTCCGGTTTCAAAAAATGCCTATGTTCATCTCTTTCAATTACTTCTTCTGCCTGCTTCTCTGTCAATGGATTTCCTTCGATTTTATTAGACGCATATGAACTCTTTTTCTTAGAATTCTTGCGCAATCTGTTCCATGTTATCGCCGGTAATTCTACAGTATTTAGCGAAAAACGATTTTCATCAATGGATGATATTCTTTTTAAAATTTCATTGGTTAAAACAACCTTTATCATATATATCCTTCTTTCATGGAAAATACATTCAAAACCCTATGAATATTATATCTCATAAGCAGAAATAATTCCATTATTTTTTCACTATTTTTACACTATTTTTCACTAATTACTTTCGATCGTTCTCGTTTATAAATTCATAAACAATTTTAATTTTCAAGTAACAACACCCGTATAAAACAATCAACTCGTAAGTTAGTAACTCACGAGTTGATATACTTCTCCATAAAAGCAATTCGCTTAGTCATACTCTTCTTGGTAATCGGATGCTTGACCAAAATATCATATCCGTGAAAGGTTCCTTTGGTTTCATTTATCTCTACACACTCAGCGACGCTCTCAATATACTTCGCATAAGCGAGTCCTTCATCATGCAGACAATCGAATTCTGCTGTTTCAATATAAGTAGGCGGTAACGTTTGGGGCAATGGGTTCCTAATAGGTACTGCAATTTGTCGTATCTCCTCTGTAACGCCCTTCAAATACATTGGCCACATTTTACGGTTATTTTTCGCATTCCATAATGGCGTATCCGGAAAAAGCTTCATAGATTCTGTATTCATCTCATCATCTGTAACAGGATAAATAAGCAACTGACACATAGGCCGCGGCAACCCTCTTGCTTCTGCCGTATTGCATACATTTGCCGCCAGTGCACCTCCGGCGCTGTCTCCCAAAACAATGATTTTATTCGGATGAACCGAAAGTTCTGTGGCATGGTCAACCACATACTGATATGTAAGCATTACATCCTCATATGCCGCAGGAAAAGGATAGTCCGGCAACAAATGATAATCTGGCATAAAAACGCGACAATTCAAGGCCAAAGCATATTCACAGGCAAATTGAAACTGTCCCGGTGATGTTTTATAACCGAAACCGCCTCCGTGCAAATCTAAAATTGCAACATCAGTAGGTTGCTCCGGTGTGATTTCTTTTACATCAATAGATTCGCCTTGATATCCCGGAATCGTAAAATTGCGCAAAACCACCCCTTTAGGCGGCTTCATTCTGTCCACCATTCTTTTTAAGGGCTTATGGGTCATTTTACACATCCAACCGCTAAAAGGCATATTGAACGCCACCTTGCGGAAACCTTTATCGT
>JAZNLG010000226.1:0-4362 GCA_045578965.1 Lachnospiraceae bacterium | reverse complement strand
TTACCCACTCATAAGTATTTGAAGTGGTTCCCGCCTCATAATCAATTTCAAACAAATATGTCCTGCCGGCTTTGTAATATTGGCCTATAATTTCAAACAGACGGTTAATGGCATCTTTTACCTCTAATTCCAGCCTCAGCGTTTTGGCGCAACGAATCAAAACACGCTCACGCTCCAACTGGTGCAACGTATCCTTCTGCTGCTTAATCTGCTCAGTTACCTCATCTGCAATTTCCAAATATAAAGTATGCTCATCAACTTCCATGGACTTCCAACGAACCTGAAAATACTCGTCGTGTTCTTCGTTGCGGTACAGCGTATGAGTAAATCTCTTAGTATCACAGGCACCGCAGGATTTGCAATTTTCACAAGAATGTGTGATTTCCTGCAAAACTTCACTGCATTTCCTTCCAATATAGGAATCATCATCCGGCTCAATACCCAATTTCTCTTTCATCTCTTTATTCATATATAACAAGCCGCAATTCTTTACATCAGCCACAAAGACCAAACTGCCACATTCTTCCGGAATTCTTTCTTTTATTTTATCTAAAAGCATTTTATTTCCTCCGTGCTGTCTATCTTCCCTTTTTAATAATTTATTTCATTCCCCTATTTCACGATAAACACAAATATTATAACACAATTTTCTCAACAAAAAAAGAAGAACCACTATGTTTTACCATAGCAGTTCTCAATAACATTTTTATTTATTTCTCTGCGCAAGATATGCTGCTCTACCTTCTTCATAAAGGTTATTTCCTTCGCTGTCGATAATAACAACCAAGGGCATATCTTCTACATAAAGTTTTCTCAATGCTTCTGCACCGAGATCTTCGTATGCGATAAGTTCAGCCTTCTTGATACATTTTGCAAGAAGTGCACCTGCACCACCGATAGCGCCAAAGTATACACCGTTGTATTTCTTCATTGCTTCGATTACTTCAGGAAGACGAGCACCCTTACCAATCATACCTCTTGCACCAACAGACATCATAGTAGGTGCATAAGCGTCCATACGACCGCTGGTTGTAGGACCTGCAGAACCGATTACCTGACCGGGCTTTGCAGGAGTAGGTCCTACGTAGTAGATTGTTGCATCTGTAGGATCCATGGGAAGGGGTTCACCCTTAGCAAGTGCTTCACACATTCTCTTGTGACCTGCGTCACGTGATGTGTAAATGGTACCTGTTAAATAAACAGTATCACCTGCATGTAATGTTTTAGCCAATTCTTCTGTTAAAGGTAATGTAATATGCTTCTCCATTAGATCACCTCCGATTTGTGACGGGTTACATGGCAGTTAATGTTGATTGCACAAGGCATACCTGCAATGTGTGTGGGTAAGGTTTCAATGTTAAGGCCGATAGCGGTTGTTCTGCCGCCGAAGCCCTGAGGTCCGATACCGAGTTCATTAATCTTTTCGAGCATTTCTTTTTCAAGGTCTGCATAGTAAGGATCGGGATTCTCTGAATCGATGGGGCGCATCAATGCTTTCTTTGCAAGCAAAGCTGCCTTATCAAAGGTACCACCGATACCAACGCCTACTACCATAGGAGGGCAAGGATTGGGGCCTGCTGTTTCAACAGTCTCAATGATAAAATCCTTAATTCCTTCAATACCATGAGAAGGCTTGAACATTCTGATAGCACTCATATTTTCACTACCGAAGCCCTTAGGACCTACAGTAATTTTAACATTCTCACCGGGAACGATTTCTGTATAAATCATAGCAGGTGTATTGTCACCTGTGTTACCGCGTCTTACGGGATCTTTTACAACGGATTTTCTTAAATATCCCTTGTCATAACCGCGACGAACACCTTCGTTGATTGCATCTGTTAAATCTCCGCCTACGAAGTGAACATCCTGGCCAATCTCTAAGAATACGCATGCCATACCTGTATCCTGGCAAATGGGCACGTTTTCGTTATCAGCGATTTCAAAGTTTTCAATGATGTTGTCCAAAACGCCTTTTGCGATTTCGCCGTCTTCGCAAGCACGGCAATTCTTGATTGCGCATTTTACATCTTCGGGAAGATGTGTGTTTGCGTCGATACAAAGTTTTTCAACAACGTCAGTTACATTACTTACGTTAATTTCGCGCATAGTTTTTCTCCTTTTAGAATAATTAGTAGGGGCATTGCACATTCGCAAAATCGCAATGCTTAATAGTTAAAACAAAATAATCAGGAACTGTGATACAAGTACAACAGAGATTAATGCAATAGGATATGTAGCTGCATAAGCTGCCGCAACGTCTTCTGTTCCTGCTGTGTTAATTAATGTTCCGAGCGCAGGTGTACTTGTCATACCGCCTGTGATAGAACCAAGGTTGTTGAGAAGACTTAACTTCACAACAAATTTTGCAAAAAGGAAACCAAGAATCATCGGTACGATTGTCATGATTACACCATATACAAAGTATAATACGTGGAATTCTGCTACGAATTCAGCGCCGCCCGGGATACCTGCACCAATAAGGAATAACATAAGACCTAACTCACGGAACACCTTAAGTGTAGTCTCAGGGGGCATAAAACTGATTTTACCGATTCTTCCGAAATGTCCGAATACAAGTGACATCAAGAGACATCCGCCTGTAGTTGTCAAAGCAAATGTTGTTCCGCTTAAACCTGCAGAACTTAAAGGCACCTTAATCATACCAACGAAGATACCGCATACAGCTGCAAGTGCAAAAGGAGCAATACCGAAGCCGTCTAATTCAATTAATTTACCATCATATTTCTTAGTTTCACCGTCAGACGCCTGCACAAGTTTTGCACGTTCTTCTTCCATATTTGCTTTCATAAACTTCGGCATAAGCTGTACAAAAAGTACTACACCGATAACACCGAAGAGGTATGCAATACCGTGACCTACGGATACAATACCTTCCAAAGAAGGATCTACAGTAGCCTTCGCTGCTGAGAATGCAGGGGTTGATGTTAATGAACCGGATAAAAGACCAACAACCATTGCTGTTAATTCATCATGAGGAACATCAGGCTGAAGCCATCTTCCCAAGAAAATACATCCGATAGCTGCAAGACCACCACCAATAATTACGACAAGACCTAAAGCAACATATGATTTGAAGTTTTTCTTCATGTTTCCGAAGAATTTAGGACCTGCAATGAAACCTACAGAAGTAACAAAGAAAATCAAACCAAGATTTTCAATGATTTTCAAAGCATTTTCTGCATAATTTACAGCAGTTCCATCCGCCATTTTTACAGTAAGCTGAGCACTTAAGGGTTCATAGAAAAAGCATCCGAAAAGGAGAGCCACAATGAATACACCTGCTGTACCCAAGTTAACGCCTTTGATAGAAATACGACCAAGTGCGTAACCTAAAAAGGTAATAATTAAAAGACTAAACATTAAAAATGTGATTCCGGTAATGGGAATAACACCGCCAAAAAGTGACATAATTTTTTCCTTCCTCATTTCATATATTTACGCATTGCGGGGCGAAAACGTTTTTCAACGCCTTCGCCCGACAAAAACATACATTATTTTTTGACCAAGTTCTTCTTAAATAAGAAAGCAATTTTATCTTTCGTGACGAGCATATTTAGGAAGAAGAAGAGGTGAAACATCGTTAGATTCGATGCCTGCAGCCTTTAACTCTTCTGCATATGCAGCCACATGGTCAATATTCATGGTACCCAACTCAACAGTCTTAGCCTTAGCTGCTGCAGCCTTACCTGCGTTACGGCCAAATACGATGATGTCAAGTAATGAGTTACCCATCAAACGGTTTCTTCCGTGGATACCACCAACTGCTTCACCAGCTACAAGCAAGTTATCAATTGCCTTGGTAAATCCGTCGCCGCCGATTTCCAAACCACCGTTCTGGTAGTGGAGTGTAGGGTAAATCAAAATGGGTTCTTTTCTCATATCGATGTCGTAGTTTAAGTACATACGAAGCATCGCAGGAATTCTCTTTTCGATGGTTCCGGGTCCGCCGATCATTTCGATCATGGGAGTATCCAACCAAACACCGCTTCCGAGAGGTGTTGTTACACCCTTGCCTCTGTCAGAACATTCACGAATGATGCTTGCTGCAGATACGTCACGTGTCTCGAGGGGATGCATGAAAGCTTCACCTTCCGCATTAACAAGCATTGCGCCAAGAGAACGAACCTTCTCTGTAACGAGTGCACCAAAAATCTGTGAAGGGAATGCAACTCCTGTAGGATGATACTGGATTGTATCCTGATATAAAAGAGGTGCACCTGCACGATAACCGAGCACAAGACCGTCTGCTGTTGCGCCGTAGTGGTTAGATGTCGGGAAGTTCTGATAATGAAGACGTCCTGCACCACCTGTTGCAATAATAACAGTCTTTGCTTTTGC
>JAZNLG010000225.1:0-4771 GCA_045578965.1 Lachnospiraceae bacterium | reverse complement strand
AATCATCATATTATAGATAAAAGAAAGATTATTATGGGTAAGAAAAGTAAAAAACAAAAAACAATTACAATAACCGGCGTATTTACGGGAACCTCTCATGAATTTGGTTTTGTGGAAAGCGAAGAAGCAGAAGGGGATGTTTTTATTGCGGGTAAATATGTGAATGGTGCCATGCATTCCGATACAGTGCTTGTAGAACTTTTGCCGGGAAATCCGGGAGAAGGTAAGCGAAAAGAGGGAATGGTGGTTAAAATCATAGAGCGCGGAATTCGGCGTGTGGTAGGTACTTACCAGAAATCCAAGAGTTTTGGCTTTGTGGTGCCGGATAACCAGCGTATCGGCGAGGATGTGTTTATTCCAAAGGAGGCGGCAAAAGGCGCTATGGATGGCCATAAAGTGGTGGCTGAGATTACGGAATACCCACACGGCAGAAGAAGTGCGGAAGGTCGTATTATCGAGATATTAGGGCATGCCATGGACCCCGGTGTGGATATTTTATCCATTGTGGAAGGATATGAAATCCCTACGAAGTTTCCGGAGAAAGTATTAAATCAGGCAGAAAGAGTAGGCTTAGAAGTATCCGAAGCTGATATGGCAGGAAGACTGGATTTACGTGATACCGTGATGGTGACCATTGACGGTGAGGATGCCAAGGACTTAGATGATGCAGTAAGCATCACAAAAAACGGCGATATTTATGAATTAGGCGTGCATATTGCGGATGTAACCAATTACGTGCAGGAAAACTCTGCTTTAGACCGTGAAGCTTTAAAGCGAGGCACCAGTGTGTATCTGGCAGACCGTGTAATTCCTATGCTTCCCCACAGATTATGCAACGGTATCTGCTCCTTAAATGAGGGCGTAGACCGCCTTGCATTAAGTTGTATCATGCAAATTGACTCTACTGGGGATATTGTTGCTCACAGACTTGCAGAGTCAGTTATAAAAGTAAACCGCAGAATGACTTATACATCCGTAGCCAAGATTCTGGAGCAGAACGATGCGGAAGAAAAAGAAAAGTACGCTGATTTGGTGCCTATGTTTGAGCAGATGAAGGAATTGGCGGGGATTCTGCGTGAAAAGCGAAGAAAACGCGGTTCTATTGATTTTGACCTACCGGAAAGCAAGATTATTGTGGATGAAAAAGGCAAAGTCATTGATATCAAGCCTTACGACCGTAATATTGCTACCAAAATCATTGAAGATTTCATGTTGGCGGCAAATGAAACCGTGGCAGGGCATTTTTACTGGCAGGAGTTACCTTTTGTGTACCGTGTCCATGATGTGCCCGACGGGGATAAAATCGAGAAATTACAGATTCTGATTCGTAACTTTGGCTATTATTTTAAATCCTATAAGGATGAAATTCATCCGAAGGAAGTGCAGAAACTCCTTGCCAAAATCCAGGATACACCGGAGGAAGCGTTGATTTCAAGACTTGCACTTCGCAGTATGAAACAGGCACAGTATTCCGTGCTTTGTACGGGACATTTTGGGTTGGCATGCCAGCAGTACTGTCATTTTACTTCACCGATCCGTCGATATCCGGATTTGCAGATTCATCGTATTATCAAGGATGAATTGCGCGGCCGCTTAAATAATGATAAAATAGAGCATTATAATGCGATTCTGCCCAAGGTTACAAGTCAGAGTTCCAAGACGGAACGCCGTGCTGCCGAGGCAGAACGCGAGACGAATAAGTTAAAGAAAGTTCAGTATATGGCGGAACGTATCGGAGAAGTGTTTGAGGGCATTATCTCGGGTATTACGTCCTGGGGTATCTATGTGGAACTTCCCAATACGGTGGAGGGAATGATTCGGACTTCCCTTCTGACAGATGACTTTTATGCGTATGATGAAAAGAACATGGAATTAAAAGGAACCCACTCCGGCAAGGTATTTCGCTTGGGTGAACCTGTGAAAGTCCTGGTAAATTCCACGGATGAAGTGCTCAGAACCATTGATTTTCTTCTGTATGATGAAGAAGAGGACTAAGTTTTGCAGCAGAACTGCCGAAATATGAGTTAGAAGCCTGCGGGCGAATAAGGAGAGTTAAACATGGCAAACGAAGGAATGAAGTTAATTGCCAATAATAAAAAAGCATACCACGATTATTTTATCGAGGAGAAATACGAAGCGGGACTCGTGCTTCACGGTACGGAGGTGAAATCCCTCCGCCAGGGAAAGTGCAGCATTAAGGAGTCTTTTATCCGAATTGAAAATGGTGAGATGTTTATCTACGGTATGCACATCAGCCCCTACGAGAAGGGTAATATCTTCAATAAGGACCCTTTACGCCCCAAGAAGTTGTTGCTTCACAAACGTGAAATTATGAAACTTTTCGGTAAAATCAAAGAAAAAGGTTATACTTTGGTGCCGCTTCAGGTATATTTTACCTCCGGTAGGGCTAAAATTGAAATAGGGCTTGCCAAGGGTAAAAAACTTTACGATAAGCGTGATGATATCGCAAAGAAGGATCAGCGCCGCGAGAGCGAGAGAGACTTCAAGGTGAAGAATCTATAGGGATTTATAATTAATTTGAATATGACGAATATGGTTGTTTTTGACAGAGATTTCACAATAAATTCAACGATAAGTTGAATGCCAATCTCTTGACGAAAACCACCTGTTTCGCATAGAATATAAGTAGAAAGCAATGAACTTTCGAAACATGGGGTAGTCATGGTTTCGACAGGGGTTTTGCAGCTGGAGAAGCTATCCGCAGGTGATGCGTCAAATCACAAACCTAAAATTAAACGCTGACAATAGATTAGCAGTAGCTGCCTAAATGCAGCTTGTCCTTCCCCGCACACCTGCATGCGGGGGTAAGGGCATCATCCTTGCAGGAAACGACTGTCACAAAGCTTTGAGTGCCAGGGCGTAATATGAAGCTACCGAAGGCGGAAGGGTGATGGCTCTCGTCCGTCGGAGGGAATCCTAAAAAACCATCTATGATAGTAGAAGGACAGGGAATAAGTCTTTGGACACGGGTTCGACTCCCGTCTACTCCATTTGAGAAGAAAGGGTTTTTGCGCTCTTTCTTCTTTTATTTTGTGTAAAAAAATCAGGAATGAAAGTGGGGAATTGAATATGTCAAAAGGACAGATTGCACGCATGGTAACTATGATTTTGATTGCGTTGGTGCTGGTTCTTTCGGTATGGGGCTATGGCTATGAAGTCGGTAATGTAATTAATCCCATTGAATATACGGATCATGTAAATATTGATGGGGCTGATTTTACGGGGATTGCGAATCTTTTGGTTGCAGGAACCAATGGTTTGGTAGGCGTGATGATAGGTTTGGTTTATTGTATCATTATATTTTTTATTTCATTGGTGCTTTTGTTGCCTTGGGGGCTGGTTGTCGGAATTAAAAAATCTGAAATTGCGCCTGTGGAATTGAAGGTTGCAACGGGAACATACATCGGAGTGGTATTTTTATCCTTTGTGATGGGTTTGATTGGCGCGCGTTTTGGCGGCATATTAATTATTCTGTCATTAACGTTAGTTGTAGCAGTTATGTTTGGTTTATTGTGTTTCCTGCCGTATTGGCTGGCATATAGAAGATGTAAGAAAGCAGAGATGAATTATGAATCGTGAGAATCAGGTAAAGGATTACCTTTTCAGCAACACACAGGATGTGATGATGGCCCAGGAAGAACTGGAGAAGATTGAAAAGTTGGAGCCTAAAATCGGTCAGGCTGATATAGAACTTCTCTATAAACTGTATAATAAAAGCATTGAGAAGCGCACATTCCAGACACCGGTGGGCTTAGAATTTATGCTAAAAGTCAAGAAAATCCTTGATACCAATCCAAATACGCCGGGCGAAGTGGTGCCTATTCCTCTGTATACGACGTTTGACTTGACTACCAGAAGAGAACAGGAAGCAATTCAGAAGCGTCAGCAGTTTGTGGTGAAGAAAAAAGAGGATGCTGCCAAGAAATTGAACATATCCATTTGGATTAATGTAATTCTTGCGCTTATGGTGATTGCCATGTTTATCATCGCAAATACAGGAAGTAATCCGAATATTCTGAATTACGAGAATGCTTTGATTAATAAGTATGCTGAGTGGGAGCAGGAACTTCGCGAGCGTGAAGTGAGAGTGCTTGAATATGAAAACGAATATGGTATTGAACATAATAGTACAGCGTCGGAAGAACCTTAATGCTCCTGTATTCGCAGTGCTCTGCGGATATTTATAATTTGCATGGTGAATTCACAATTTTAACATAGTTGTCTGCTAGTCTAGATATTGGATGGTACATAAGTGCGACGTGTGCCTTGTGTAGAAGGAGGACGAAATGGACAAGTTAAAAATTCTTGTGGTAGATGATGAGACCAGAATGCGAATCCTTGTTAAGGATTTCCTTGTAAAAGCCGGTTTCGATGTAATTGAGGCTGAGGACGGCTGTAAGGCTCTGGATCTCTTTTATGAAGATAAAGATATTGCTTTAATTGTTTTGGATGTTATGATGCCCAAAATGGACGGCTGGGAGGTATGTAAGGAAATCAGGGAGTCTTCCAAAGTGCCTATTATTATGCTGACCGCCCGGGGCGATGAACGTGACGAACTGCAGGGCTTCCAGTTGGGTGTGGACGAATACATCTCCAAACCTTTTAGCCCCAAGATTCTTGTGGCGCGTATCGAAGCAATCCTTCGCCGCTCCTGTAAACTTCCCGGAGAAGACTGTGTTGAGGCAGGCGGTATCATAATCGATAAAACCGCCCACGAGGTGCGTTCCGACGGCGAACTGATTGAGTTAAG
>JAZNLG010000224.1:0-3979 GCA_045578965.1 Lachnospiraceae bacterium | reverse complement strand
CTGGGTACAGCCTACGGATTTTATACTGCAGATGGCGGAAATCGGTGTTATTTTACTGATGTTCTCTGCCGGACTTGAGACCAACTTAAAAGAAATGATTAAAACAGGCCCTAAGGCATTGTTAATTGCCTGCGCCGGCGTGTTTGTGCCCTTGGTTGGCGGTGCCCTGCTTTATATGTGCTTTTACGGATTTAGTGCAGTGGGCACACCCGAATTTTTTAAGGCAGTTTTCATTGGTACCATTATGACAGCAACTTCCGTAGGTATTACGGTAGAGGCCTTGCGTGAGATGGGTTATTTAAAAGGAAAAATCGGTACTACCATTCTCAATGCGGCAATCATTGACGATATCATCGGTATGATTGTACTTACCGTAGTAATCGGTTTTAATGACCCTAACTCAAATCCCTGGATGGTTGTGCGAAATACGGTATTGTTCTTCTGTCTTGCTTTGGTAGGCGGATATATTGCGTACAAGATTTTCAAGAAAGTGGATCAGCGTTATCCCCATACCAGAAGAATTACTATTGCCGGTCTGGCATTGTGCTTAATTATGGCCTATGTGGCAGAGCATTATTTCGGCATTGCTGACATTACCGGTGCTTATGTGGCAGGTATTATTCTTTGCAATATCCGTGATTCCGAATACATTGCAAGAAGACTGGATATTAACTCTTACGTTATGTTCGGACCGATTTTCTTCGCAAGTATCGGTTTGAAAACCAATATTCAGAATATGGACTGGTCGATTCTTTTATTTTCACTGGGATTTGTTGCGGTGGCACTGTTGACCAAAATTATTGGTTGCGGACTAATTTCCATGGCTTGTAAAATACCGGCGAAACATGCAATTAAAGTGGGCGTAGGTATGATGACGCGCGGGGAAGTTGCCTTGATTGTGGCGCAGAAGGGTATGTCGGTAGGTTTGTTGGATCCTGTGTATTTTACATCGGTAATTCTGCTGATTATTACATCTTCCATTTTAACCCCTATTCTGCTAAAATTGTTATATTCGAAATATCCGGAAGATGTGGCGGATGCAGGAGAAGCGGCCAAAGCATAATATAAGGAATTTTAAAATGTGTACAAGGGATAAAACTGTTAATGCTTAATGCATCATAATCCGTAAGGGAATCCGATTATGATTTTTTAACAGTAAAGAAAAAGAATTCTTAGGAGGAAACAAAATGAAAAAGAAACAGGTAATTGCAGGAGTAATCGCTGCAGTATTGTTCGTATTCATTGGTGTGACCAGCGTGGGTATGAACATTATGGATAAAGCCTTCGGTAAAATGATGGGTGAAGCCGACAGCAGTATGATGTACGGTTTTCCCATGGGAGAGTTTATGGGTATCGTTAAGGTTGACGGCGATATGATGGATATGGCGGATTCGTCTTATTTTTCCACCGGTGGATACAATCATGCAGCAACCATTGATTATATTGAGGCGTTAGCCGAAGCAGAAAATAACGTAGGTATATTGCTTTACGTGAACTCAGGCGGCGGATATACATATATCGGTGATGATTTGTACCTGGAATTAATGGAATATAAGGAGAAGACAGGCCGTCCTATCTATGCGTATTTTGATTCCATTGCGGCAAGTGCGGCTTACTATGCGGCTATGTCAGCAGACGAGATTTATGCAAACCGTATGACAACCACAGGTTCCATCGGTGTTTATATGACTGTGTATGATATGACTCAGTTATACGAGAAATTGGGTATCAAGGAATATATGATTAAAAGCGGTGATAACAAAGGTATCGGCGGTGGCGGACAGGAAGTGACCGAAGAGTATCTTGCTATCGAACAGGCTCAGGTAGATGAAATGTATGAACTTTTCATAGATATTATTGCAGAGGGTCGCGATATGGATCCTGCGGATATTTATCCGATTGCTGATGGTAGAACGTTTACTGCAAATCAGGCTTTGGAACTTGACTTGATTGACGGCATTGCCCGCTATGAAGATTACAAAGAGCAGGTGCTCGGTTATATGGGTGATGATGTGGTATATCATGAGCAGAGCGCAGAAATGGATGCTTTTTCGGCTATGTTCGGAAGCATTTTGAATGCAATCCCCAAGTCAGACAATCAGGTAATAATGGAGTTTATTGAGAGCCACGAAAACGGAGGAATGCACTATGAATCAATCTGTTATTAAGGCAGGTTTTTTCCCCAGACTGGCTGCGTACCTCATCGATAGTATTATTGTAGGCACGGTTCTTATATGTCTGAAAACGCCTGTAGCTTTTTTGGAACTGGCAAGTCCGGATGCGTTTATCTTTGGAAATGTATTGTTCCATTTTAATATTTTTGATATTGTATTTTACCTTTTAGGTCTGTCGTACTTTGTATTGACTACAAGTCTTACGGGAACAACCATTGGTAAAAGATTGTTTAATCTTTCCGTAGTAGACGCGGAAGGTAAGAATCTTTCTTTCTGGAGCGCTTTGTATCGTGAGAGTGTGGGAAGATTTTTAAGTAAAGTCTTTTTCTTCGGCTATATTATGATTTTTATCGATAAAAATAACCGTGCTTTCCACGATTATCTCTGCGATTCTGCGGTAGTTTATACCTGTAGATTTAAGGTGATTAAAAAAGTAGTGGCAACACAGGTGGTACCTGCCAATCCGGAGGTTTTGCCGACAACCGCCTCTACTGAAGAATAGATAAGATCACGTGAGGAAAAATTTAATGTTCCGACTTCTTAAGTATTTAAAAAATTACAAAAAAGAAACTGTTTTAGGGCCTCTGTTTAAATTAATGGAGGCTTCTTTTGAATTGCTGGTACCTCTGGTAATGGCAAGCATTATCGATAACGGAATTGACCAGGGCGACGCCGGTCATATCTGGTCCATGGGTGGTGTTTTATTTCTGCTGGCAGCTGTAGGTTTTGGTTGTGCCATAACTGCCCAGTATTTTGCGGCGAAGGCTTCCGTGGGATTTGCCACAAGTCTGCGCCACGTCATTTTTAACCATATCCAGACCAGAAGTTATGAAGAAATGGACGAGTTTGGCACGTCCACTATGATGAACCGCTTAATCAGTGATGTGAATCAGGTGCAGACCGGTGTGAATTTGACACTGCGTCTGTTGTTGCGCTCACCTTTTATCGTATTCGGCGCCATGGTAATGGCTTTTACGGTAGATGTAAAAGGTGCCATGATTTTTGTGGTAACCATTCCTATTTTGGCAGTAGTGGTGTTTGCCATTCTTTTGATTAACATTCCTTTGTATAAAAAAGTACAGCGCGCGTTGGATAAAGTTGTGGTAAAAACTCGCGAAAACCTTACCGGAGTCCGCGTAGTTCGTGCCTTTTCCATGGAACGTGAGGAAGTGGAAGATTATGATACTTCCGTGGATTTTTTGAAGAAGTACCAGTTATTCGCAGGTCGTGTCAGCGCATTTATGAATCCGGTAACCTTTGCCATTGTAAACGGAGCGACTTTGGTGCTGCTCTACAAGGGTGCCGTGGAAATTGATGCAGGTTTTCTTACGCAGGGCCAGTTAATTGCTCTGGTAAACTATATGGCTCAGATTCTCGTAGAGTTAATTAAACTGGCGAATCTGATCATTACCATTACCAAGTCTATGGCGGGTGGCTCCCGTATTGCGGATATGCTATATGAGGACGAGGATGCTTCTTCCAATGAGGCACAGGGCAAAAAAGGGAACACAAACGATTCTGTTGCTGAAGCGGAAGATGGAGCTGTTTCCGTTCCGGAAATCCGGGATGTTGTATTTGAAAATGTATCTTATACTTACAAAGGAGCAGCGTCGGCGTCTGTCAGCGGGTTATCTTTTCAGGCGAAGAAGGGTGACATCGTAGGAGTAATCGGCGGTACCGGCTCCGGCAAAACATCTTTGATTAACCTTTTGGCAGGTTTTTATACTGCTGCCGAAGGCCGTGTACTGGTAAACGGTGAGGATATTACGAATTGTAATCCCCGGGAATTGCGTGCCCGTATCGGT
>JAZNLG010000223.1:0-10253 GCA_045578965.1 Lachnospiraceae bacterium | reverse complement strand
TTAACCATGATTGCGGAGTAAGGTTTATGCGTACAAAGCATGGAATGGAGATAAAATGTTAGAAAAGTTTTTACCTAGGATTCAGTTTGATTCCTACGAAGATTTTAAAAAGAATTATACAGTAAATATTCCCGAGAATTTTAATTTCGGTTTTGATATTGTTGACGGTTGGGCAAAAGAAAAGCCCGAAAACAGAGCCTTGGTTTGGTGCAACGACCATAATGAAGAAAAAGTTTTTACTTTTGAAGATATGAGTAAGTTGTCCAACAGGGCGGCAAACTTTTTTGCATCCAAAGGTGTAAAAAAAGGTTCGGTAGTAATGCTTATTTTAAGAAGACGCTGGGAGTACTGGGTATGCGCAACCGGTTTGATTAAGCTTGGTGCTATCGTTGTTCCCGGAACTTTGCAACTTACCAAAAAGGACATTACATATCGTGCCAATGCAGCAAACATTGAGATGTTTGTATGCTTGAATGATGCGTATGTAGTGGAGCAGATGGAACTTGCGAAGGCAGAAGCTTCCTGCATTAAACATATTGCGTTGGTTGATAATACCGAACGTGAAGGCTGGATTAATTTTAATAAGGAATTAATGGAGCAGTCGGACGTATTTGAGCGTCCCACAGGAGATGCAGCAACCAAGAATACGGATATTATGCAGATTTATTTTACATCCGGTACAACCGGTATGCCTAAAATGGTTTGCCATAATTATATGCATCCTTTGGGGCACATTGTTACTGCAAAATATTGGCAGCGCGTACAGGAAAACAAACTTCACATGAGCGTATCCGATTCCGGATGGGCGAAGTTTGGCTGGGGTAAAATCTACGGACAGTGGATTTGCGGAGCAACGATTTTCTGCTACGATATGGACAAGTTTATCCCTGCAAATCTGCTTGGTGTAATTGAGAAATATAAATTGACCACTTTCTGTGCACCGCCTACCATGTATCGTTTTATGTTACAGGAAAAGGTAGAAGATTATGATTTGTCTTCCGTAGAACAGTGGTGTACTGCAGGTGAAGCATTGAACCCTGAAGTATTCGACCGGTGGGAAGAATTGACCGGCAGAAAGATTGCTTCCGGTTTCGGACAGACGGAAGGTACCGTATTGATTGCATGTTTCGAATGGTTTGAAGCAAAGCCCGGTACGTTAGGAAAGCCTTCGCCGATTTATGACTTACATCTTTTAAATGATGAAGGTAAGGATTGTGAAAACGGTGAGGAAGGCGAAATCGTTATTTGCGGTTTGGATAAGAATCCGCCCGTTGGTCTTTTTGTAGGATATTACAAAGATGAAGAGATGACCAAGGAAGCTTTAGGCAGCGGTTCCTACAACTTAAAAGACGTTGTATGGCGTGATAATATGGGCTATCACTGGTTCGTAGGCCGTCACGATGATGTTATTAAGTGTTCCGGTTATCGTATTGGACCTTTCGAAGTAGAAAGTGCGTTGGTAGAGCATCCTGCAGTTGTAGAGTGTGCCATTACCGCAGCACCGGATCCAATCCGTGGCCAGGTAGTTAAGGCTACCGTAGTACTTGCAAAAGGTTACGCACCTTCGGATGAGTTGATTAAGGAATTACAGAATCACGTTAAGAAGGCGACTGCACCTTACAAATATCCCAGAATTGTGGAATTTGTGGATGAACTTCCCAAGACTTTGGGTGGTAAAATCAAGCGCGCACAGATTCGTAGTGAAGATGCAGATAAGTAAAAGTATTGTGAATTTATTAAAAATATAGTGAAAAAAATCCCGTTTGATGTTACACTAGGAAAAGTGAATAAAATCAGCGGGATTTTATTTATAGAATGAATTATTGGAGGATTTTATGAGCAGTCAAAAAGCCGAATTAAAAAGACAGCGAAGAGCAAAGGCAATGCGAAAAGAAAAAAGTAAAAAAAGTATACGCAATATATTAATAGGTCTTGCGGTATTGGCATTGGTGACGCTGATTGGATATATTGTTTATTATAAAACTGTTTTGGTGACACAGCCGATTGAGAATTACAGCGAAGGACTGAATGATGACGGAACCATTGCTGATGTGGTGGTGAAGGATTATGTAAGCCTGGGACAGTATGATGAAATCCAGGTGGATTACAGCGAAATCGCCCCGGATGCTGAAGAGATTGAGACACAAATTGATGGTGCCCTGGAAGCGAATATGGACTATTCCACAGAGGCAGGAGCAGCAGTAGAAATGTACGACACCATCAATCTGGATTATGTAGGTAAAATTGACGGTGTGGCTTTTGAAGGCGGTTCTACCGCAGAAGGCGGAACTGTGATTGTGGTAGGTGAAGCCGGATACATCGATGATTTTGAAGAACAGTTGGTAGGCAAAAAAATCGGTTCGAGTTTTGATATTGAAGTAACCTTCCCTGAGGATTACGGCAATGAAGAAGTGGCCGGCAAGGATGCGGTTTTCAGTATTACTTTGAATGGTATTTATGTAAAACCTGAATTTGACGATGCTTTTGTTAAAGAGCATTTATCCGAGTATGCACTTACTGCAGATGCATATCGCAAGTATTTGGAAGATGAGCACATCAATGAAGCAATGGAGACATATGTACAGACATACCTTGCAGAATATTGTATGGCAAACTCATATCCGGAAGCATATGTGAGTGATATTATGGGTATCACCAAGTTTGCTGACCAGCAGGAATACCAGTATATGAATGAGTATTACAGCGCATATTTTGGTAGTGGTATGTATGATTCTCTTGCGGATTATAAAGGTGCAGAAAATGAATTGGAATACGAAGCTGCCCTTAAGTTGAGAGCGCGGGATATCGTGGAAACTAACTTAATCATCCAGGCAATTTATGAAGAAGCAGGTCTGACCGTGACTTCCGAGCATTTAGATGCCGTAATGGAAGATTTAGGAGGAACTACCGAATTCATCGTCCAGATGGAAGAAATGTACGGTAAAGGATATATTTATCAGTTGGCTATGAAAGAAGCAGTAATCGATTATCTTGTAGAGAACGCAACGATCAATAAGTAGTCATGAATAAGATATAAAGAGTCCTTCTTTATCGGGTTACAGCCCCGGTAAGGAAGGATTTTTGTATGCAAAATCCTTCAATATATGATAGGCATACTTTAGTTTGTTTTTTCATAGAATGTAAAAAAACATACGGCAGGGAAGTTTTGAAAGATTATATTGAAGAACGCGCCATTGAAGTCGCAAATTATATTATTGAACAAAATGCTACTGTAAGACAAACCGCAAAAAAATTTGGAATCTCTAAGTCTACGGTACACAAGGATGTAACAGAAAGATTGGAAGAAATTGATCCTACATTGGCGAAACAGGCGCGAATTGTATTGGATGTGAATAAGTCGGAACGGCATATTCGTGGTGGTATGGCGACGAAAGAAAAGTATTTACAACAGCATACATAACCGTGAAATAAAAGTCCTTTTACGTATAATTGTTGAACAGGAAAAAACTACAAAAAACGTCCTGGTCAATTCAAAAAGTAAAGGGATTTTTATTTTATAAAAAAATGTCAAATAAGGTAGGAAAAGGGTGCTTTTTCTTGACTATATGCACTAATTGGAATAAAATAGTAGTAATTATACTCATTGGGGGAGGTAATTATTTATGGGTGATTTAAATATGGGGTTAGTCTACACAAATGAAGCATGTGTAGGTTGTAACAGATGTATTTCTGTTTGTCCTGTTTTGCAGGCGAATCATGCTGTGACGGAAGGTGCTCACAATGTTGTACAGGTAGATGGCGATGCCTGTGTACGTTGCGGTGCATGTATTGATGTCTGTCAGCATAAGGCAAGAGCATTTCAGGATGATACGGACAGATTTTTTGAGGATTTGGCAAAGGGACACAGAATCAGTTTATTACTGGCACCCGCTTTTATTGCGAATTATCCGGACAAGTATCGACAGATTCTTGGTTATCTGAAGAGTTTAGGCGCAAATCATATTATCAGTATTAGTTTTGGTGCGGATATTACTACTTGGGCATACTTGAACTGGATTACCAAGCATAATCTGGTTGGCGGCATTTCACAGCCTTGTCCTGCAGTTGTGGATTACATTGAACATTATGTACCCGAATTGGTATCGAAGTTAGTGCCGATTCACAGTCCTATGATGTGCGGTGCTATTTATGCAAAGAAGTATATGAATGTAACTGACAAACTTGCATTCATCAGTCCCTGTATCGCGAAGAAGTCTGAAATTACAAGACCGCAGAATGCAGGATATATTGAATATAACGTAACCTTTGAACACTTGGTTAAGAAGTTGGAAGGTATGGATTTAAGTAAGTACGATGGATTTGATGAAATCCAGTACGGTTTGGGTAGTGTATATCCTCAGCCCGGCGGACTTCGTGAAAACGTAGAGCACTTCTTGGGAAGAGATGTGTTTATTCGTCAGATTGAAGGCGAAAAGCATGTATATCACTTTTTACAGGCGTACGCAGACAGAGTAAAGAGCGGCAAAGAACTTCCTTTTATGGTGGATGCATTGAATTGCGGCGGCGGATGTATTTACGGTACTGCAACCAACCCTGAGAATGAAATGAATGATGATATTTTACTTGAGATTCATAATCAAAGAGTAAAATCAAATCAGCATAATAAGAAGAGCGCATGGAGCAAAGAGATTAACTATGCGGCTCGTTTAAAGAATTTGAACGAGCAGTTTAAGAAACTTGATTTAAATGACTTTGTCTGTACATATGAAGTCAAGGACAATCGTTTGGAAGATGTTCCCGAAGAAGTTCTTGAAAACGTATTTATGAAGATGAAGAAATATGAGCCCGAACAGAGAAAAATCAACTGTGGCGCATGTGGTTACCAGAATTGTAAGACAATGGCAACGGCGGTTGCTTGTGGCATTAACATAGTGGATAATTGTATTCATTATGTAAAAGATGAATTGGGCGAAACCATGAAATTCGTGGAAGAGAAGGCGCAGGAGACAGAGGCACAGCGTCAGCAGAAAGAAGCGATTTATCAGGAAGTGGCAGCAGAACTGGCTCGTATTACAGAGGCTATGAATGAATTATCTGAAGGTAATTCTGCAACTGCGGGAGATGCAACCAATATGGCACAAATGATGTCTTCCGTGGCTGAGTTTGGTGATACCATGAAGGAATCTACCGAACATGTAATGCATTCTGTTAAGGGCTATGATGAAATTAATGAAGAAATCATCAAAATTTCAAGTAAGACCAATATGCTTGCATTGAATGCAGGTATTGAAGCGGCAAGAGCCGGTGAAGCAGGTAAAGGTTTTGCAGTAATTGCGGAACGAGTAAGAGAACTTGCAGAGTTGACTAAGTCCACTGTAGAGGACGGACAGAAGCAGAGCAAGGACGTAGTTCCGGCGATGGAAAACCTTGTTTCCGAAACGGATGTATTCTTGGACAACATTCGCCAGGTTAATGAAGCGATTGTTACGCTTGCAGCCAACAGCGAAGAAATTGCGGCAAAGACTGCAGAAATCGAGGCTCTGATTGCTAAAATTACAGAACAGATGCAGCAGATGGTTGAGTAAGAATGTCTGCTTATATATAATAAAAAAGGCGATGTGCGGTATACTGATATTAACTGCACATGAAGGAGACTAGACATGACATTAGAAGAGAAGAAACAGCACGATAAGGAAATCAGCGATAAGTTTTTGTTGCGCGATGAAGATATTTCCGAAGAAGAATGTGCAGGTTTAAGCATTCAGGATTTGTGTGTGCTGGTAAATAATGCCAAATGGTTAATTCAGTCCGGAGATCAAATGGACAGTTTGGATAAAATTGATGAGATGAAGGGCAAAGTTCGTAGTCTGCATTTGAAATTGATTGATAAAATCAGAGAAGCAGAGGTTTTGTATACGGTAGTAGATAATAGTACCGGCTATCCTTTTATTACAGAAATTAATAATTCCATTTGGATTTTCTCTGAAAAAGAATATGCAGATAACTGTGTAGAACACTACAAGGAAGAACGTAGAAATTTTCATACCATAGAAATCGGCAAAGAAGGTCGTACAAGTTTTCTGGGAAGAGCCTTTTATACCAACGGCGTTGGCGGTATTTTTGTAGACAACGGACAGACCGGATATTATATTGAGAATCGTGATTTGGTTTTGCCTCCCAGTTGGGAAGGCTTTCCTCCGAATCGAATTCCGGTTACTAATCCCGAATTTATGCGTGCGCATTTAAAACTTGCGCAGGAGTTGGGATGGAAGGTTGAATATGCAGAACGCCGTCGCGTTATTGAGAAATTGGAGAATGCATTGATTCGTGCATCCAGAGACGCAGTGTTGCTTGTTCCCACGAAGGGGGCACCGGAGTCTAAGAATGCTGCGGATATCCGTATTGGTGCGGATTCCAATACTGCAATTCCGATGTTGGTAGCACCGGATGGCACAAAAGGTTTGCCGGTATTTACGGATTGGGATCAGTTCCGATTGATGTATTCCGAGAAGGAGTATCATGCATGGACAATGGAATTTGATGCGCTGGCAGAACTTTTATACAAAGAAGGCGGTTATGACAGTATCGTTGTTAATGTTAAGAGCCGTCCGTTGGATATTAATCGTAACACATTGAAACGTATGGAAGGTCTTAAAAGAAAGATGGAAGAACGTGCAATGTGGGAAGATGATGATGAATAACTTAATAAGGTAAAAGCAAAGGACGCCAAGTTACGGCGTCCTTTTTGTGTGCTTATGAAATAGGTAACGTCAGTTATCCATAGGATTGTTTTCACCCATATCTGAATGCCCGAAGTAGCGTTTGCGGTATTCGCGAGGGCTCATACCATGTTGTTCGCGAAAGACTTTTGCAAGATAACTGTAAGAAGAAAAATTCAAAAATTCGCTAATATCAGAAAGACTGTACTCGGAATATTTCAGCATATTTTCGGCGGCTTCCATCTTTTTAGACATAATGTAGTCGGAAATGGTCACACCGGTTTCTTTGTGAAAAAGAGTGGAAAGGTAGGAGCGGTTTAACCCCGTAACTTCTGCCAGAATTTCACCGCTTACCTCTTCATGCAGATGGTAATACACATAATCCATACATTGAATGACCGGCTTAGAAAGTACTGTTTTACGTTGATGTGTTGCTACCTGCTTGACGTAGTAGGTAAGCATTTCCTTGTGTAAGTCATTGACTTCTGTTACAGACTCACATTTATCAGCCCTTTGGATAAAAAGGTCACTGGCAATGTAGGCAGTTTCTGCATCCAGACCTCCTTCAATTGCATAACGGGTAGCTAGGGTAGTAGAAGCGATAAAAAGGTACTGCTTGTTGCGTAGAGGATTGTCTGATAAGTGCCCCACTGTATCTGAGAGAAAGATGCGAACACCTTCCGTAACGGCCTTCATATCCCCTTGTTTAATGTATTCGTAGGATAACACTTCTTCTTTATAACTATGATGTTTGATGCTGTTTTCACGTTGAATAAACTGCAGGTGAGTAATTTTTTGCGCAAGTGAATCGGGCATATTTTTGGTCCCTTCTTATTTTGGCAGATGCAAAACGATATACGATAAACTTTTATACAGAGAAAAATGACTATAAAATATTGCATTTCACTATCTAAAATACACATTATCACCAATTTAAAAAAAACACAACAAAATTGTTTAAAATCAAACAAAATTATTATAAATTAAAAAAGCAGATTGCTATAATCCATAGCGAAAATAAAAGAAAAAATGTGATTACGTTTCAAAATAAACGAGAATCTTTTATATAAAAATTACAGAATAGGAGGAAGTAAAATGAAAACTGCAAAAATGAATTTAAGAAAAAACGCAGGCAATATGACAAACGGCGCAATTATGAGTTGTTTGTTAGCGTTTGCTTTCCCTATTCTGATCGGAAATATATTTCAGCAGTTGTATAACGTGGTAGATACGGCGGTAATCGGTAATGTGCTCGGAGACAATGCCTTGGCTGCAATCGGTGCGGTTTCTCCTATCTATAATTTGTTTATTGGCTTTGCTAATGGTATTACCAATGGTTTTGCAGTGGTTATTGCCAGAGCATTCGGTGCAGATAAGGAAGATGAAATTCGCAAATCCGTGGCGATGAGTTTTGTATTGACGGCGATTATTTCGGTCGTTTTTAGTGTGGGAAGTCTTGTTCTTTTACGCCCGCTTTTGGTATTTTTGGAAACGCCTATCACGATTATTGATGATACTTATAATTATCTGTTTATTATCCTGGCATTTTCCGTAGCGACTATGTTTTATAATATGTATGCGGGAATGCTTCGCGCCATCGGCAACAGCCGTGCGCCTTTGTATTTTCTGATTGTTGCGATGCTAATCAATGTAGTGCTTGATATTATTCTTGTAAAATATACGCCTCTCGGTGTGGCAGGCGCCGCATGGGCTACAGTGGTGGCACAAATTGTATCGGTTATTTTATGTATTACTTATATTTATAAAAAATGCCCTATGTTCATCTTCCGTCCGGGAGATGTTGTAAAAGACTGGGCGTTGGTCAAAGAGTTGTTGGCTACCGGCTTTTCCATGGGGCTTATGTTGGTGGTGGTATCCATCGGTTCCGTTGCGTTACAGCGTGGCGTAAATTCTTTGGGCGAGCAAACAATTGCGGCGCATACCGCAGCAAGAAAAATTGATGACGTATTTATGCTTCCTTTGAGCAGTATTACTATGGCGGCATCTACTTTTGTCGGACAGAATTTCGGCGCGGGTAAAATGGACCGTGTAAAAAAGGGTATCATTTGTGCGATTTTAATTGATTTTGTATGGAGTACTTTTGCATTGCTGTGCTCTGTTTTCGGAAGTGAAATTATGGTGCAGTTGTTAAGCGGTACGAAAGATTCTGAAGTTTTAAAATGGTCAACCACGTATATCCGCACCAATCTGCCTTTCTTCTACGTGTTAAGTATTCTTGTGGTATTGCGAAGCAGTCTGCAGAGTGTAGGACGCAAAATCATTCCGGTAATCGGAAGTATCGTGGAACTGATTTGCAAGTTTGTCGCGGTAATTGTAATTGTGCCGTTATGCGGTTATATCGGTATCTGCTTTTTAGAGCCTGTAATATGGATTTTAAGTGCAATTCTCGTATGCATAGATTATATGTGTTTTGCGAAAGCATGTCGCCAAAATCACTGTGAAGAGGAAGTGATACAATCACAGCCTTGCACAGTTTCATCCTCATAAACAAACTACTTATAGAGAGAACCCCAATCATTTTGGTTGGGGCTTTTTCTTTTTTCTAAAAGATATAAAAGTTCGGGTTTATTTGCATAGAATAAGATTTTTAAAAAAATATATTGACATCGGCGAGTAAGTAAGATATATTGATGATATCAAAATGATATCAATAAGAAATCATTTTAAAGAGGGGTTGTGTAAAACCAAGGATAAAACGGAGGAGAGTTTTATGGAAGAGAAAATGAAAATGAACAGTAACGTAGTGGAAAAAGAAATCCACCCTATGCCGGGTATGGCGATGTTGTTGCTTATTATTTTGGCATCATTGGCAAGTATCGGTTTGTTTATTGTGGGAGCCATATTTAATCCGATTCTTGTTGTTGCCGGTGTTGTACTTTTTACCATCGCAATGATTTCTATTGCAGGTCTTAAAGTAGTCAATCCTAACGAAGCGCTTGTACTTACTTTATTCGGTAAATATTACGGAACGATTAAAAGTGCAGGATTTTATTTTGTAAATCCTTTTGTCACTGCTTTTAATCCCGGTGCAGAGAAGGTTGTGACCAAGAATGCCGATGGTAATGTGTATGTTAAAACAGTAGGCAGCAAAAAGGTGTCTACCAAAGTTTGTACATTGAACAATGAGAAGCAGAAAGTAAATGATGTATTGGGTAACCCCATTATTATCGGAGCGGTTGTTATATGGAAGGTGACGAATCCTACGCAGGCTGTGTTTGCGGTAGAGAATTATCGCGACTATTTGTCCATTCAGTGTGATTCTACGATTCGAAACATTGCCCGTCTTTATCCTTATGATGATTTGCAGGAAGATGATGGCGTAGAAGAGAAAACCTTGCGTGGCAGCAGTCAGGAAATCGCAGAGCAGATGAAGAAAGAACTTCAGGAACGTGTGGCAGGTGCCGGCCTTGAGATTATGGAAGTACGTATTACGCATCTTGCATATTCGGAAGAAATTGCGGCAGCAATGTTACAGCGTCAGCAGGCAGTGGCAGTGATTGCAGCACGCCAGAAAATTGTAGAAGGTGCAGTAAGTATGGTTAAAATGGCAAT
>JAZNLG010000222.1:0-8315 GCA_045578965.1 Lachnospiraceae bacterium | reverse complement strand
GATGACGCTTTGTTCCCGGATGCTTTGCAGCAATCTTCTAAGTTCCGTTTCCCGTTCTCCCAACGTCGGAATCAGAAACGATATTCGGATGTTTTCTTTTACTTCCTGCTTCATTTTTTTACCTTGTTTGCATTCTCTGCTCAATTATGTTGTAAGGTTGCGCACATACCGCACCTTCTTCCACACGCCCCAGAACACATTCCGCACCGTGAGTACCGAAGCAGCGAAAGGATTTCGTTTCTCTGCTTCCCGATATAACTTATAATGCCATCCGATCAGTTCCGTATAACTATGATTACTGATAGAGTCACTCCTTCGTCTGTATCTTGCCAGATTCTCATCTAAAAGATAACAATCCGCCTTTTTACAGATTTGCAACCACATGGCATAGTCATTATTCTTCTTAATATCCGCAATTTGCACCAAACCCACGTATTCGGCATCGTACATCACCGTAAGACACCCGGGCCAGCAATAGTCGTACATTCCGCGCTTCGTAATACGCTTCGGTCCGGTCACTTTTTTACCGTTCAACTGCGAATTCTCATCCATTTCAACATAATTTGTATAAGTAAAATGGCAGCCATTCTCATTCATAAAAGCAATCTGGCGCTCCAGTTTCTCCGGCTCCCACACATCATCACTGTCCAAAAAAGCAATCCATTTGCCTTTTGCCTCGCGAAGCGCCCGGTTTCTGGATACCGCCGCACCGCTGTTCTTCTCATTCTTTAAGTAACGGATTCTCCCGTCCGCAA
Source organism: Lachnospiraceae bacterium (assembly GCA_045578965.1). Taxonomy (GTDB): domain Bacteria; phylum Bacillota; class Clostridia; order Lachnospirales; family Lachnospiraceae; genus UBA3766. The sequence goes on along the minus strand of JAZNLG010000222.1, from coordinate 7,560 downwards.
GATAGCCGCTTACAATCATATCCGTATCATCCGTGGAACAATCATCTACAATAAGCAATTCCCACTCGGAATAGGACTGCGCCATCACAGACTCTATGGACTCCCCTATAAACCGCCCCGTGTTATACGAAGGCATAATAACAGACACCAACGCTTCCATTACATTTCCTCTTTATGCTCCTGCTTGTCCAATATTCTGCAGGGAACACCAACCGCAGTCGCTCCGGCCGGCACATCTTTGTTCACCAGTGTACAGGCGCCAACCACCGCATTTTCGCCGATTGTCACCCCTGTTTTACCGGAAATAACACTTGCACGCATACCGATATATGCACCTTTTTTTATTGTAATCGGTGTATGCTGCTGATTACGTCCGTGACAGGCAAAAAATACACCGTAAGATATAATGCAATCATCTTCCACCGTAAACATTTTCGGCTCCAAATCATCCAAGTAACACCGCATACCGATAAAAACATTCTTACCGATATGATATCCGCACAAACGGTAAAAGAAGATTCTCCAGCCGTTTAAAACCATATAAGGGATAATTTTTGCACTCATCCATTTGCGAAAGAAGGCTTTCACCTTTTGCCAAAATGTTTTTTTCATATTCTGTATCCTCTCGCATCACATCTCGGAATGCTTCTGCTTCCTGTCGCATTGCATCATAAGATGCTTCCGCACGTCTTCCCGTCTCGTTGCATCGCAAGCCGCTTCCGCGCTTCTTTCCGCCTCATTACATCGCCAGCCACTTCCGCGCTTCTTCCTGCTTCTTATCATACGTTTCCCGGTCCACTTCGCCTTTCTCTAACAGCCAGTCACCGAAATCCACATCCGATGCCGTACCTTCCCTTACAACATCACTTTTCGCAAAGACCTTTCCGACGGTTTGAAGCAATATTTTAACATCTTTACCAAAAGAAATCCCGCCGTCAATGTACTGCAAATCATACTCGATTTTTTGCTCCCAGGAAATATTGTTACGACCGTTTACCTGAGCAAGTCCCGTAAGGCCCGGGCGCACATCATGGCGCCTTCTCTGCTCTTTGGTCATAAAAACGCAGTCCCTTACCAAAAAAGGTCTCGGACCGCACAACGCAAGTTGTCCGAGCGCAATATTTATCAGTTCCGGCAACTCGTCCAAAGACGTATTGCGAAGCCACACTCCATACTTATTTAAGCGCTTCTCGTCCGGCAACAGATTTCCATCCTTGTCTTTTGCATTGCTCATGGTTCGGAATTTAATCAGTTTAAAAATCTTTTCCCTGCCGTCTTTCCCCTTTTTACCGGGTCTTGGTTGACAAAAAAACGGATTTCCTTTCATTGCAATGGCACCGATTACGGTCAAAACCAACAAAACCGGCGATAAAAGAACCAACGCAGTAACCGATATCACAAAATCCAACAGTCTTTTCAAAAACTTAGCGTACATTATGTATTCCCCGCTTCATTTTACTCAAAACATTTTCTGATAATCTCTATAACCAATTTCTGCTCTTCCGCCGTCATCTTATTGTCACTGGGCAAACACAATCCGCGGGCAAAAATATCCGCGCCCACATCTTCCGTCACCCCCGCTTCGGCACTCTTTAATCCGCTACGTGTCACAAACGCATGATTACTGTAAACAGGCTGCAAATGCATAGGTTTCCAAATCGGCCTGCCTTCGGCGTAATCTTTCATAAGCGTCTCCAAAATCTCTGTGGGACAACTTTTACCCTTCGCCGATACGTAACTTACTTCACAGTCCGTTCTGTTCTGCTCGCACATGGCATCTTCATCAATAATCATAGCGGAGAGCCAGTAATTCGGTTCAGCACCTTCCACTACAGGAATCATCTTCACCGGAAGGCCTTGAAATCCCTCGCGATATCTCTCATAAACCGCTTTCTTCTGTGCAATATGCTCTTCCAAATAAGGATACTGCCCGCGAACAACACCTGCTATTACATTGATGATGCGGTTGTTATATCCCACCTCTTTATGCTGATACCAGGGTGCTGCTTCTCTCGCCTGTGATGCCCACTTGCGAGCCTTATCTGCTGCTTCTTTGTCGTTTGTAAGAATGCAACCGCCTGCAGAACCTGTGATAATTTTATTTCCGTTATAACTGATAGCAACATAATCTCCGAAGGAACCGCACTGTTTACCGTTCAAAGTTGCTCCAAGAGCTTCTGCCGCATCCTCAATCATTAACGCGCCATGCTTATCGCAAATTTCACGAATCACGTCCATTCGTCCCGGAAATCCGTACAATTCTGCCACAACCACCAGTTTTACATCCGGATATAATGCAAATGCTTTCTCCAATGCCACCGGATCCATACACCAGGAATCTTCTTCTGTATCAATAAAAACAGGAATACCGCCTTCATAAATCACCGGATTCAATGTAGCCGCAAAAGTCATATCCGAACAGAACACACGCTTCCCCTCCAACGCACCGTGTTCAATCGCCGGCTTGCCATACAATCTCTCGCCTGCCGCCTTCATACACAGATGAAGCGCCGCAGTACCGCTTGACAATGCAACCGCATATTTCATTCCTGTCTTTTCAGCCGCAATACGTTCCACCTCATCAATATTCTCGCCAATGGTACTCATCCAGTTGGATTCGTACGCCTGCTGAATATATTCCATTTCTTCACCATGCATGGTGGGCGTTGCCAGCCAAATTTTGATTTCCTGTTTACTCATCTTTTCCCTCATTTATTTTTTCGCTCTATGACATAATTAATCTAGTTTAGTGTAGCACTGAAACATTTTTTATGCAAGAATTATGTTCGTGTGATTTCATATTTTATATGTTATACCGAATATTTATGTTTTTTCAGACTTTTTTTAGGCATTTTTGATACTTTAATCACTAATTTTATGTTTTGCATCCCATACATCTTTAATTTACACCTATATTCTTAGAACTCACTCTACATTTCATAAATTCGCATAATAAAATACAAAAGGCTCCCCACCGTTTTACCGATTGCCACAGCAAGAACCGCTATGCCAAGACCGTGTTTGAACTGAATTCGTCTTGCAAAAATCGGAATACTGTACAACATTTCCGCGATTGCCAAGGCTACGCACCCCACAAAACAGCCCGCAAAAAAGCCGCTTCCCGACATTATCATCCGAGAAATCCAAGGAACGATGGTGGTTTGAAATGCAACATTTTGATAAAAAAAACGTTCAAACCATGCATCAACAGGCAATGCACTTAAAACACCTCCTGCCGTACACCCCAAAATTACCGTACTCTCATACGAGAGAATTTTATTTGCCGTATGAGTTTTTCCGGCAAATCGGGGAACCAGTCCCAAGGCAAGAAGTGCCGTAAAAACGCCGCCTGACACCATCAAACCGCAAAAAATCCCCAATATACCCATTCCAAAACATTGCACGATGCTTTCAACGCCTCCATTTCGTTTATTTTGTATGTTTGATATGCTCTTATAATATGCCCTTTTCGTTCAAATCACTCCTAAGCGCATATCATTGAATACTTCTTTTTGCTCAATACGCTTACAAAATAAGTTTTTCTAAGACACATCTGCCTCAATCTGTTCCCGGCTCGCATTATCAATCAAAGTCTGATTCACATCATCCTCATAAATTCGCATTTCCACTTCCAAAGGCGTGGGATCCTTAGTAATCCGACGCTTTCCCATATGATTATAAAAAACAATAATACCCGCTCCCAGTCCGATGGAATATCCAATCTCCAAAGGTCCTGCTCCGCCCCGGTATTCTACTCCAAACAAGCCATATGTCTTCTCAAACAGGCCAATGACATTAATGTCATTATGAAACGCCATAATCGTAAAAGCAGTTCCAAAGAAACATATTAGTGACACAAATGCCACTTTTAATGCAATTGCCGGTTTCTTCTCAGTTTTGTCATTGACTTTTTCTAATACCACATCATTCTCGCCCAATGACACAATTTCCACATCAGCACCGATTTTATCCAGAATTTCAATCACTTTCAAAATGCTAATGACAGCCCTGTCTTCGTTATAAGGATTTTCTTTTGCCTTTTTCTCCGCCTTGGCGTCCTTATTTTTTCTTTTATTCGCAAAATCGTATATTAAAACCAGTTTTAATTTTGACAATAACACAGCATCTGAACAGGTGATTTTAAATACATCCCCTAAATACACCTTCTCTCTGGTGACTTTGACATTTTTATCAGCTTTCAAATAGACCAACTCGCGCTTCATACAATATACCTCAATAAAAGAATTAAAAAGAGCACCGTCCTCAGACGACACTCTTTATTATTTACATTCCTATTGTTGTCTATTCTTTGATTACACAATTTTTACCATTTTGCTTACCATAATACAGACGTTCATCTGCAATTTGAATCAACCGCTCCATACGAAGTCCGGGGATTGATTCACTGACTCCAAAAGTCATTGTGACTTTTATCTGATGTCCGTTGGTCTCAATGGTTAAATCTTCGATACGTTTGCGAATTCGTTCCGCAACATCTGCAGTCACCTGATGATTGCCGTTAATTACCACAAGAAACTCTTCTCCGCCCCATCTGCAGACGCAGTCATCACCACGCAAAGCCTTGGTAAATTCATTGGCAACCGCCACAAGAACATCGTCACCGGCATCATGACCATAGGTATCATTTACAGTCTTAAAGTTATCGATATCTGCCATAATCAGGCCGAAAATACGTCCTTCGCCAACCAAATATGACATTCTTCGGTTCAACTCATAATTCATATAACGTCTGTTGTACAGTTTGGTCAACGGATCCTTCTTGGACATTTCATCCAGTTGGTTATTTCGTGCCGCAAGCCTGTCACTTCTGTGATTAATATCCCAAAACAGCAACATCATAAAACAGAAGATAACCACAAACATCACCAATGCATTAATGATATACATAATTGTTTGCGCCAGTTCGCCAACCGGTTGTAACGGTTCAAAATATTTGGACAATATGTAACAAACAAAATATCCAAACATTGAAAACAGCGAAAATGATACCGTTTCACGCGTCCCTTTCTTGAAACATTCCCATACAAAGGTAATGTAGCAAGACACCGCAATCATTGCCACGCAATAGACTTGAAATCCGCTTTCAAATCCCACAAAAATGGTTGCCAGCACCGCATGCAACACCACTTCCACGCAAGAAAGAATATATGCGAGATACATTTTTTTCTTTTTGATCAATAAACGAATTCCCTGATAAGCAGCCACTATAATCAGGTTATATATGCCCATAACCGGCACATCTGTCATCCAGAAAAACACTGCAAAAATCATATGTAACACGGTTACAGCGTTTAAAATCAACGCCGCTTTACGATATTCATCAAAGAATACATCGCCGTTTTTCAGCGCCTCATAATAATGTTTCAAATTCCCCATAAAAACCCCACGATTTCGTACTAATCCCCATTCAATATACAATATATCGACATACTTAGTTACATTATACCTTTTTTATAGCATATTGCAAGAACTTTAAAAAAATCTTGTCTTTTATGTTTTCACTTGATAAAGTATAAGAAAAAGATATGATTTTTTAAGAAAGGAGGATTACTGTGTCCAACACCGTTAATGACCAAAATCAGTACAAAGTGATTGCACATGCCAACAAAGATTATCCCGTTGGTGTATATTACGTAGAACCCGGTAATATGTATATGGGATATGTTCGCTGGCATTGGCACGAAGAAATGGAAATCAACCTGGTCAAATCCGGCTCTGCCGAATTTACAATCGGCGATGAAAAGGTTGTTTTAACAGAAGGACAGGCCATTGTTTTAAATTGCAATGTTTTTCATGCAATCCGTTCCGTTTCCGGTGATGACTGCGTCCTCATCTCACTCCTCTTTCATCCGCATATTCTTTTTAAAGATCATACTACATCTTTGGCAACCGGTTATATGGATCCGATTATCAAGGGAACCAAATATCGTTATGTTGTCTTTGACCGCAAGGATATGTGGGGTCGTAGTGCCATGTCCTATTTAAATGATATTTTTGATGCTAATTTCTCGCAGGAATTCGGTTACGAATTGATCACCAAAGCCTATTTATGTCAACTTTGGGTGCATTTCCTCAAAAAATACAATAATAACACCACGTTGTATACCCCTGCAAAAAACACACCACCCGCTTATTCTTTGGATGAATCCCGTATCAAAGACGCAATTTCTTACATCCAACAACATTATGCAGAACCCATTACATTGGATGATATTGCCGGTTCCATCCATGTCAGCAAGAGCGAGTGTTGCCGTTGCTTTAAGCGCGCAGTTAACCTAACACCGTTTGAATACTTGATGCGCTATCGCATTCTTCAGGCTGCAGATAAAATACTTCAACACGACCGTGAAACGACTTCTATTTCTGAACTGGCATCTTCCGTAGGCTTTAACAACACAAGTTATTTTAACAAATTATTCAAAAAATACTTTGATTGTACCCCTACCGAATATCGTAAATTAAGTAAAACCGAACATCGTGATAAATTAAGCCCTCACGGATTGTCATTGACACATATATAAAACCCGACTTGAAATATATGACCAAGTCGGGTTTTTATTTTTTCTTTTTGGTTATTATCTTTGCTTTCCGTTTTTTATTTTTCGATTTCTTTTTCAGATTTCATTTTGACCTGCGATTCATGCTTTTACCGGTAAAAAACATGCTTTGATGCAATTTGCAAGTATTCTTGCAAATTGACTATATCAGTCTGACATTACCTTTTTCCAGTAAAATCGCAGGATTGTAGGACATTTTAGCCTTTCTCAAGCCTTCTTCACCCATATCTTCTTCTCGGTTAATATATCGATAGCCCTTAGCCGCATGTAACACAAATTCACGGTTAATGATCGGATATGCGCCTTGAATTTCTCCAAAAGCCTTCTCAATATGCACCACAAACGTATCTTCCGTAAGAGGCGCCCCTAGAGAAAATGCCACAATGCCATCCTTTGTACGGATTGCACCACCGGTCAGACCAATTTTATCACGTTCTTTTAAGGCACGCAATGTCACACAAATTTCCGCGCTCTTTTCTTTGTCTTCGTCACATTTATTGATTTCACGCCATTTTTGCGCCATTTCCAGGCATTCTTCAATATTCTCGTCAGTAATTTTCTCATATACCCACTCCGGATGATTCTCTACAAAACGATTGATGTGATTCCTTTTCGCGTGAAGTTTCTTGCCCGCCAGAGTTCCAAGGCTTTCTGCCTCATAAATATAATCCGCCACATCCCGGATATATTCTATGGTAAATCTTCCGGGATATTGTTGCTCAAGTGCATCAAACTGCTCCTTCGTAACCAAATGCATCATAAAAGGCTTATTTTGTTCCTCATAGTACTGAAGTAACGCTTCCAGGGCTTTATAAGGATTGGCGCCTATCGGCAACGAAACGCTGTCCCTGTGAGGATTATAAAAAACCAAACAATCCTCTACAATACTCCACTTCGTCCCGTAATGAGAAACCCACAGGAAATTGTTCGAAAATGACAATTCGCAGCCGCGACTGGTTTTATACTTATAAAATTGTTCGAA
>JAZNLG010000221.1:0-18709 GCA_045578965.1 Lachnospiraceae bacterium | reverse complement strand
GTGCAACTGCTTATTTTGATAATTGTGAATTTAAAAGTGTAGAAGAAGGTTACGTGTTTGCACCTTCCACGCCCAAAGATACAAACATTGGATTTGTTGCCAGAAATTGTCGCTTCACTGCAGATGCCACTGTTGCAAACGCTTCCTGCTATATTGCAAGACCATGGCGCAACCATGCCAAGGTCACTTTGGAAAATTGTTATTTAGGTCCTCACATTCATCCTGACGGTTGGAATGACTGGAACAAAAAAGATGCCCATGAAACCGTATCTTTTATCGAAAAAAACTCATACGGCCCCGGCGCCGGAAATACCAGACCCGACTATGTAACCGTTAAATAAAAAAACACTCTGACGAGTGTTTTTTATTTTATAAAATTTCCTTTATTTCCGCCCATTTCAAAAACAGTTCTTTCCACTGCCCCGCTTGCTTTTCATAAGTTCCCAAACCAAAACCATGCTCACCCGCACTGAAAATGTGCAATTCTGCAGACACCTTGTTGGCTCTTGCCGCAGTATACATAAACAAACTATTTTCGGCTATTGTCGTTTGATCCTCATCAGTTTCAAAAATAAACAAGGGCGGAGTCATTTCATTCACTAATTCGTATGGTTTATACGTATCCAACTGAATTTTCTCATACTCCTCAATCGGATTTTGAGTACCGTCCGTCCTGCTGATGCGCGCTTCCTTCTCAATGACCGGATAACATAGTACGGCAAAATCCGGTCTTGCAGAAATCTCATCCACTGCATCTAACGGCTCACATACTTTAATTTCATAACCGGTAGCAGCCAAAGCCGCCTGATACCCCCCTGCTGAAAAACCCATTACTCCAATGGAATCCTCACGGATATTCCATGCTTTTGCATTGGCACGAACAATTCTTATCGCTCGTTGAACATCCATTAACACCACATCATAGCGGTTACTATGCTCTAATACCGGCAACCTGGTTTTTAAAACAAAAGCCGCCATTCCGTGTGCGTTTAACCACTCTGCAACATCTTTGCCTTCATGCTTAATCGCCTGTCGGCGAAAGGCTCCGCCGGCAATAATAATCACCGCGCTCATCGGTTTTTCACTTTTAGGAATATAGGCTGTCAAATCCGGTGAAGTAACATTGATCACAATTTCTCTTTGAATTCCGTCCCGCTCCTCTTCAAACCAGGCTTCTTGTATTGTTAAGGTTTCTGACCCCGGTGCCTTATCGGGATATAAATTGATAATGTCCTGCATTTTATGCCTCCAAAGTTGAAGGGACAAGCTCAAAAGCCTGCCCCTTACCCATTTACTTTTCAACTATTCAGACCATATTGTCTATGGATATTATTAATATGATTTCTTTGTGGTTTCAATCACGTTTTCCGTTTCACCATCAAACAAATACACACTTCCGTAAGGAATGGAGAAAGTAATCTGTGTATCCATTTCCGGTGTATCGTGGGGATCCACCTTCAAAATTGACTTCACGCCTTCAATATCAATGTACACGTTGGTATTATCACCTAAAAGTTCTGTCAATTCCACGTCAGCATCTAATGTATAACTCTCTTCTTTGCTTCCAAGTTCAATGGCTTCCGGTCTGAAACCTAATACTATCTTCTTACCTTCATAAGAAGCCAATACATCTGCCTCTAAAAGATGGCTTAAGGAAAGTAGTTTACCACCTACATCAATGCCTCCATTCTCTACCTGTGCAGTAATAAAATTCATAGGAGGTTCTCCAATAAATCCTGCAACAAAAGTATTGACCGGTTTGAAATATAACTCATAGGGTGTACCAACCTGCTGAATATAACCATCCTTCATTACTACAATTCTGTCAGCCATTGTCATAGCCTCTGTCTGGTCATGTGTTACATAAATGGTTGTAGCTCCAACCTTACGATGAATATCTGTAATTTCGGAACGCATGGTAACACGCTGCTTTGCATCAAGGTTTGAAAGGGGTTCATCCATTAAGAAGATACCTACCTTACGGATAATAGCACGACCTACTGCCACACGCTGACGTTGTCCGCCGGAAAGAGCGCGGGGCTTTCTCTCCAAATAATCCGTCAAGCCAAGGATTTTGGCAATATCTTTTACTTTTTTATCAATCACATCCTCATCAACGCCCTGCAATGAAAGTCCAAATGCAAGATTGTCATACACAGACATGTGGGGATACAACGCATAACTCTGGAAAACCATAGCAATTTCACGTTCGCGGGGTCCCATCTCATTGGCACGCTTACCGTTTATGTTAAATTCACCTTTACTGATGTTCTCCAATCCTGCAATCATACGAAGCGTGGTAGACTTACCACATCCGGAAGGACCTACAAACACAATAAACTCGCCTTTCTCAATATCCAGGTTGAAATCATGCACCGCATGAAATCCGTTAGGATAAATCTTATTAATTTCTTTTAAAGAGAGATATGCCATAATAAAACTCCTTTAGCGTAAAATTTCTGTATAACACAGTACGAAGGGTGCAACCCCTTTTGCATCATTTTCAACCACCGGCTCCGAGATATAATACTCATAAGAACCGTCTCTGCGAAGATTATCTTCCGGCCCTAAACCTGCAACAAGACAAATGCCTCCCAGATTCAATTCGCCGTGTTCATCTACTTCCAAATACTTATTACAAATACCATCAAAAGTACCCTTGCCGAGCACTTTATATGTTTCATCCAAAACGCCCAATCTCGCACCTTTTAACATAGAATATGCAATCATTGCAGAACCACTGGTTTCCAGGTAATTTCCCTCTCTTCCCGGTTCATTTACCACCTGCCAGTACATTCCGCTTTCTTCATCTCTGAAAACCGCAATATCTTTCATCAGATTCCGAAAAATACCCTTCAATTCTTCAGCAGTTTTACCACCGGAAATTTCAATAATATCAATCATCGCAATAGAAAACCAGCCGATGGAACGCAACCAGAAATTCTTGGAAAGTCCGGTTTCCTTATCTGCCCAAAAAATGGTTTTAGAACAATCCATTCCGTGATAATATAATCCTGTTTTTGTATCCTTCATATGTTTTTCAACATTTTTAAACTGCATTAAAACATCAGAATAGTCCGCGTTTTGATAATATTTTGCATAAAGCGCTGAAAATACCTGCCCCATATATAAACCGTCCAGCCAAATCTGGTTGGGATAAATCTGTTTATGCCAGAAATTACCGGTAACGGTACGGGGCTGCTCTTTTAATTGTTCATATTGCTTCTCAATAGCAAGACGATACTTTTCTTTGCCGGTCTTCTCGTACAGTTCAAAAAGTACTCTGCCTTCATTTACATCATCCAGATTATATTTTAACTTATCGAATCCTAAAACAGATCCGTCTTCACTGATATAATAATCAATAAAATTCTCTGCAAAGTTAAAATATTTTTCATCCTTGGTAATATTGCCGATTGCTAACATTGCAATAATCATACACCCGTCAATATAATTCCAGTGCGGCTTACTGCCCTGCCGAATACTTTCAATATTCCACATTGGAGCATCCGGTCTGGATTCTTCTATCAATCTGTTGATGTATTTATCTATCTTTTCATACATACTATGTTTCCACCCTGTTTTTATTTCGCAAGTCACTTCCCAAGATATTTCCGAGGTGAATACTTTCGTAAAATTACTCTCTGTCTAAAAATCCGATATGATCTGCAATCAGTTCTTCACCATCCTGACCTTCTACAGTCACATTACGAATCTTCAATTCCTTCACATTGTCAAAATACATACCAACACGGCAGAAATCAGGCAAATAATCTCTGGATGCCGCCTGTCCGGGTCTTGCATCCGGTGAATATGTAAAATTGATGTTTTCGATGGTAATACCACGAATCGGTTGTTCCGGCAAACCATCACAATAACATGCTGCTACTTCACAATTTTTACATTCCATATTTCGGAACGTAAACTGCCCGAGATATGGAGTTCTTTCATCTACCGGCAAGGCTTCTCTTGACCAGACATACTCTGAATGTCTGTCAGGATCGCAACAGTTATACCACATATTAATTACAATAGGTGTTAACACGCCGTCCATCTCAATATTTTCAAACATAACACCATCAATTACTGCATCTTTACCGCGTCCGCGACGGGTTTTGATTCGAAGACCTCTGTCAGTCTGGCGGAACACACATCTGTTTACGGTAAGATTGGTAACACCGCCGGCCATCTCACTTCCAAGAACTACTGCCCCATGTCCAAACTGCATAATACAGTTGGTTATGGTATGTCTGTTAGCAGGTTGCTTAAACGTTCTTCCAATGTCGATTTTACCGGATTTAATGGCAATACAATCATCACCTACACTAAAACGACAACCAATGATATTTACAACATCACAAGCCTCCGGATCAATTGCGTCCGTGTTCGGACTATTCTTGGGTGCCCGAATTTCCAAATCATAAAAATCAATACATTCAGAAAAATAAGGATGTAACTGCCAAGACGCCGAATCTTTTGCCAGAAATCCGTGCATATGAACATTTTTACACCGATTTAAAAACACCAGTCTTGGACGTCCGATGGGCTGATTATCAACATCAATCCACCAGTCTGCTGCAGGCGCGTTACCATCAATGGTACCCTTACCCACAATCGTAATATCTTCTGCATGTTCTGCAAAAATCAATGCCTGATGCATTGGTCTTGCAATCCCTTCCCATGTACCGAAATGTACTTCTTCACCGGTTACCATATCCGTAATTTTACCGGGAATTACAGGGTATTTATCACGATCCGTGCTTCCCAGTATGGTTGCATTGGGATGTAATTCCAAAGTCATATGACTCTTTAAGCACAAGGGCGATACCAGATAGGTTCCTTCCGGAAAATACAATCTTGCATCAACAGGCAAACAATTGATTGCGCTCTGACAAGCAACCGTATCATCCGTAACACCATCGCCTTTCGCACCAAAATCTATTACATTGATGCAGGCACTTTCCTGTTTGGTCGTAAAAGATAATTTATCCTGCCACTTATCGGACGTTAATTCATATGTAGTATCCGGCTGTAACTCAAACAAGGAGAATACATTGGTGTCTCCCTTATATACCGCTTCACCGTTTAAATAAATACAATACTCTTCACCCTTATAATATGCTTTATCATTAACCCACTCAAAACATGCTGAAGTAGAGGAAATGAATAACTCTCTAATCATTTTATTTTACTCCATTCTTCTCTTTGGCATCATTGATAATTCGTACCATCAAATTTTTCATACCGATAAAACACATATCTACCGCTACATAAAATATACCAAAGAGCAATGGCTCAACGCCAAGTATCATTTCATTCTCAGTACCGGCAATGGCATTACCGGCAATATTGATTATGTTATAAATATACATAACACAATATAAAACTATAAACGCATACGGAATATTTGCCAAAAACGTCCAATACTTCTTCTGCGGAAACATCATCCACTTACTATTCTGACCTTTATAAGTTTCAAAGAAACGAAATGCATTGTTTACCAAAAGGTCTGTAATCATACCCAACACAACAGCCATAATGATAATCATATTTTCTGTATTGGTTACATACACACCCAAACCCCAGAAAATAAAGAAACATACCGCACCGTTAAACCAAAACTTCATAAACAGTGCCAAAACCCAACTCGGTATTTTATCTATAAAACTACTCCTATATTTTTTACCGGGATCTGCTTTGGGATTATCATATTTCTTTTTATCCGCATTCACAAGACGGTCTACGGCATCTGTTTTTAACTCATAGTAATTCTCTATTGTTTCTCTCTTCTGTTCTGCCTCGCCGTGTTGTTTCTTTTTTGCCATATTATCAATTATTCCTCGTCGCCAATATCAATTGCACCAAGTTCACCGTTGTCTTCCACATCGATGGATGTCTTAATCTTCTTAAGAAGTTTAGCAATTACAGGTTCCAACGCTACGGTAACCATTGTAATTGCAACAGTCGTAATATGTACGGTCATAATATACTGTGCATTTAAAATATAAAATGTGGACTTTGTTACCACAATCGGATTTTCCGGTCTGGTAAGTGCATTGTTAATGCTATTATAATAACATACATCCGCAATAATAACGATGGTATACATTACAAATAACAGTGCCACCATTAACCAGTTTGGTTTTTTACGCTTCGGAAAAGCGCTAAACATACACACATAAGATAAAATAGAAAGCAACATGGAAACAAATGCACATAAGCCCATATGCGGACCGTAAATCTTCGCTGTGGTATTTGAAATATCAGTTAAATTAAAAGAAAAAATTACAAAAGACACTGTCAGGGCAATCAAAGGAATCACCTGAGGATTTTTCTTTAAAGCCACAAGGAATTTTCTTATTTTTTCTTTTATCCAGGCACCAAACCCGGATTTTTTCTTATTCTCTGCCATAATATCCTACCTCTATCTGATTGCGTTAGTGGTTTCTTTATCAAAGAAATGAACACGGTCAAAAGTAATACCTACTTCATCCCCCTGCTTATATTCCGTCCACTCACGGAATTTTGCAGTAATCTTCTTACTTCCCAACATACCATGTACCAATGTGGTCTGACCAAGATTCTCATTGCCGGTAACACTTAACTTACATGCTTCACCGTAAATGATATTTTCGGGACGAACACCCAATACTATCATTTTACCTTCGTAATCCTTCAATGTACTCTTCTGCGTTTCATTTAATGCATACTCAAAACCATCACCCACAAGTTTACCGGATTCCACCTTACAATCGAAGAAATTCATGGAAGGAAGGCCGATGAAAGATGCAACAAACAAGTTTGCAGGATTGTCATACAACTCAAGCGGTGTACCAATCTGCTGTACATAACCCATTGACATACATACAATTCTGTCTGCCAATGTAAGCGCTTCTGTCTGGTCATGCGTTACATATAACATTGTTGCACCCAATCTCTTATGTAAAAGAAGAATTTCTCTTCTTGTTGCACCTCTTAATTTTGCATCCAGGTTAGATAAAGGCTCATCAAAGAGGAAAACCTTCGGGGTACGTACAATAGCACGCCCCATGGCTACTCTCTGTCTCTGTCCGCCGGAAAGTTGTTTCGGTTTCTTATTCAACTGCTCCGTCAAACCAAGAATCTCTGCTGCCGCCAAAACTTTCTCATGGATTACATTCGGATCTTCATGACATAAGGTCAAAGAAAACGCCATATTTTCGTATATGGTCATATGACCGTACAACGCATAATTCTGGAATACCATGGCAATATCTCTGTCCTTAGGCGGTTTCTGTGTTACATCTTCGCCATCAATAATGAGTTTACCGGAAGAAATATCTTCCAAACCGGCAATCATGCGAAGCGTAGTGGATTTACCGCAACCGGAGGGTCCAACCAATACGATGAACTCACCATCTTCAATATCCATATTAAAATCATAAACTGCCTGGACATTATTATCATATATTTTGTTCAGATTCTGCAACTTTAATGAAGCCATACCGTAAGCCACACCTTTCTTTTAAAGACTTTTATACCAGTCCCTTTTCTTTCATATAGTTCTTTAACGTAATGGACTTATAAGCCCCAATAATACCGGCAAGAATACAAGCAGCGGCTGATACCAAAAGACATACAACCACATAAACAAACTGTCCGTTTGCCATAACCGGCACTTCCGCTCCGTCAATTACGGTTAAAGTATTGCGCGCCATCATGGGAATACCAAAGATACGTGCAATCTGTAAAATTCCGATTCCGATAATTCCGTAAGCGTAACCGATTTTATAATTTTTCAAACCTTCCGATGCAAGAAACGCCATTAACAAGAAGATTAAGTTATATAAAACCGATAAGCCGATTGTAATTGTGTAGTAATAATTATTTACATCCGACTGATAAATACTTACAAAATAAAGTGCACCGAATAAAATAGCCACATATGCCAGTGTTGCGGAAGTAGTATTTTTTGTATAGCGCAATCGGTCTTTTTTGACATTCTTAATATCTTTTACCTTCTCTGCCATATCTTTATGCCTCCTTACCCGCTTCCAGCAACTGCTTTTCAGATTTCATTAATACAATCTTAAAAATAAGATTTGCTACATTAAGTACTGTAACCACCAACAAAAATCCGAATACCACAACGCTGATATCAAACCAAAATGTTGACTCTGTATAAGAAAAACCAAACATTTCCGAACGCTTTTTTAATTCTTCGAAATCTACCAATAAGTACTGTGCTTTATATATAAATACATTGTTGAGTGCCCAAACGGAAGCGGCAATGCTTGCGATGGTATTTACTGCAACAGTGATATAATTTGCAATGTAATATTTTCTGCGAACATTATTTCTGAACACAAACAGTGACACAGCAAGAAGAATCAGGATAATTCCAACCGCAGTAAGATTCTGATTAAATTCCTGCATATAGTAATAAATCTCTGTACCCGCCACCTGAGGTTTTTCGAGATTCTCTGCATAATAATTGAATTTGTTGTCATAAAGGTCTGTCAAAAGACCAAGGGAATATATAAACACAAGCGCCGATGCTACTAACTGTAAATAACATACGATACGCTGGAGAATCATTTGCTTTTTGTACATATCGTTCTCTCCATTCTTCGCCCCGCCGGCGAAGCATTTTATCATTGTCGCCTTTGCGATATCTTTTTAATTTTACCTGTGGAGAGGCCACGCCTCCCCACAGGTTTTTCATTTAAATCATAATAATGAATTATTCACCAAGTGTATTGTAGTAGTCAACCAACTTATCCCAAGCACCCTGCTTAATTGTAAGGTAACCTGCGCCGTTCCATGTTGTGCTAACTGTTGTAAGAAGTTCATCCTGAGAAGATGTACCTTCTCCTGCGTAGCCGCCTACAATAATGTCTACGAAGAGGTTCATCTGATCCTTAGACTGTGAGAACTTACCGCTTGAAGAAAGTTCTGTATAACCAGCTAAGAGGTCGTTTTCTGCCTTTGTTGTAGGAAGAACTGTAGGAATAGATGTATACCAGGGATTTTCAGTAATTGCTAATTCAGGATGCTTAATTGTTCCAAGAGCGATTGCTGTTGAAATATAACCTGCACCTTCCTTACCAACTGCATGTGTACACTGATATTCGAATGCCTGGCTCTTAACGAATGATAATGTAGAACCAAGGTACTGACGAGCATAGTTTGTATAGTTACCGGAAGCAAGGCTCCAGAGTTCTTCATATGTTGCATCAGCGATAACAGGCATCTGTTCGCCGTTAAAATCAAATGTTACATAAGAACCGTCAGCGTTTGTCTTGATGAATGCATCAGGACCATAAGACATAAGAATCTGTCCTTCAGGGCTATAAGCGTAGTCGATTAATGCAAGAGCTGCATTTAACTTATCTGTATCGTTACCAACACCTGCTAAAGAGATTCCCCAACCATCTGTCTTAACACTTCTCCAAGATTCTGTAAATCTCATGTATACGCCGTTTGCATCTGTACCGTCATACCAACGAGCAACAGGTACCATAACTGCCATATACTTTTCACCTTCCTGAAGAGCAGTTTCATTGTTAACTGTCTGTGTCTGGTTGTAGTCATAGTGCATAAAGCCTGCATCGTTAGAAAGCATTGTCTTTGTATCTGTATCTTCAGACTTAACGAATGAAGATGAGATAAGACCTTCTTCTACCATTGCGTTCATTCTTTCAAGCGCTTCATAAGTATCAGCTTCCTGACGTGCATCGTGAAGCATTCCGTCAGTACCGATGTAGAGGTAATCCTGTCTTGATTCAAGACCACGAACACCATAAAGTGTTCCTGCAAAACGGAACATATCAATTCTTCTCTGGTTGTTATCGTCTTCACGAGAGAAGAGACCCTGAACTTCGTTTGTACCGTTAAGTGTCTGTGCGTTTGATGTTACGCAACGAAGAAGTGCTACTAATTCGTCAGCGTCCCAAGCTGCATTCTGACCGATGAAAAGGTCAGCACGGTTTGTTCCGTAGTATCCGTTGTAAGCAACGTCAATATATTCACGAAGCATGTTAACAGCATCAACACCTGACATAGAACCTGCTTCATTCATTTTTGCAACAATGTTTCCTGCTGCATCATAATCTTTTGTAATTGTTTCAACGCCTGAACCATCAGCCTTCACAACTTCGATTTCTACCTTACCGCTTGTAGGCATATAAGGCTGGCATGCATCATTTGCTGTAGTGCCGCTTGCATCTGCTGTGAATTCGCCTTCACCGTTCAATAATTTTTCAACCCAGTCTGTACGCATAAGAGGCATACGCTCAATATCATTAACACCATCGAAATAAGGTGAGAAGTAAATTGCACCTGTAGAAGTATCACCTGTAATTGAAAGGCGAACGATGGGGTTCTGGTCCAAATATGCACTAAAGTTAGGCATATAATCAAGGTAGTCAGCGATATTTACCAATTCGCCTGCTACACCGGCTTCTGAAAGCTGTGAAGCAGTACCGCTTACCATATCAACCTGGTTAAGCTGTTCCTGCCAGTATTTCCATTCGTTTGAAGCACTGTTACCCTGGTATTTGTTTTCAAAAGAAACACCAAGAACATTTTCAACTTCAACCCATGTCGGTTTTAAATCACCTGCCTGGTATGTAACACCATCTGCAAGTGTGATTCCTTCGCCTGCAACTTCTGCATCGAAGAATAAACCTGTTTTAGCATTGTTGTAACCTGTTGCCATACGAAGAACTGTGCCATCTGCATATTCAAGTTTGAGTTCTTCCTGTACTTCTTCAGTACTTTCTGTTCCTGAATCAGCAACGCTTTCTTCAGGAAGGTCTTCAACGCTGGGAGCGCCACAACCTGTAACTAACATACTCATTGATAAAACACCCACAAGCATCAAAGAAAGAAACTTTGACTTTTTCATTTTTCATCCTCCTATAAAAATTTTGTCTCCTTTATTATCAAGCGTCTTTTCGCGCTAAATAACCGTTGTTATTAAGTTACTGATAAAATTATTCTTTTACACCGCCCATATTTACACCCTTTGCAAAATACTTCTGAATGAATGGGTAAATAATAAGTACCGGAATGATAGAGCATACAATCAATGCATAAATCACGGAATCTGCGGCAAATGCCTCATTCCAACCGGTCATAATATCCGGATCCTGGAATTCTTCCAGTTTTAAACGGATGAATACCTGCAAAGGATGCTCATTCAAGTTGCTGATCATCTGTCTTGCCCAGAAGTAACCGTTCCATCTTGAAATAGCGAAGAACAATGCAACTGTGGCAATTGTGGACTTACTCATGGGAATGTATACCTTAGTAAGCACCTGTAATTCTGTAGCGCCGTCTACGATAGCTGCTTCTTCAATTTCGGAAGGAACACCTTCGAACGCATTACGTAAGAGGATAATATTCATTGCCGCCATACCCATGGCAATAACTACCAGCCACTTATCATCCATAATTCCCACAGCATTGAATACCTTTTGTGTGTCCAAATAGTTTAAGTACTGAGGTACCAAACCTGCCGAGAACCACATGGTAAATACCAAATAGAAGTTTAATCCTTTACGGAATAACAATCTTTTTTTAGAAAGTGCATATCCACCCAGGATTGCTACTCCCATTGCCCAAAGCGTACCGTAAAAAGTTAAGAACAATGTATTGGTGTATGAATTCCAAAACATATTATTGTTAAACATTTCTGCAAACGCTTCAAACTGAATTCCTTTCGGAAGTAATACAATCTGTCCGTATTCCACTGCTTCTCTTGCACTTAACGCTGCCGAAATCGCATAGAGGAAAGGGTAAAGACAACAAATTGCAAATACTGTTAAAAATACATAACTTATAATCTTAAATATAAGTTCGGATACTTCAAGTTTTCTTTTCATTTCAGAAGTTCCTCCTTAATACAATGATACGTCTGATGCTTTGCGTGCAATGGTATTTGCTGAAATTACCAGTAACATACCAACAATGTTATTTAACATTTCCGCTGCCGAAGCAATACCTACAAGTCCGTCCGAAATACCATATCTTTGTGCAAAAGTCGATACAACATCTGCAGTTACATATGTATTGGGATTATACAGCAACAATACCTTTTCATATCCGATATTAAGAAGCGAACCGATACGGGTAATCAACATAATTACGATAGTTGATAAAATAGAAGGAAGCACTACATATCTCATCTGCGCAATCTTTCCGGCTCCGTCAATCTGTGCTGCTTCATAACTCGTAAGCGAAATTGCTATAATCGCAGAGAAGAAGATGATGCTGTCATATCCCGCCGTCTCCCAGATACCGCTAATCTGGTATATCGCTCTGAAGAATTCCGGCGCATTCAAAAGACCGGCATTTCCAACCTCTTCCGTAATCAATCCAAGTTCTACCATAAATCTTGAAATAACACCCATTTCCATTCCCGCAATGGGAGATGCCTGGCGTACAAGCATGGTAACCAACGAAGTCATAACTACGGTTGACATGAACTTGGGTAAATATGTAATAACCTGATAAATACTTCTTGCAATGTTTGAACGAATTTCATTAAAAAACAAAGCAATGATAATCGGCATCGGAAATCCGAAACACAAACCGTAAAAACTAAGCAGGAACGTATTTCTGAACGCTGCCCAGAACTCAGTAGATAATGTAGACTGTCCAAAAAACAATTCCTTAAAATAAGAAAAGCCCGCATACAACTGATCTGCCACATCCAGTGTGGAATCATCCACTTTGAAACATCCTAATAATTCATACATCGGAAAGTATCGCCAGAACAAGAAGACCAAAAACATAGGGATAATCATTAAGTATAATCGCCAGTCTTTCAAAATGGTCCTTCCGACATTCAGCCAATAATGCTTCTCCACATCATCTCTGACCGCCTGTTCGGGATCCTCTCTGTATTTGCCGGTACTCTCATCATAAATCAGATAATCGTCAGCCTTGATTTTCATAACAGTTTCCTCCGTTCTTCGAAACCTTTTATCATAGTTTTATAATAAATATCCGTCATCCGCATCCGCGGTTCCTTCTGCCTCTTTACGTTCTCTCTCCAAGCGGAACAGATATGTCTTTTGGTCTTCCAGCATTCCGTCACATTTACTTAAAATATGTACAATGACTACCGCAAAAAGGAGCGAAATAATGTCAGTAGTTAAATAAACCAAAAGTGCTTTCAGGTCACCGCCAAAAACAAGCGAAACCAACCATCTTCCAAACGCCATACTCACATAAGCAACCGCTACATATAACAACCTTGCCATAAACTTCTCAGCGATTCGCTCTTTCCCAAGCCATTTGATAATCAGCCAGGCAAGAAGTGCAAATATGTTACCGACACAATAAATTACATATTGCTGTGCCGACGCTCCGGACACAATGCAGGTTGCAAACCCTCCGGCCACCGCCATCAATGCTCCGTATCCGTTCCAGCGCATCATTACCGCACAAATCATTGCAAGTGTAATGGATAATGCAACCGGTTGTTGCGAAAACCATTTAATCGTAGCCACGGTAGTCAGTATTTCAAATACTACCGTAATCACCGTCCAAATCATAATATCTATGTTTCGATACTCACGAAATGTAATCTCTTTCATATCTTCTGCCCTTATAAAATACAGCAAACTATTTTATAGTTGTATTCTATCTTTTTACCCCGTTTTTTTCCTTAAATCTTTTGATTTTACTATTGTAAAACCTTAATTTTTTTGACGTCTTTTGTGGGCTTTTGCCCTTAATATATAAAATTTTCAACATCTTTTTGTGCATATTATACAAAAAGAAACCGCTTACATCATTTTTTCATTCTGTAAGCGGTTTTTTTGCATCAATTTTTTATTGAATTTATAAATGAAACATGCCGCTTATTCTTACAGGGGAACCATCCCTCCATCGGCAGTTCCGGACCTTTTATAATAAGTCCTGATTGCGGATTCCGTCCATATCACCGAAGTCCTGATTTTCACCAACCATACCCCAAATAAAAGTATATGCGCGGCTGCCGCTTCCGGAATGAATAGACCAACTGGGAGATATAACAGCCTGCTCATTTCTCATAACAATGTGGCGTGTTTCCTGTCCCTGGCCCATATAGTGCATTACAAATGCATCTTCCGGCATATTGAAATATAAGTACACTTCCATTCTTCTGTCATGTGTGTGGCAAGGCATTGTATTCCACACGCTACCGGGTTTCAAACTTGTCATACCCATTACCAACTGACAACTTTCTACCTGTCCGGGTAAAATATACTTACAAATCACTCTGTGATTCGATTCTTCAAGGCAACCCAATTCCACCTTATTTTCATCTTTTATGATTACAACACCCTCTGAAGGTGTTCCTTCTCGTTTAATAAGCACGGTAGGATATGTCTTATGCGCAGGTGCACTGTTGTAGTAGAATTTCGCAGGATTCTTATCATCCATACTTGTAAATCGAATATCTTTGTTACCCATACCGATATACATACCATCATTTTGTTCCACAACATATTCTTTTCCGTCAATGGTAATCTTTCCGGCACCGCCAATATTGATAACTCCCATTTCGCGTCTTTCCAGGAAATATTCTGCTTTAAGTTCTTCGCCGGCACTTAATACCAACTCTTTTCCTGCGGGAGTCGCAGCACCAGTGATAATACGGTCCACATAACTGTAAACTCCTGTGATTTCATTTTCCACAAACACTTCGGGAATTAAATATTCCTCACGAAGACGCTGTGTGTCGTAATGTTTCATATCCTGAGGGGATGAAGCATATCTGATTTCCATAATAATTACCTTCCTTTGCTTTTTATTTTATTATTAATTATTAATTTTTTCTCATTGTGGGGCATTCGTTCCTAAAGTCCGCCCTAATCATTTCATCAGTGATAAAACTACTCTTCCACTGCAACTTCTGCCAGCATTCTTCCAATCGTTTGAATCATACCGGTATCGGTAATGCCCATTTTGGGATTTCGGTTAAAAAAGTCAAACGAAACCAATGCTTTTACCTCTCCGTCCACTCTTAATACATATTGAATAAACTTACCGATTTCCTGCTGCACTACTGCTTGATAGGCCAATGCCGAACGCACTTCCAAACGATTCATATGACTTTCACTGTAATATCCGTTGGAATCGAATAATTCCAAATACCCCGGCTTATTGATAAAACCTACTTTTTCAACTGCATTTACATAGTTACCGCGTACATAAGTACAATGCAAATCTTTTCCGGTATATATCGAAATACCGTCAATATCAAAATATGTCTGCATCTCTTCCATAACCGGTTCTATGGCACTTTTACCTTCTTTATGAAGTTTTACCATCATTTCGGTAATCAAAGTATACTTCTCCGCATCACTGACGGCTGACTTTAACCCGATATTTCGCTGTGCATCATTGGCAGTTTGCACATTATCATGTAACTGCTTCCTGTATATAATATACCTGTCTTTTCCTTTGTCTTTGGCTATATACAGGCACTTATCTGCTTTCTTTAACAGTTCCTCGTATGTTGTTCCGTCATCCGGGAATTTAGAAATACCGATAGAAAAAGATATTTTGAAACCTTCCTTTTCGGAAAATGCCCATTTGGCATGTTTCTCAATTACCTTCAATATTCTTCGTAAATCCTCTTCTTTGGGCACATTATCCAATATGAACATAAATTCATCGCCGCCAAAACGTCCTACCATACCTCGGGTTCTGGTAACACTTCTGAAAATTTCCGCACATTTGGACAACACTTCATCACCAAACATATGACCAAAGCGATCATTTACCGATTTAAAATCATCCACATCCAACAAGATAAAATATCCCGTTTTCTTTCCGGCAAGAATATGCTCCAAGGCATACTCCTGAATTGCTTTTTTATTTAACAGTCCGGTACCGGTATCAATGGCATATTCAGACATATAATAAGGTTGTTCCGGCTTTAATTTCCCGATATGATCACACAAACCAATCATTTTGTAATGAACGTCATCCTTATACAGCAATGCACAGTGACACTCAAAACGAACATCCTTCATATAGTCAGCCAAAACCTGCGCATCCAATGATACTTTAAAACTGGATATTTTCTTCTGAATCATCTCCGCAAGAATGAAAAATTCCTCTTTCTGCTCATCCGTCAAATTATCATTTGATATCAAGTCAGATTTGGCCTCCGTCAAATTACGGTAATAAATTCTCCGGCTTTGTCCGTTAAAATATTCGTAAAACTGTAAATCATCGCTCTCATAACTATATTCCATAAAAACACCGTCATGCAAAGACATAAAACGACGATACTTCTCAATCTGTTCCGTTACAACTTTGTAACGATCCGTAATAGCCATGATATCCGAAATTTCCATTTCAAAATAACGGACACCCTGAATTATCTTGCCTTCATAAGCAATCTTCATATACACACACCGATAAGTATCCATATCGGTAAGGAAACGCACAAACATACACTGCGGCTTTTCTTCAATGTATGTAAGCGCTTCCAAAAAAGTATCCACGTCATCCGGATGCAGAAGATCCGCTACGGAAAAACCACTTTTTTTACCAACCAGATGATAAAAACGCTCATCCGCATTTACGATGCCATAAAAACCATCTTTTATCGTAGCTTTGCCATAATATATCTGGAATTCCCCTGCTCCGACCTTGTATTCTGTAATATTCATCGTAAACCCCTCCATTACGATCAAGGTCAAAAAAATATAGGTTATCTATACCGAGGTATAATATTACAGAAATATCATACCTCGATAGTAAAAATATCATATCATAGTTGTAATTGCATTTCAAATATTTTCTTTATGAAATAGTTGCTAAACTTCTTTCATTCAATATGTTGATTTTGATCATACATATTATTCTTATTTTCCCTGCAATGCGCCTGCAATATCTTCTCTCATATCAATCACAGCCTGACGTGCCGCATCCGCATAACCGATTTCACCATAAGAAGCATACCTTTCATTCTGATAAGCTGCAATAATACCTCTTGAAGAGTTAACGATTGCACCAAGGCCATCCTTGTTGAAGAAGTGTACCAAATCGGCACCCTTACCTCCCTGTGCACCGTACCCGGGTACTAAAATATATGACTTGGGCATAATGTCTCTTAAGATTTTACCCATTTCGGGATAAGTTGCACCAACAACAGCACCAACATAACTGTAACCGTTGCTTCCCATACAATCAGCGCCCCATTCGTCTACCTTCTGACCAACCCACTCATACAAAGGCTTGCCATCGATGAGACGATCCTGAAACTCACCGCTACTGGGGTTAGATGTTTTAACAAGGATAAAAATACCCTTCTTTTCTTCCTTACAAACATCGATAAAAGGCTTCACACCGTCAGAACCCAGATAAGGATTTACGGTAGCAAAATCTTCATCAAAAGGTGCATAGGTATTGCCACCAATGGTGATTTTACCCAAATGACCGGTTGCATATGCACTTGATGTAGAACCGATATCGCCTCTTTTAATATCACCGATAATCACAAGGTCTTTTTCTTTACAGTAATCCAAAGTCTTCTTATAAGCAATCAAACCTTCCACGCCAAACTGCTCATACATTGCAATCTGAGGCTTCACTGCAGGAACCAAATCATAAATTGCATCAATCAATCCCTTGTTGTACTGCCAGATTGCTTCTGCTGCACCTGCCAAAGTCTCGCCATATTCTGCAAATGCATTCTTCTTGATGCTTTCGGGAATGAATTTCATCATAGGGTCAAGTCCTACTACGATGGGCGCATTGGTTTTTTGAATTTTGTCCGTTAATTTCTGAATCATAATGGATATCCTTTCTTATTCTTAAAAAAAGCGCCAAACCGCAACGTTTGACGCTTTTTGTTTTTTATAAAGCGAACTGTATTCGTCTGCTTTTTTATCCTAACACGTTTTATTTTTGCTTTCAAGCAGTTTAAACAGAAACCGCTGCCTTCTCATCCACATATCTCTTGATATTAGATGCATTCACGTATTTCTTTACTTCCGTTCCCCTTACCACAACCAGCGTAGGTGCAGTCATAATACCGTACTTCTGTACCAACTCAGGATTCTCTGCAGCATCCAACACTACATACGCTTCGTTCTGAAGATATTCCTTCGCAATCTTACAGTTCGGACAGGTCTTGGTCGTAAAAAGATACTTCACTTCGCTGACAGGCTCCAATGTAATATCATTGTCTTTTTCGTAACTTGTCAAATTCACCGCCTGCTGCACAGGAACTTTTAATGTAGAGTTCTCGATATCATATTCGGTACGGTTCTTGTATTCCTGTAACTTACCGTCATTCCAGTTCTGAACCGGTCTGTAGTAACCTGTAATACGGCTATAGATTTCAGTCTTAGCACCACACTCAGGACAGTTTGTCTGCTCGCCTGCAAGATATCCGTGATTCTTACAGATTGAATAAGTGGGTGACATTGTATAATAAGGCAACTTGTAATTCTCAGCAATGGTTCTTACCAGTTTCGCAGCTGCTTTCCAGTCAGGAAGTTTCTCACCCAAGAATGCATGGAATACTGTGCCTGAAGTATAAAGAGTCTGCAATTCGTCCTGAATATCCAAAGCATCAAAAATATCTGTTGTATAATCTACAGGCAAGTGTGAAGAGTTGGTGTAGTAAGGTACATCCCCCTGCTTACCTGCTGTCTTGATGTCCGGCCATCTCTTGCGATCATGCTTTGCAAGGCGATAGGTTGTACTCTCT
>JAZNLG010000220.1:0-2187 GCA_045578965.1 Lachnospiraceae bacterium | reverse complement strand
GTTATGATTTGAGGAGGAGAATCCGTATTTTACTTAAGTTTCAGTAATCGTTAGTCTAACAATCGTCCTACTTACTATTTAAAGATGCCTGTGCTGCACTCGTACAAAGGGGTAGCTATCTCGGGGATAAGATACCTCCTTTCTCGGTGAAGTCTATATAAATCATGGCAAGGCTAGACTTGACATGTGAAATTGTCTAGGCATTTAGCCAAGAAATCCTACGAGGAAATCAGCTAATATATGCTTCTTACATTTCTTAATGAAATTGGAATTTATCGCGCCGTTAAACTGAAATTTACTTTATTCCATACTTCTTAATAATATAATCCATATCCTTATCTCCTCTACCTGAAAGATTAATAAGAATAGTGCCTTTACCCATTTGCTTAGCCAACTTCACGCCATAAGCAACTGCATGAGAACTTTCGATTGCCGGAATAATGCCTTCCATTCGTGAAAGTTCAAAAAATGCATCTATCGTTTCATCATCACTTACCACATCATATTTAACTCTGCCAAGGTCATGTAAAAAAGCGTGTTCCGGTCCGGATGACGGATAATCAAGACCACTTGCAACGGAATACACCGGAGCAGGATCTCCCTTTTCATCCTTTAGCATAATACTATTAAAACCATGCATGATACCTTCTTCTCCATAGGTAAGACTGGCTGCATGTTCACCAAGAGCAGTACCTCTTCCGAGTGGCTCAACACCATATATATCAACCGGATCATTTAAGAATCCGGAAAACAATCCCATAGCATTAGAACCACCACCCACGCAGGCAACAACCGCATCCGGCAATTCCCCTGTCATTTCTACGAATTGTTCTCTTGCCTCAATTCCTACCACACTCTGAAAATCCCTAACCATCATAGGAAACGGATGTGGCCCCACAACAGAACCAATACAATAAATCGCATCCTTATATTCTTTACAGTATGCCATAAACGCTGCATCAACAGCTTCTTTGAGTGTTTGTAATCCATCTGTCACTTCTATAACTCTGGCACCAAGTATTTTCATTCTCGCAACATTAGGTGCTTGTTTTTTTATATCCACAGCTCCCATATAGATGTCGCACTCCAATCCAAAATAGGCTGCGGCTGTTGCAAGTGCAACACCATGCTGACCGGCTCCGGTCTCTGCGATAACCTTTTTCTTTCCCATATACTTTGCAAGAAGAACTTCTCCCATACAATGATTCAACTTATGTGCGCCCGTATGATTTAAATCCTCTCGCTTTACATAAAGTTGGACTCCCGTTCCAATCTTATCAGATAACCTTGCCAGATGCGAAATCGGTGTAGGTCTGCCCTGAAACTCCTTACGGATACGACGCAGTTCACTAATAAATTTTCTCGACTTACATATCGTCTGATATGCTTCACTGATTTCATTCATAGCGGTTTGTAATTCCGGTGGTATATAAGAGCCGCCATATTTTCCAAAATACCCATTAGCATCCGGGTAATTTTTAAAGTAAGTGTCAAATTCAGTATTATTATACATCATAGTATTATCCTCCAATTTTGATTATTGTTTCATTAACTGTTTCCTATCTGTCCTATTCATATTTTCCGGCGCATAAGCGCCACCACAATTTTAGCACCATGCTTCACACCTCCTGATAATATAATCATTCTTCTGTCAATGAAGCATAAAAAACGTCCTTGACAGAAGAATAAAATCTGTCAAGGACGAATACGATACTTAATTAAAAGATACACGCTCCGCGGTGCCACCTTGATTTACAGCTATGTTGCTGTACACTTAGCAGGATACCAACATATCCCCGGCAACTGACGTATGCCCAAACGTCGCAGAATACTAGGTGCGTATATACACTTTTGGCTGCGCCCTCAGCGGTCCATTTGACAACTTGTTTCTCACCTGATTCTCAGCGCCACAGGCTCTCTGTAAAGGCATCATTGCCGTTATCTCCGCTTCAACGGTTTATATAATATATTAAATTATTTTGAATTATAGAACCAGTTTTTTTATATGTCAAGTAGTTTTTCAATCTCTTAAGAAACTTCAAGTTTCCTCTTAGTTACACCTCCAAAATCCAGCCGCTTCGCGTCTGCCGTGCTTCGCACTTCTGATTTTGTCGGTATCGCGCCAGAAAAAGTAAATGCCTGCTTCGCAGTCGCTTCCTTTTTCCTTGAGCGCGATAAAATTCAAAT
>JAZNLG010000219.1:0-2577 GCA_045578965.1 Lachnospiraceae bacterium | reverse complement strand
GATTTTCCTGGCCCATTCCGCTGCGGCCGTTTAGACTCACTGCTTTCAAATCATAAGACGTATCCATATTCTCTAGCGGAATCTCTTCCGTAAAACTTTGGCAATCTGTCAGAAGTTGATATACGTTAAATTCCATACGTTCCGTATCAAAAGTCCCTTCGGTACTGGTCAAATCAATCTGAAAATATGCTTTATCCTGCGTCTCATCATACTCCATAAAATAACATCCGCCTACATTACTCTCTCCGCTATAACTTTTCAGATGATAGCTGTCATACATATCCACCTCACCGTGAATATAGTCCCCGGTTCCGTCATCCGTAAAAGAAACCAGTATTTCTGCGGTATTTCCATTAATTTGAGCCGCCTCCAGATTTAGTACAATTCCTTCACTGCTGTCCGTTTGTTGTACAGGAATCATATAATTAAGCAAGCCCGGCGCATTTCGTTCTAACACTGCATAGAATCCCGGAATATTCTCCGCTGCCACCGGCAGTCCCAAGAAAAATCCAAGGCAAACCACAAGGCAAACTGCTGCCACCAAGCCCGGGAACATGCCTACTGCCCTTCTGTTTCTCCTTTTTTTGCAACTTAATTTACCCATTTCCGCACTTTGAGCAAAATTATCGTCTTTCTTATCTGCTAACAATCCTTTCTCAACCCAGTCCTGTATCATTACATCACTGATTACTGCGGCCCCAGCACCGATTTTATCATAAGCATTTTTATATATATTCTGAAACATTACACATCCTCCTTTAACCAATTTTTCAACATCTTTCGTGCTCTGGTAAGTCTGGCCCGGACGTTGGAAGGCTGAAGCTTCAGTGCGACGGCAATCTCCTCCACACTCATTTCCTCATAGTAAAAAAGGTGTATCACAACCCGATATTTTATAGGTAAACGCTTTACGGTTTCTACGACCCGTTCTTCCTCATCCGTAAGGGTCATCTGCGTAAGAATCTCTGCCGTATCGTCAGAAATATCCTTTACACTTCCGCTAATTCGTGTTTCAATCGGTCTCTCCCTGCGCTCATTCTCCTGCCCGAAAGTCGCGTCCATACTTACCGTTTTCTGACGCCAAGCCGACTTCCACAGATTCTTGCAAAGGTTGGTCGTAACTCGGATAAACCACGCTCTCTCGTGTTCCGGGCTCTCAAATGCGGGTTTTTTACGAATATATCGTATAAAAACTTCCTGTCTTATATCCTCTGCATCCTGAACCGTTTTGACCATGGAAAAGGCAAGGCGGTATACACTATCTGAATTTCTTTTAATTGTCTCTGTCACCTGTTCTATTCGCGAATTTGGGTGCATTTTATCACCGTCCTTTCACTTAATATACAATTCAAATGCTTAAAAGGCTACAAAAAACCCCTTTTTGCTGAAATATAATTTAGACTCTGGCAAAAAGGGGGTGTATTATCACTATTCTTTTAATTTATTCTACTACTGTATACATATTTAATTCATTCTTTCTTACGAAAAAATTTTATCTTACTTTAAAATTACCCACATCAAATATGCAATGGTAAGCACCAGACCCATACAGAAGAGAATCAAACCATAAGACAAACTTCTTCCGATAATCTGATTGTTTTCTGCCTGCTCTTCCCAGCGCACCGCAAAAAGATGCTCAAAGGACTTACGAATAGGCTTCTTGCGACAAATGGTTTTATTCAAAAGCCAAACGATCTTTTCCACAACCACTGCTGCCACGTGAGTCACCGGATTACCCTCCGGCAATTCGTGAGGTAAGGCACTGTCACTGTATACGGTCTTACGAAGTCCAACCACGAAGAAGTCTACAAGGCTGTCTAATACACGACAAACCACACCACATAGAAAAGGAATAAAACGTATAAAAATCGGTCTGTAGACCAGGTTCTCCAAATCAAGCCATTTCGGCCAAAGGTCGGCATATTCTTCCTTGCCTTCAGCATTTTTACTCATCAGACACACACGCACCAGCGCGTAATAAAGAATAACACCGATTGCAATGGAAATCAAAGATCCTTTCATATTGTGGAACACAAAATAATGTACCTCATGATTCAATAATCCTACATTAAAAATATTCTGTCCAAAATCCATAATGAAATCTGCGGTTGTATTGGGAATCATACCGATTACGGGAATTACCGCTGCGCTTCCAAGCAAAGCAAACACACTGCCAAAATTCATATATTTCTTCTTCGCATCGTAGGTGGCCTGCTTTTCTTCATCATTATTCTTTTCGACAAAAATACAAACATATAATTTTAGCATATAAGCCAAAGTACAGCCACCGGCCAAAAGATACAACATTTCCACAAAAGCAGGAATGGAGGAAACCTCAAGCATACCCTCATGAATCAAAGTTTTACCTACATAACCGTTAAAGAAAGGAATACCTGAAATACCAAGTACGCCAAGCAAAAACGCCACATTCAAAAGCGGTTTCTTGCGGCCGAATCCTCGGATTTCGTTCAAATTCAACTTATGGGTATTCATATAGACAACGCCCGCTGCCATGAACAACACCAATTTTAAAATAGAATGGTTCACCATATAAATAAGGGAACCTCTTGCAGCAAG
>JAZNLG010000218.1:0-18555 GCA_045578965.1 Lachnospiraceae bacterium | reverse complement strand
AACATAATCCTCAGCAATTACATTACCGAGTACTTCCAGTTTGTAACCATTCAAATCCAGATCGGTGTACACATACAGATTATTAACAGTCATATTTTCTGTCAACTCGGTTGTATATCCGTACTTATCGTTAATGGTTAAGTCACTGGCTGCCTCAACGTTCATCGGCAACAATAATACAAATGCCATCATTGCTACCAACATCATTAGTCGTTTCATTTAACGTCCTCCCTTTTGTATAATTTTACTACTACGATTGTACCCCTCCACATAAAAGAATGTCAATATATTTCCCCCATTTTTATGGGTTTTTCTTACTTTTTTACAGCATGCAAAATATAAAAAAAGACGCCCGCAAAAGACGTCGTTTTTTATATGGATTTTGCCTTATTCTTTTATCTCAATTCCACACAATCTTAACCCTTCCGGCGGCAACGTAGGACCGGCTACGGTTCTGTCGCACTGCGCAATCATCCACTCCACCTTGGAAGGCTCATATTTGCCCATTCCGGCGTCCAAAAGGGTTCCGGCTATAATTCGCACCATATTGTAGAGAAAACCGCTTCCTGCCACCCTTATGACGATTTCACGCCCGTTTTGTTCCACTTCCACGGAATATACGGTTCGCACCGTACTTTCTGCCTGCGTGTGTACGCTGCAGAAACTTTTAAAATCGTGCTCACCCACAATATATTTTGCAGCCTCACGCATCAGCGCCACATCCGGCGTATGATAGGTGTAATACGCATAGCGACTGTTGATTGGCATGGGAAACTCACCGCAATCAATGCGATACTCATAGGTTTTTACACTGGTGCATTTTCTGGGATGAAAATCCTCTGCCACTTCCACGGAACGCTGCACTTTGACATCCGCAGGCAACTTACAATTCAAAGCGTAAGCAAACTTCTCTGCCGGAATATTACTGTCTGTATCAAAGACCGCAAGATTCCCCATTGAATGCACTCCCGCATCGGTACGGCTTGCACCAATCACCTGTACCTCACGTTTTAAAAGGTCTGATATGCATTTATTCAATTCTCCTTCCACGGTCCTCACACCGGGTTGTACCTGCCACCCATGAAAATCCGTGCCGTCATAAGCGACGGTCAGCATAATTCGTCTCATTCTACGCCACCAGTCCCAATACTTTAAGCAATGATCCTTCCGTCCAAATTCCTACCGCAATCAGCGCCGCCATATACAAAAGCAGCACAACGTAGGCCACCGCATCTCTTTTACGATATTTTAAAGGCTTCATCTTGGTTCTGCCTTCCCCGCCGCGATAGCATCTTGCCTCCATGGCAAGTGCCAAATCATTCGCTCTTCGGAATGCAGAAATCAGGAGCGGCACCAAAAGCGGTACCAGGGCTTTCACTTTTTTGAACAGATTCTTACTTTCAAATTGCGCACCTCGGGCAATCTGTGCTTTCATAATTTTATCCGTTTCCTCCATAAGAATCGGAATAAAACGCAAAGCGATGGACATCATCATAGCCACCTCATGCACCGGCACCCTAAAAATTTTCAGCGGGCCAAGGAGACTCTCAATACCGTCTGTCAATTGGTTAGGCGTCGTAGTCAGAGTCATCAGCGACGACCCGATAATCAGCAGTGTCAGACGAATCATCATATACACCGCAGTCTCGATACCCTGCCAGGTCAGTTTGAAAACTCCCCACTGCCAGATAATATCTCCCTTGGTGAGAAACAGATTATAAAACACTGTAATCAGCAGCAACAGAAAAATCGCCTTCATACCTTTTACCATAAACTTAAAAGGTACCTTGGACATTTTTATCGCACTAAAAAGAAACAATGCCGCAAGACCATACCCTATGAAATTGTTAAACAAAAACAGCGATATCATAAAAAGAACGGTGCCCACCAGTTTGACTCTCGGGTCCAAACGGTGTATCACGGAATCTTCCTGATAGTACTGTCCCAACGTAATATCTTTAAGCATTCGTTTCCTTTACTTTCTCGTTCAATTAATCTATATTCTCCCTCGTGTTTTCAACACTCTGAGAATCTCATCTTTGGCTTCTTCAAGGGTGGTTGCCTCCGTGTTCACGGGCAACCCATTTGCAGCCAGTTCATTCATAATATACGTCACTTCCGGTGCTGCGAGGCCTATCTCTTCCAGTTCTTTATAATGGGCAAATACTTCCTTGGGACTTCCGTCCAGAAATACTTTGCCGCGGTTCATCACAATGATACGCTCCACGTATTTTGCCACATCTTCCATGCTGTGGGAAACCAGAATAACCGTCATTCCTTTTTTACGATGAAGTTCACTGATACAGTCAAGAATTTCATCCCTCCCCTTCGGGTCTAGCCCTGCCGTAGGTTCATCCAGAATCAGAACCTTCGGTTCCATGGCAAGCACACCGGCAATGGCTACGCGGCGCTTTTGTCCGCCGGATAAATCAAAGGGCGACTGATAAAAGACTTCGTCTTCCAGACCTACCAGTTTTAATGCCTCATAAGCGCGCAGTTCCACTTCTTTTTTATCCAGCCCTAAATTCTTCGGTCCGAAACATACATCTGCAAAAACCGTGGTTTCAAACAACTGATGCTCGGGATACTGGAATACCAGCCCCATGGCCCCACGCAATTTACGGCGGTCATAATCCTTTTCAAAAATATCCTCACCATCCAAATACACCGTTCCGCTCTTTGGTTCCAGGAGAGCATCCAGATGCTGAATCAAGGTAGTTTTTCCTGAGCCTGTATGACCGATAAGGCCCACAAACTGCCCGTCCGGAATTGCAAGGTTGATATCATCCAAAGCCAGCATATTCAGTTTTGTATCCGCCCCATACTCGTGGGACAGTTCATGCACTATAATCGGCATAAGGCCTCTACCAATCCTTCCTTGGATAAAATACCGTCTTCCAATTTCACGCCCGCCTGCTTTAACTCATATGCAAGCAGTGTTGCCTGAGGTACGTCAAGTCGCAGTTCTTTTAAGGCATCTACCTGTGAAAAGACCTGCTTCGGGGTACCCTGCATTACGATACGTCCCTTATCCATCACAAAAATTCGATCAGAGTAAATTGCTTCCTCCATATAATGGGTAATCAAAATTACCGTCACTTTCTCCACATCGTTTAACGCCCGCACCGCACGGATGACTTCCTTACGCCCTTTCGGGTCTAACATTGCGGTAGGCTCATCCAAAATAATACACTTCGGATGCATGGCAATAACCCCTGCGATAGACACTCTCTGCTTCTGCCCGCCGGATAATTTATTGGGTGAATGCTTGCGGTATTCATACATTCCAACTGCCTTCAAACTCTCTTCCACACGTTCCCAGATTTCTTTGGTTTCAACACCCATATTCTCGGGACCAAACCCCACATCTTCTTCCACAACCTGGCCAATAATCTGGTTGTCGGGATTCTGGAACACCATTCCCGCAGCCTGACGGATATCCCACAGATACTCATCATCATTGGTATCCTTACCATCTACCCAAACCGTAC
Source organism: Lachnospiraceae bacterium (assembly GCA_045578965.1). Lineage (GTDB taxonomy): Bacteria > Bacillota > Clostridia > Lachnospirales > Lachnospiraceae > UBA3766. The sequence goes on along the minus strand of JAZNLG010000218.1, from coordinate 15,064 downwards.
CTTCCGTCGGATAAAGAATCGCATTCAAGTGCTTTGCCAGCGTCGACTTTCCGGAACCGTTATGACCGAGAATCGTAATAAAATCTCCCTGCTTAATATCAAGGTTTACGTCATCCACCGCCTTGGTGATGCCTTCCACATTGCCCTCGTCATCCCGGCGTATATATTCAAATGTAAGATTTTTGGTTTTAATTAACGACATAAAATCTCCTTCATACAACACAGCCTACATTCTAACTGATTCCTGCAATAAAAACAAGTCAATGCTTCCCGGCCACAAATACTTCTTAGGTTCCAATGCGTTTTTATCATATTTCCTGTTATGCAGTTAAAAAAACGTCCAATTCATAACACCCAGACACCACATAAGCAGCGCCAGTACAAACAGATGCGCCGGATAAAACAGGTAAAAGAACCATTTGGCGTTCCACCCTTTTTTACCTCGATAAAAGAACATAATGGGCAGGGCAAAAATAGCCCATATTTCCAAATAACTAAATATTGACAAAACAATAATCCCTGCAAATAAAACCACCGGGGGCCAGAACTTAATCCTCTTCTCCGCAAAATAGCGTACCACATACATAACAATCATAGTAAATACGCCAAAACTGCCATAATCCGTAAACAGAAGTTCTGCCAATAATGCAAAGCCGAAACCTGCACAAAAAGCCGTCAGTATTTTACCCCATTTTTTCGTCCCCTGCATATGAAGCAACGCATCCATTGCCCAAATCGCAAACAATCCAATCAGCAATGTGAAAAACACATTCTGATGCCACAGATAAAATGCTTTTCCGTAAATTGCCAGGTCAAAAGGAATCTCCGACAAAAGAGCACAGGCCGCCAGTCTGCGGGCATACTTTTTACGATTTCTCGTTTTATAAAATCCTTCCACAATAAAAAAACAATAGATTGGAAAACTGACGCGGCCGATTCTTCGCATCCACTCATACAGGGTAGAAATCCACATCTGCTGCGAAAAACCGCTCATCATATCATTCATGTCCGTTGCGTCTGCTCCTGTGGTCCACTTTGCCAACTGCTGCATAATGGGGTGATTGGGCAGATACATAAGGCGCATCACAATGCTTGCCGCAAAATGATCAATGAACATACAAACTAATGCTATGGTTTTGATACAACTTGCGGAGAGACCTTTGGATTTCGGACTTTTTACTTTTGATTCTGTTTTATTTGTTGCTTCCATATTTCACCTTAACACATTACTTTAATCTGCTTTATTTTACACTTGAATAATATTTATCGTCAAGGTTTATACATAGGTCTTCTTGCCCATATACTCCCTTTATGTTATATACTCTCTATTTTAAAATTATGAAGGGCTGTGTGAATATTTATTCCATAAAGAACCGTTTGAAAACGTCAGCACTTAACGAGTGCAAACATCGTGTAGCACGAGTTTAGTGTCTGTTACGTTTTCGACGAACGAAAGTGGGTTCTGTTGGAAAAATATTCACACAGCCCACAAATCAAAAGGCCCTGCATAAGCAGAGCCCTTGAAAGCAACTTTTAGTATAACATTTTTTCCAATTCGGAAGGAACAGTAGATACTCTCATAGCATCTTCCTTTGTAATCTGCATTTCACGAACAAGACGAACCAAATCGTTGTTCATTGTATGCATACCTTCACGCATACCGGACTGAATAGAACTTGTAATCTGTACTGATTTATTTTCACGAATCAAGTTAGAGATTGCATAGTTTGCACTCAATACTTCGGTTGCAACCACACGACCGGTTCCGTCAGCCTTGGGAATCAACTGCTGAGTAAGGATACCGCGGATTACGTTCGCAAACTGTGCACGAACCTGCTCACGACCATCAATAGGACAAGCATCTACGATACGTTCTACAGTCTGAGCCGCACTGGTTGTATGTAAGGTAGAGAATACCAAGTGACCTGTTTCAGCAGCAGTAATTGCAGCCTGAATTGTTTCGAAGTCACGCATTTCACCTACAAGGATGATATCGGGGTCTTCACGAAGTGCTGAACGGAGAGCAGTTGCAAAAGTATCAACGTCTCTGCCAACTTCACGCTGATGAATCATAGCCTTGTTATGAGGATAAATATATTCGATCGGATCCTCGATTGTCATAATATGCTTAGATGTATTCTTGTTGATATAATCAATCATAGAAGCCAATGTAGTTGTTTTACCACTACCGGTAGGACCTGTTACCAAAACAAGACCATTGGGAAGTTCCGCAAAGTTCTTTACGATGGGAGGAAGGCCCAACTGCTCAAAACCGGGAATTCTGTCATCCAAAAGACGAATACTTGCAGCAAGGTTATTTCTCTGATGATATACGTTAGCACGGATTCTGGTACCGTCACGAAGCATACAACCAACATCAAGGTCCTCGCCTGCAGATGCTTTATGTACCTGCTCCTGATCCAAAATAGAGAAAATCATATCTCTGGACTCTTCTGCTGAAGGAGCGGGCTCCAAAATCTGTAACTGTCCAAAACGACGAATTGCCAAAGCGGTACCTACGGTAATATGAATATCGGAACACTTATTCTCTTTGGCATAACGGATTAATTCTTCTAAAGTCATTGTAAAATATCCTCCTCAATTTCCCTTTTTGCTATACGCAGGGTATGTTCGCTTGCCCAAATCGCCGCACCACGACAAAACCCTACTTTAAGAGTATAACTTATTTTTACAATAATAAAAAGTATTTTATTTAGTCAAATGTAAAATATAGTCAATTTGCTACAAAAAAGAAAAGATGAGTTGGTTAATATCACCAACTCATCTTTGTAATTACATTAATTCAAATTAAACAAGTTCGATTACAACCATCATAGCTGCGTCACCCTTACGAGGACCAACCTTGATGATTCTTGTGTAACCACCGTTACGCTCTGTATACTTAGGAGCGATATCATCAAAAAGCTTAGCAACCATATCTACGTTCTTTGTGTTACGCTTCTTGCCGGCTGCTGCTGTGGGAACTTCAACGATCGGTGTTAAAACTTTTAACATCTGACGTCTTGCATGAAGTCTTGAAGGTAAATCTTTCTTGATTTCCTTTTCTACTTCATCATATACGGTAACTTTCTTACCATCAACAACTTCTTTTACTCTCTTGCCGTCTTTGTCTTTACGAGCAACTTTAGCGGTAACCTTTACCATTTCAAAGTTGTCTTTTTCTTTTACTGCAAGTGCAATCATACCTTCAGCAATTTTACGAATTTCTTTTGCCTTAGCTTCAGTTGTCACGATTTTGCCATGGTATAAAAGATTTGTTACCTGGTTTCTAAGTAATGCCTTTCTCTGGCTTGAAGTTCTTCCTAATTTTCTGTATGCTGCCATTTTAATAAATCTCCCTTCATTTTTCGTGGAACGTAAGGTAACGCCTTTTGGTCTTATTTACCTACGCCTAGCATCCATTTATGGGTTCTTATGCGTGCTCTTTGGACTTACCGCAAGTCTTCCTTTTAGTCCTCGCTGGGATTCAACTGAAGACCTAATTCTTTTAACTTAGCCAAAACTTCGTCGAGTGACTTACGTCCTAAGTTACGAACCTTCATCATATCTTCCGGAGTCTTGTTTGTTAATTCTTCAACAGTGTTGATACCTGCTCTCTTCAAGCAGTTGTAAGAACGAACAGAAAGTTCTAATTCATCGATGCTCATTTCAAGCACTTTTTCCTTCTGATCGTCTTCTTTTTCGATCATAACTTCAGCATTCTTAGCGTTCTCAGAGAGGTTGATGAAAAGTTTTAAGTGTTCACTCAAAACCTTAGCCGCAAGGCTGACTGCCTCATCCGGAGCCAATGTGCCGTTGGTATATACATCTAATGTAAGCTTATCATAGTCAGTCATCTGACCAACACGTGTATTCTCAACAGTAAGGTTTACACGCTCTACCGGTGTGTAGATAGAATCAACTGCGATGTTTCCGATAGGAAGTTCATCGTTTTTGTTCTTATCTGAACTGATGTAGCCTCTGCCTCTTGTAATGATAAAATCAATGTGAAGCTTTGTACTCTTTCCACCGCTTAAAGTTGCGATTACCTGGTCGGGATTCACGATTTCGATATCAGAATCTACATGAATATCTGCTGCTGTTACAACACCTTCGCCCTCATAGTCGATATAAGCCTTCTTCGGAGCATCCGAATCGCTGGTATCTCTGATTGCCAAATTCTTGATATTCATAATGATTTCAGTCACATCCTCTTTTACACCGGGAATGGAACTGAACTCGTGCAAAACACCTTCAATCTTAACCTGGCTCACTGCTGCGCCGGGTAAGGAAGCTAACATGATACGTCTTAATGAATTTCCTAATGTAATACCGTAGCCTCTTTCCAAAGGTTCTACTACGAATCTGCCGTATTTTTTGTCCTCTGAAATTTCAGCCACCTCGATATTAGGGCTATCAAAATCAAATGCTAACATTGTAGGTCCCTCCTTATAAATGATAATGTTTTGCTAATTTTTATTTAGAATACAATTCGACGATAAGCATTTCGTTAACAGGAACATCAATTGCTTCTCTGGTAGGAAGTTCTTTTACAACTACCTTGAAAGCATCTCTGTCAACATCAATCCAGTCAGGAGTAAGTCTGCCTGCTGTTACTTCAAATACATCCTTTGTTCTCTGGTTGCTGCGTGACTTTTCTCTGATTTCGATTACGTCACCTGCTTTAACAAGATAAGAAGGGATGTTCAAGATCTTGCCGTTTACTGTGATAGTCTTGTGGTCAACGATCTGTCTTGCTTCTCTTCTTGTACGTGCAAAACCTGCTCTGAACACTACGTTGTCAAGACGGCTTTCAAGAAGGATCATAAGGTTTTCACCGGTCATACCCTTCATACGGTCAGCCTTCTTGTAGTAGTTACGGAAAGGTTTCTCTAATACACCGTAGATAAATTTAGCTTTCTGCTTTTCTCTGAGCTGAAGACCGTATTCACTCATCTTCTTGCCTTCTCTAGCAGATTTTCTGTTGGATTTCTTATCATATCCTAAAACCATCGGTTCAAGACCGAGAGTTCTACATCTCTTAAGAACGGGCACTCTATTTACTGCCATTTCTGTTTACCTCCTAAAAATTCTACAGGACAGTCCTGTATCAATCATATCAGCTACTAATTCGACTACACTCTTCTACGCTTAGGCGGACGGCATCCGTTGTGAGGTACAGGAGTAACATCGTTGATGCTTGTTACTTCAAGACCACATGCCTGTAACGCACGAATAGCTGCTTCACGTCCTGAACCGGGTCCCTTAACCATTACATCTACCGTCTTCAAACCGTGAATAAGAGCTGCCTTAGTAGCGGTTTCAGCTGCCATCTGAGCTGCATACGGAGTAGATTTCTTTGAACCTCTAAATCCAAGACCACCGGCACTTGCCCAACTTAAAGCATTACCTTCGCTATCTGTTAAAGTAACGATAGTATTGTTGAAAGATGACTGAATGTGTGCCTGTCCATGTTCAACGTTTTTCTTGACACGCTTTTTAGCGACTTTTTTACTTGTGTTTGCTTTTGCCATAAAAACTAACCTACTTTCTCAAATATAGATACTTGTGTTCTTTGCATAAAAAGAACACAGTTTGTTACATTGTTACTTATTTCTTCTTTCCAGCAACAGTTCTCTTCGGACCCTTACGTGTTCTTGCATTGGTCTTTGTTTTCTGACCACGTACAGGAAGTCCCTTACGATGACGGATACCACGATAGCATCCGATTTCCTGAAGTCTCTTGATGTTAAGAGCGATTTCTCTCTTAAGATCACCTTCTACAAGGTAACTTTCAGCGATTACTTCACCGAGTCTCTTTACTTCGTCGTCTGTTAAATCTCTAACACGAGTGTTAGGGTCTACCTTAGCTTCTGCTAAGATGTTGTTTGAACTTACTCTACCGATACCGTAGATATAAGTCAAACCGATTTCGATTCTCTTGTCTCTGGGTAAGTCAACACCAGCAATACGAGCCATGTTAAAATTCCTCCATTTCTTGGTGTGGCGCTTTGCGCCCACACGATTTACAGTTACTAATTGATTGGGGTTATAAAAATAACCCGACCGGATAGAAATCCGATTTTTCCGATACTTAAGAACTTACTTCTCGGTATCAAAAAGTAAATGCCCGGCAAGTCATACGACTCCCTCACATTTATCTTTGTTCAGCGCAAATTTTTGACGGAAAATCACGCTGCCAGCCGCACTAATTCATAATCGGACAAAACCTTAAGCCCGACTACACGGAAATAGCATCCGTTTCGTTACACCCTTGTAACGTGCAAACAGACAAGAACGAATTATCCTTGTCTCTGTTTGTGCTTGGGATTTTCACAGATGATCATGATTCTTCCCTTACGCTTAATTACTTTGCATTTTTCGCAAATAGGTTTTACTGATGATCTAACTTTCACGTTAAACCCTCCTTTCAAAAATGACCGTTTAACATTATAACATTATATTTTCAAGTACGCAAGCCCTTTTTTGAACTTTCTTTTCGGGACTTTTTTGTCCCTTTTTAGTCCAATCCGTGTCACCGTCCACGTTCGCCCACTCACTTAAAAATTAGTTCCCTTATTTATCTCTCCAAATGATACGTCCTTTTGACAAATCATAAGGTGACAATTCCAAAGTTACTTTGTCACCGGGTAAGATACGAATGAAATTCTGTCTTAACTTACCACTGATATGTGCCAACACTTCATGTCCGTTTTCCAACTGAACCTTAAACATGGTATTGGGCAACTTCTCAACTACAGTTCCTTCAATTTCGATTACATCAGCTTTTGACATATACACGCTCCGTTCATTTGATTTGAATGTTTGTTGTTACTTTTATATTCATCTCTGATGAAACATCAAAGAATTATTTATCTTTTAGATAGTGGCGAATTGCCTGACGAATCTCTTCATCTCCGCGCCCTTGTGCAATTCGTTCTTTTATTTTCATATCTGCTTGTGTCTCTAATACGGAAATATGCTTCCGATTCTTTCTTTTCGGCTTTGCAACGGTTTTTTCAATTCCATTTGCAAGAAGCACCGCACCGTCCTTGGTTCCTACTATAATATATACTTCTCCGGCATCATGTCCAGCCGTAGAAACTGCAAATCTACCGTTCATTTCTGCCTCCGTATCTGCCACATTATTTTAATATGGTTAAAATTTCAGGCTCACCTTCCGTAATCAGAATGGTATTCTCGTAATGCGCAGAAGGAAGTCCGTCCGCTGCAACAACCGTCCAATCGTCATCCAGAACTTCTACATCTGCTCTTCCCAAGTTAATCATAGGTTCAATGGCAAGTGTCATACCCGGACGAAGTTTCATACCTCTTCTTTCCTGTGCATAATTGGGAATCTGCGGATCTTCATGCAATTTCGTTCCGATTCCGTGTCCTACAAATTCTCTGACAATACCATAGCCGAACTGACTGATATATGCATCAATGGCATTGGAAATATCGTGCAGATGATTTCCCGCCTTGGCCATTTTAATGCCTTCATAAAAACAATTTCTTGTTTCTTCCACCAGTTTCTGCACTTCCGGTGCTACGTTGCCCACCAAATGTGTTCTTGCCGCATCGGAATGGTAGCCTTTGTAAATCAAGCCACAGTCCAAACTAACAATATTACCATCCTGTATAATATGCTTCTTGGAAGGAATACCATGAATGACTTCCTCATTCACGGAAACACATACAGACGCAGGATAACCGTTATAATGAAGAAAGTTAGGAATACAGTCATAACTGCGAATCAATCGCTCTGCAAGAATATCAACCTCAAGCGTACTCATTCCCGGGCGAAGTGCTTTGCCCAGTTCCTCGTGCACCAGTGCAAGAAGTCTTCCCGCTTCTCTCATTAACTCGATTTCTCTTGCCGACTTAATTGATACAGCCATATGATACCCTGCCTTTCTTTATGTTCTCTTTTTATCTTATATATAAACATTTTTACAAAAATGCTGTTTTCCGACTTATCTCCGTAACCCTCGGTTACAGTATAAAATCCACCGCAAAGTTTTCGCACCTTGCGGTGGGATATACACTTTTTAATATACTCACTCTTCTTATAAAAAGTACAAAAGAATTCTTTTACAAATCATATAAGCGAGTATTTCAAATTATTTCTCAAGACATGCAATAATATTATCAAATACCACCTGCATATCCTGTGTTCCGTCTACATCTTCCAATACACCTTTTGCAGTGTAGAAGTCAATCAACGGCTGTGTCTGCTCATGATATACAACAAGGCGATTCTTTACGGTTTCTTCCTTATCGTCATCACGGAGAATCAATTCATTTCCACATCTGTCACAGATACCCTCTGTCTTGGGAGGTACATGTGCAATGTGGTATGTAGCGCCGCAATTTAAGCATGCGCGTCTTCCTGACATACGTCTGATAATGTTCTCATCGGGAACATCAACATTGATTGCAAAATCAATCTTATCATTTAACTCTGTTAATGCCTTATCAAGCACTTCTGCCTGAGGAATGGTACGAGGGAAACCATCCAAAACGTAACCGTTTTTGCAATCATCCTTCGCCACTCTGTCTAACAGAATTTTAACTGTCAATTCATCGGGAACCAGTTTACCCTGGTCCATATAACTCTTTGCTTCCATTCCAAGAGCGGTACCGTTCTTGATGTTAGCTCTGAAAATATCACCGGTAGAAATATGCGGAATATCGTACTTATCAGCAATCATTTTTGCCTGTGTACCTTTTCCTGCACCGGGAGCACCTAACATAATAATTTTCATGATTGGGGTCCTTTCCTCATATCAACAGGATAAGACACGCCGCTAAAAGCGGTGTGCCCCAATCCTTGCTTTATTAGTCGTTCAAAAATCCTTTGTAGTTACGAACCAGCATCTGTGACTCAATCTGTTTTACGGTTTCTACAATAACACTTACTACGATAATAATACTTGTTCCGCCGAAAGATACCTGTGCACCGAATACACCATTAAAGATGTAAGGTAACACTGCCACGATAATCAGTCCGATTGCACCAATAAAGATAATATGATTCAATACTTTATTCAGATACTCGCTGGTCGGCTTACCCGGACGAATACCCGGAACGAAACCACCCTGCTTTTTCATGTTGTTTGCCATCTCAACCGGATTAAAGGTAATTGATGTATAGAAATAAGCAAAAAATACTACCATCACAACATAAAGTACCAAACCGATTGTATATTTTAACTGGCCCAAATTAGCCTGAAAACTCGAATTCAAATCAATGTTAAACCAGAAATTGGAATTCAAATACTTAAGGCACTCACCCCACCAGCCTGTACCGTCAAATTTCAACATGTTTGAAATAATGATCGGGAAGGTCAGGATAGAAGATGCAAAGATAACCGGAATAACACCTGCAGTGTTCACACGAACCGGAATCACACTGGAGTTGCCTCCCATCATACGATTGTGTCCCTGTACTTTCTTTGCATACTGAACGGGAATCTTACGAGTACCGTTGCTTAAATAAATAACCAGAACAATCATTGCAATAATAATTGCAAGAATAATTACTGCAGCCAGCACTGCAAGAGCTACTGTTTTACCCTTAATAAACTTTCCGTAGAGAGTCATTGCATCCTGAGGGAAAGATGAAATAATGTTGATTGCCAAAATGATTGAGATACCGTTACCAACACCTCTTTCATTAATACGCTCACCAATCCACATTAAGAACGTACTACCTGCTGTCATAGCTGCGATTACAGCAATTACATTCAACACATTGTAGTTTTCCAACAATCCCTGGCTACCGAAACCGATTGCCATCATTGCGGATTCCACAATCGCAAGACCTACTGTCACATAACGTGAAATCGCTGCGATTTTTTTACGTCCGTCTTCACCTTCTTTTTGCATTTCCTCTAATTTAGGAATTGCAATTGTCATCAACTGCATAATAATGGATGAAGTAATATACGGTGTAATGTTCAATGCAAAAATTGACATCTGCATTAATGAACCACCGGTGAAGGCATTGATATAACCTTCTGCGCCACCCAAACTAAACAATGATGCCCAGGCAGATTGTACGAACTCCTGGTCTACACCAGGAGCCGATATCTGACATCCGAAACGGATGATTAATAACATCAAAAAGGTAAACAACAGTTTGTTTCTGACTTCTTTGATTTTAAAAGCATTGATGAATGTTTTAAACACTAAATCACCTCAACAGTTCCACCTACGGCTTCAATCTTTGCCTTTGCTGCTTCACTGAACGCATTTACCTGAACAGTAAGCTTCTTGGTAAGTTCACCGTTTCCTAAAATCTTAACTCCATCTCTGGGGTTCTTAACAATACCCTTTTCGATGAGAGCGTCTACAGTTACAACACTGCCATTATCGAAACTTTCAAGAGCGCAAACATTAATTCCAACGATTTCCTTAGTGTTTCTGTTAGTGAAACCTCTCTTAGGAATACGTCTGTATAAAGGCATCTGTCCACCTTCGAAACCGGGTCTGGGTGCTCCGGAACGAGCTTTCTGTCCCTTGTGTCCCTTACCAGCGGTCTTACCGTTTCCTGAACCGTGTCCACGACCTCTTCTAAAATTATCACTATGTTTTGAGCCATCTGCGGGTCTTAAATTAGATAATTCCATTGTGACACCTCCTTCTTGTATTCTTATGCTTCCTCAACTTTTAACAAGTAACCTACCTGCTGAATCTGTCCTTTTGTTGCTGCATTGTCAGGTAAAAGAACAGTTTTATTTAACTTTGTTAATCCCATTGCTTCTACAGTCTTTTTGTGCTTAGGAACTGCACCGATTGTAGATTTAACCAATGTGATTTTTAACATCTTATCTGCCATTTCAGACTCCTTTCCATTCTAAAAGAAATGTCTTAAGCCAAGATTTCATCTACTGACTTACCGCGATTTCTTGCTACATCTTCAGGACTCTTTAATTTACTTAATCCTTCGATGGTTGCAAGAACAACATTCTGCTTATTGTTAGAGCCTAATGATTTGGTACGGATGTTGTTGATACCTGCAAGTTCACAAACGATACGTGCAGGACCACCAGCGATGATACCGGTACCTTCAGGAGCTCTCTTTAAAAGAACTGAAGCAGAACCGAACTTACCGATGAAGTCATGTGTGATACTCTTGTTATCATCCATTGCTACGCTTACCATTCTCTTCATAGCATCTTCTTTTCCCTTACGGATTGCTTCGGGAATTTCAGTAGCCTTACCAAGACCGGCACCTACATGTCCGTTGCCGTCTCCCACTACTACCAAAGCTGTGAAACGGAAGTTACGACCACCTTTAACAACCTTTGTTACACGCTTAATTGTTACAACTTTTTCTTTTAATTCACCTAACTGTGTAGGATCGATTAATGTGCGTCCCATGTGTTCTTGTCCTCCCTTTCCTAGAATTCTAAGCCAGCTTCTCTGGCTGCATCAGCTAAAGCTGCAATTTTACCCTGATATATAAAGCCGCCTCTATCAAAGACTACTGTGGTAATGCCTTTATCCAATGCTTTCTTTGCAATTACTTTTCCTAAATATGCTGCTGCTTCAACGTTGTTGGTCTTCTCAAGTTCTGCTTTTACATCCTTATCTAATGTAGATGCAGCTACTAAAGTGTTACCAACTGTATCGTCGATAATTTGAGCATACATATGATTATTACTTCTGAACACAGCCAAACGAGGTCTTTCAGCAGTGCCGCTGAAACGGTTACGCATTCTTCTGTGTTTCTGTACACGAATTTTTGATCTTGATTCCTTACTAACCATGTTTACACTCTCCTTACCTATTTCTTACCAGTCTTACCAACTTTACGTCTGATAACTTCATCAGCATACTTGATACCCTTGCCCTTATAAGGTTCAGGTCTTCTCTTATCTCTGGTTTCTGGTGCGAATTGGCCAACTTTTTCTTTGTCAATACCCTTAACAACGATGATATTATTATCAACTGTTGTTTCGATACCTTCAGGATCTTCCATTTCTACAGGATGAGAAAATCCTAAACTTAATGTAAGTTTCTTGCCGGCCTTAGATACCTTGTAACCAACACCGTTTACTTCAAGTTTCTTTTCGTAACCTGTTGTAACACCAACTACCATGTTGTTGATCAAAGTTCTTGTAAGACCGTGTAAAGATTTCATTTTCTTTAAGTCGTTAGGTCTTGAAACTACGATTTCAGCGCCTTCAACTTTAATTTCCATCTCTGCGGGTAAAACTCTTTCAAGAGTACCCTTGGGACCTTTTACAGTCACTTTATTATTTTCTGCAACTTCTACAGTAACGCCTGCAGGAATCGCGATTGGCATTCTTCCTATACGTGACATGCCCGTACCTCCTTATTATACTAAGTGAGTCCGCTTCGTAGGTTTTATTACCATACGAAGGCTAAAACTTCACCACCAACGTTTAATTTTCTAGCTTCCTTATCTGTGATAACACCCTGGTTTGTAGAAATAATTGCTACACCAAGTCCGCCGAGTACCTTAGGTAACTCATCTTTGCCAGCGTATACACGAAGACCGGGCTTAGAGATTCTCTTAATACCTGTGATAATCTTATCGTTCTTATCCACACCATACTTTAAAGTAATGCGAATTGTCTTAAAATTACCGTCTTCAATAATATCGTAGGCTTTAATATAACCTTCATCCAAAAGAATCTTTGCGATAGCAAGTTTCATTTTAGAAGAAGACACATCTACTGTATCATGTTTTGCAGCGTTTGCATTACGAATTCTTGTAAGCATATCTGCAATAGGATCGCTCATTGTCATTGATTTTGCCTCCTTATAAATTTATCTCGTGATCTTACCAGCTTGATTTCTTAACTCCGGGAATCTGACCTTTGTATGCCAATTCTCTAAAGCAAATACGACAGATACCGTATTTTCTTAAATATGCATGAGGACGACCACAGATTCTGCAACGATTGTATTCTCTTACAGCGAATTTCTTTGTACGCTGCTGCTTAATCTTCATTGCTGTTTTAGCCATGAATTTATACCTCCTTTAATTTACGACAACTGTTTATTTTGCAAACGGCATGTTGAAAAGTCTTAATAACTCGCGTGCTTCTTCGTCAGTGTTAGCTGTTGTAACGAAGATAACGTCCATACCTCTTACTTTATCTACCTTATCATATTCGATTTCAGGGAAGATAAGCTGTTCCTTGATACCAAGTGCATAGTTACCTCTGCCATCGAATGCATTAGGGTTAACACCTCTAAAGTCACGTACACGAGGCAATGCAAGGTTTACAAGACGATCTAAGAATTCGTACATCTTGTCACCACGAAGGGTTACCTTACAACCAATGTTCATGCCTTCACGGATTTTGAAGTTAGCAACTGAATTCTTAGCCTTTGTAAGAACAGCCTTCTGGCCTGCGATAATTTCCATATCTCTTACTGCTGATTCGAGTGCTTTTGCATTATCTTTTGCTTCGCCAACGCCCATGTTGATAACAATCTTATCAAGTTTGGGAACTTCCATAACGTTCTTGTAGCCAAACTTCTTTGTCATAGCGTCAACGATTTCATTCTTATATAAATCTTTAAGTCTACTCAACGTTTTAGACCTCCTTCCTTAGAATTAATCAATCACTTCGCCTGTTGCCTTTGCAACACGTACTTTTTTACCGTCCTCAACCTTGAAACCTACTCTTGTAGCTTTTCCTTTGTGAACAAGCATTACGTTTGAAATATCAATAGGCGCTTCTTTCTGAATAATTCCACCATTGGGGTTAGCTGCTGAAGGCTTAGAATGCTTGCTAACAACGTTAACGCCTTCTACTAAAACTTTACCCTTCTTAGGATCAACAGAAATAACTTTTCCTTCTTTACCATTAGAAGCTCCGGCGATTACCTTAACGTTATCGCCCTTCTTAATCTTCATCATAGACATATCTCGGCACCTCCTTATAATACTTCGGGAGCCAGAGAAACGATCTTCATATACTGTTTCTCACGAAGCTCTCTTGCTACGGGCCCGAAAATACGTGTTCCTCTCGGGGTCTTGTCATCTTTAATGATAACTGCAGCATTTTCATCAAACTTAATGTAAGAACCGTCTTTACGGCGAGCACCCTTAACAGTACGTACCACTACGGCCTTTACTACATCGCCTTTTTTGACAACACCGCCGGGTGTTGCATCTTTAACAGAAGCAATGATAACATCACCAATATTTGCATATCTTCTTGTTGAGCCGCCTACAACACGGATGCAAAGTAATTCTTTTGCACCGGTATTGTCAGCAACTTTCAATCTGCTTTCTTGCTGAACCATGCTATTTTCTCCTTCCAAATTCTTGAGAATAAGTCTTTTAAAAAACTTATTTTACTCTTTCAATAATCTCAACAAGTCTCCATCTCTTATCTTTTGATAAAGGTCTTGTTTCGACAACTTTTACGGTATCACCGATGTTGCACTCATTCTTTTCGTCATGAGCTTTTAACTTGTAAGTCTTCTTAACGATCTTGCCGTAAAGAGGATGCTTTACGTGGTTCTCAACTGCAACAACGATTGTTTTATCCATTTTATTGCTGACTACCTTACCGGTACGCACTTTTCTTAAATTTCTTTCCACAGCTGTTCTCCTTTCTCAATTATCCGGCCAAATTCTTAGGCCTGCTGTTCCTTAGCTTTTTCAGTTATAACGGTCTGAATTCTTGCGATATTCTTTCTTACTTCCTTAATTCTGGAAGTATTGTCCAACTGATTTGTAGCATTCTGGAATCTCAAATTGAAAAGTTCTTTCTTAGCATCAACTAAAGCCTGAGCTAATTCTGCAGGGGATTTTGCTTTTAAATCTTCTACATACTTATTAGTTTTCATTTGATACACCGCCTTCCAAGTCTGCTTTAGAAACGATCTTACACTTACAAGGAAGCTTGTGTGTTGCAAGACGTAAAGCTTCTCTAGCAACTTCTTCGTTTACGCCGGAGATTTCGAACATTACACGACCCGGCTTAACAACTGCTACCCAGTATTCAAGTGTTCCCTTACCGGAACCCATACGTGTTTCAGCAGGTTTAGTAGTTACAGGTTTGTCGGG
>JAZNLG010000217.1:0-15079 GCA_045578965.1 Lachnospiraceae bacterium | reverse complement strand
GTTTCAGAGTTTTATCGTAATCCGGATCAGTGGCAGATTCTTGATAAAGATGTGTTTCCGCAGTTGATTGACACGTTTGGAGAACAGTTGACAATTTGGAGTGCTGCATGTTCTACGGGAGATGAGCCGTATTCTTTGGTTATGGCATTATCCAGACATATTCCTTTGTCCAAAATTAAAATTTTGGCAACGGATATTGATAAACAGGTGTTGGCTGCTGCAAAAAATGGTATATACGCCGAGAAAAGTTTAATAGGAGTACCTGCAGATTTAAAGGCAAAATATTTTACGAAAGTAGGGTCTTCTTACCGGATTTCGGATGAGATTAAGTCAAGGGTTGAGTTTAAAGAACATAATCTTTTAAGAGACCCGTATCCTACCAATGTAAATTTAATTGTGTGCAGAAATGTACTTATCTATTTTACAGAGGAAGCAAAAGAAGATATATTCCGCAAGTATTTTAAGTCATTGGCGCCCGGAGGTATGCTGTTTTTGGGTAGTACGGAGCAAATGATGAATTATAAAGAAGTTGGGTATGAGAGAAAAGCATCGTTCTTTTTTATCAAGCCGCAAAATTAAAATTAAAACCCCAAGCGAATTGCTTGGGGTTTCATTATGTTTCAAAATGTTTTATACAAAATCAGACATTAACATAGTCTGTAAAATATGTTCTGCATATTGGTTAAAAGATGCTCTGCTTGTTTTAAATTCGTCGGTCAACTCAAAGAATATGTCTCGTTCACGATATCCCCTCTTATAGAAAGGTGTAAATAACATTTCCCATTGAGGAAGGTAAGAAGCCTGCTTTCTGGTGTAGCAGTTTGCGGCGGTTGCCTGCTCTCTATGATCTTTATCAACGAAAGTAGCTACCGATTTATGGATTGCAATGTCTTCTTCAGGAAGATAATAGTAATCTCTGTAATTAGAGTAGAAGTACTTCATTTCTTCTTCATAAAGAGGCACTTTGATGATACCGTTTAATTCATTTCCTGTAAAATAACAGCCCATTGCTGCATAGGATACGGGAACCGGTATGGGAGTCATAAAGCGTAAATTGAGTACTAATTCCTGACGTTTCTTATTCTCGTAATCATTATAATAATTTGCCTGCACTTTCATTACGCGTAAGGGTAAATTAAATAAATCGGAGAATGCAAGAATAGCAGTTAAATCAAGCATTCCTTCCACGTCTTCCTGGTTGTGAAGGAGAATAGCATTCATCAGTTCTTCGCTGTGAGAACATACATAATCATGATAGTAATTGATTAATTCACCACCGGAGAATTTGTCTTCTCTTTCAAGACCCAGAAACTGTTCTAATGTTTTCTGTTTTAAATCGTTCAATTTCAAGAAACTTTTGTAAGGTTTGATACGCTTATAAAGATCAACACCCTGATATACATCAAACATAAAAGGAATATTGTACATATTGCATTTCTGCTGCAAATAAGGGATGTCAAAGCGGTTGCCGTTAAAATGAATTAAGAAGGTATATCCCAAGCAGAATTCCAAAAAGGCCTGCAATACTACCGTTTCTTCATCGTAGTTTTCAGCCAACCATTGAATCGTGTGCCATTCGTTTTCTTTATAATAAGCACAGCCAATTAAATAGAGATTTGAATTCTGTGCGGTAAAACCTGTGGTTTCAATATCAAGGAAAAGAATTTCCTCCGGTTTTGCAAGTTTTTCGATGGGATAATTCGGTTTTTTGCTTCCAAGGTCTTTTACAATCGTTTTCATATTTTATCACCCTTACAATACAATTGTTTTTGATTCTATAAAAGGTTTGAGGCGTAAATTGTGTGCTTCATCTTTTATAAAATAATATCACGTCTATTATACCACGAAATCCCAAAATAAAGTAGTATTTTTTGTAAAAATATAGTACATTTATATATATAAAAATGATGTAAAAACAGAAGTGAATTCAGGAGGACGTTTATGGTAAAATTTACCTTTACCGGAGGAATTCATCCTTATGACGGCAAAGATCTTTCCAAGGATAAGCCTATAAAAGAATATTTACCCAAAGGCGATATGGTGTATCCATTATCGCAGCATATTGGTGCCCCTGCAAAACCCATTGTAAACAAAGGAGATTATGTTTTGGTGGGGCAAAGAATTGCTGAGGCGGACGGATTTGTGTCTGCGCATATTTATGCCACGGTTTCAGGTACGGTCAAAGCCATTGAGCCGCGCCGTGTTGTGACAGGGGATGGTGTGCAGTCCATTGTGGTAGAGAATGATGGTGAATATAAAGAGGTTATTTTTCAGCCACCGAAGCCGGTAGAACTACTTTTAAAAGAAGATATTTTGAAACTTATTCAGGAAGCCGGTGTGGTAGGCATGGGCGGCGCAGGATTTCCGACGCATGTAAAACTTGCACCGAAGAAGCCGGAAGACATTGACTTTGTGGTAATTAATTGCGCGGAGTGCGAGCCGTATTTAACCAGTGATTACCGCAGAATGATGGAAGAGCCTGAGAAATTAGTGGAAGGTCTGCGTATTATTCTGCGTTTGTTTGACAAAGCGCGCGGAATTTTAGCGGTGGAAGACAATAAAAAAGATTGCATCAAAAAGTTAAAACAACTGACCAAGGAAGACGAACGCATTTCGGTGGTTGCTTTACATACCAAATACCCACAGGGTTCGGAACGTCATTTGCTTTATGCTGTTACCGGCAGGGCAATCAATTCTTCTATGTTGCCGGCAGATGCAGGATGCATTGTAAATAACGTGGATACTGTGGTATCCGTGTATCATGCGGTAAAAGAAGGCAAGCCCGTTATGCATCGTATTGTTACAGTGACAGGAGATTGTATCCGGAATCCGCAGAATTTTATGGTACGTATCGGAACTTCTTACAGAGAATTGATTGAAGAGGCGGGAGGCTTTAGTAAAGAGCCGGAGAAGATCGTTTCCGGTGGTCCTATGATGGGGTTTGCATTGTTTGATGTGAATGTTCCCGTGACTAAAACATCTTCGGCATTGTTATGTTTAGGTGATGATGAAGTATCTTCGGCAAAGCAGACGGCATGTATCAATTGCGGACGCTGTGTGGAGGTATGCCCCGGGCGTGTGGTACCCAGTCGTTTGGCTGTTTTGTCCGACCGTGGAGAGAAAGAAGCCTTTCAGGCATTAAACGGTATGGAGTGTTGCGAATGTGGTTGTTGCAGTTATATTTGCCCTGCAAAACGACATTTAACACAGTCGATTAAGTCTATGAGACGTATGATTCTTGCAGAGAGAAAGAAAAAGTAGGAGGACCGGTATGAAAGATAAAATGGAAGTTTCCTCAAATCCCCATATCCGGGATAAGGACAGTACGGATAATATTATGCTATCCGTGGTAATTGCCCTGATGCCGGCCTCGTTTTGGGGTGTTTGGAATTTTGGCTGGTATGCCGCAGTTTTAATTGTAGTTACGGTGTTTGCGGCAGTTTTATCGGAACATATATTTTGTAAAATTTGTAAGAAACCTTCTACCATAAAAGATATGAGCGCTGTGGTGACAGGTCTTTTACTGGCATTGAATTTACCGCCGCATTTTCCTTTGTGGATGGCAGTGACCGGATCTGTATTTGCTATCGTTGTGGTTAAAATGTTATTCGGCGGTCTTGGGCAGAATTTCATGAATCCGGCATTGGGAGCACGATGTTTTCTTATGATATCGTTTGCAAGATATATGACGGATTTTCAATGTGATGCTTATACAGGAGCAACGCCTCTGGCAACTATGAAGGCAGGCGGAAGCGTGAATATCATTGATATGGTAATCGGGAGAACGGGAGGTACCATCGGAGAAACCTCTATGATTGCCATTCTTTTAGGTGCTTGCTTTTTGATTGCACGAGGTGTTATAGACTTAAAAATACCGGCGATGTATTTGTTGAGTTTTATAGCATTTCTTTCGCTGTTTGGAGGACGCGGATTTGACCTTTCTTTTATATCTGCTCATTTGGCCGGCGGTGGTTTGATGTTAGGAGCCTTTTTTATGGCGACTGACTATGCAACACGCCCCATTACGCAAAAGGGACAATACTTATTTGGTATTTTGTTGGGGGTTCTTACGGGTATTTTCCGTTTGTTCGGGCCCGGTGCGGAAGGTGTTTCTTATGCAATCATTATCGGAAATCTTTTGGTGCCGTTGATTGAGAAGATTACTATGCCCAAAGCCTTTGGCAAAGGAGGAGAACGCGTATGAAATATATGATCAAAGATACGTTGATTCTGTTTGTCATTACCTTGGTGGCGGGAGCGTTACTTGGATTTGTAAATGAATTAACCAAAGAACCCATTGCACGATATGAGGCAGAAAAGAAAGCCTTAGCCTGTAGTGAGGTTTTTTACGAAACAGATGAAAGCGGTGAACCAAAAGAAGTAGTTTCGTTGCTTTTTGTAGATATGGCAGAAGAAGAGATTTTAGCCATAAATGATAAACTCACCGGAAACATAGGCGAGAATATTGTAATTGACGAGGTGTATCGCGCATATCAGCAGGTGTCACCGTCCGATGATACGGATGATATGGAGGATAGTACCGGTGCCGGTTTGGGTGAACTGGTATCGGAAGATGATTTTTACGGTTACGTAATCGGTGTAACTACGAAAGAAGGTTATAACGGTGACGTATCATTTTATGCAGGCATTACAAAGGAGGGCAGGCTAAAAGGTGTGTCCTTACTTCAGATTGCAGAAACACCGGGATTAGGGATGAATGCAGAAAGCGTTTTGCTACCTCAGTTTCGTGATGTGGAAGCAATGAAGTTTACTGTGGTAAAAACCGGTGCGATTTCTATGGATGAAATTGATGCCATTTCCGGTGCAACCATTACGTCGGATGCTATTACAGAAGGCGTTAATGCTGCTTATGAGTGTTATTGCATTCTGCAGGAAGGAGGGGAAGCGTTATGAAACAGTGTTTGGAACGTTTGTATAACGGAATGATAAAAGAAAACCCTACTTTTGTGTTGATGCTGGGTATGTGCCCGACACTGGCGGTTACCACGTCTGCAATAAACGGACTGGGTATGGGGCTTTCTACCATGGTGGTGTTGGCATTAAGCAATTTTATAATTTCCGGTATGCGAAAAATAATTCCGGATAAGGTGCGTATACCTGCATACATAGTGATTATTGCAACTTTTGTAACCTTGGTGGAATTATTGTTGCATGCGTATGTGCCTGTATTGCATGAATCTCTGGGAATTTACATCAGTTTGATTGTGGTAAATTGTATCATTCTTGGTCGTGCGGAAAGTTATGCATCTAAGAATAAAATGATGCCTTCCTTATTTGACGGTATCGGTATGGGATTGGGCTTTACGCTTGCGCTTACTTTAATAGGACTGGTACGAGAATTTATTGGTGCCGGAACCGTTTTTGGATTTTCCGGTTCGGATATTTACGGAACACCATTACCTGAATTATTGATTGGACTGGTAAATCAGTGGCTGGATCCTGAAAGTACTTCTGAAACCGTACAGTTCTGGAATCGTGTTTTAACCGATGAAATTTCAAGTTTCGGTCCTGTGGGAATTATGATTATGGCACCGGGAGCATTTTTTATTCTGGCTGTTTTGACTGCAATACAGAATGCATTCAAGATAAAAGGGCAAAGAGCAGGAAAAGATGTGAGTAAAATTCAGTCCGGTTGTAACAGCGATTGTATGACGTGCAAAGAAAGTGATTGCAATAAGCGGACAATAAAAGCGGAATCCGCGAAACTGGCGAAAAACGAGACTGTAAAACAGGTGACGGTTCAGTCGGAATCTGCAGATGAAGTTTTGGAAGCGAAGAACAAAGAAAGCGTAGAAAAAACTCCGGAAGAAAAGAAAGCGGAGAAAACGGAAGAAAGTACAGTTGCGGTTTCGGAAATAAAGGAAACGGTAGAGCGTACAGTAGAACTCACTGAAACAAAAGAAGCAGAAGAGAATGCTGTTGAAGTGCCGGAAATAAGAGAAACGGAAGAGCGCAGTATAGAAACTGTAAAAGAAGATACATCGAAAGAAAAGAAACGCAAAAAAACGCTTCTGGAAGTAACACAGGAAATTGATATTGTGGAACTGGAAGAGTTACTTGGCGAAAATGAGGAGGACGAAGCGGATGAGTGATTATATTGTTCAGTTAATTGTGATAGCCCTTGGTTCTTCTTTGATTTCAAATGTGGTTTTGAGTCAGTTCCTAGGTTTGTGTCCTTTTCTTGGTGTATCAAAGCGAGTGAAGACTGCTGCCGGAATGGGCGGCGCCGTGATTTTTGTTATTACGTTGGCGTCTTTGGTGGCGGGACTTTTATATGAGTTTGTATTGGAACCGCTGAATATAACTTTCTTAAAAACGATTGTTTTTATCTTAGTTATTGCTGCACTGGTGCAGTTTGTGGAATTGTTTTTAAAGAAATATTTAAAAAGTCTCTATAAGGCTTTGGGCGTGTTTCTGCCTTTGATTACCACCAATTGTGCAGTGCTTGGTGTGGCAATTACTAATGTGAATTTGCAATATGACCTTGTGACAAGTGTGGTAAACGGTTTTGCAACCAGCGTAGGTTTTGCCATTGCAATTATTATTTTGGCGGGCATACGCGAAAAAATTGAGTTTAACGATATTCCCAAGCCTTTTCAGGGAATGCCTATTGTGCTTGTAACAGCTGGATTGATGGCAATTGCATTCTGTGGTTTTGCAGGTCTTATTTAAGCAAGGAGGGGGAGTATGAATTATATCGGTATTATAACGGCTGTGGCAGTAGTGGCTGCCGTCGGATTGTTTATCGGCATTTTTTTGGGTGTGGCTTCCGTTGCTTTTCGGGTGAAAAATGATGAAAGAGAAGAAAAAATTTTAGAAGTATTGCCCGGAAATAATTGTGGCGGTTGCGGTTATCCGGGATGTGGAGGCCTTGCGACTGCGATTATAAAAGGTGAGGCTGCGGTCAATTCCTGTCCTGTTGGCGGAGAGATTGTGGCAAAAGAAATTGCTGCAATTATGGGAGTAGAGGCAGGTTCTGTGAAAAGAATGGTTGCCTTTGTAAAATGTCAGGGGAGTTGTGAACATACATATTTGGATTATAATTATACCGGTTTGCAGGATTGCGGTATGCTTCAATTTGTACCGAACCAGGGACCCAAAAGTTGTAATTATGGCTGTCAGGGATTTGGCAGTTGTGAGAGAGCCTGTCCGTTTGATGCCATTCATGTTGTAGACGGGGTTGCTGTGGTTGAGAAAGACAAATGCAGGGCCTGTGGCAAATGTGTGGCAATTTGTCCAAGAAAGATTATTGAAATGGTACCCTTTGACGCAAAGTATCTTGTGGCCTGTGCGTCAACGGCAAAAGGACCAGCAGTTATGAGGGATTGTAATATCGGCTGTATCGGTTGCGGATTGTGTAAAAAGAATTGTGAGACCGGAGCGGTTTCGGTAGATAATTTTCTTGCAACCATTGATTATGAGAAATGTGTAAGTTGCGGTGTTTGCGCCGATAAGTGTCCGAAAAAGAGTATTATAGAGAAATAAATATAACACCAATTCATTTTGTATTATCTGATATACAAAGACGAATTGGTGTTATTGTTCTTTTAAGGTGTGGATGAGTAGATAATCTCATCCTCCCGGTTGATTAAAATGCATTCTGTATATTCCACTGTATTAATATACTTTAATGCCTGTTCTTCGCCCAGAACAAAACAGGTAGTACTTAAGGCATCTGCCCGGACAGAAGATGGGCAGACAATGGTGACACCGGTTAAAGTGTTGTCTGCGGGATAACCGGTTGTGGCGTCTAAAATATGATGATAAGTGATTCCCTCATATTCAAAACTTCGTTCATAGGTACCTGAAGTGACCACGGAAGAATCCGTAATCTGTACTGTGTCTATCGTTGTACCTGCTGGAGCAAAAGGCTTCTGGATGCCGATGGTGTATGAACTTCCGTCAGGTTTATTACCAAGGACGCAGACATTTCCGCCTAAATTAATCAGGGCGGAGGTAACTCCTTGGGAGACCAGATATTCTTTTAATCGGTCGGCGATATAACCTTTGGCAATAAAGCCTAAATCGATGGCTGCTTCCGGGTCTTTTAAGGTGACGGTATTATTTTCGCCAAGTTCAATCATCCGATAGTCCACATGTGCAAGCAGTGCACTGATTTCCTCGGAAGATGGTGGCTTACTGCCATCGGTTTTATTGGAAAAATCCCAAAAATCCATTAAAGGTGCCACGGTAATGTCAATTTTACCTTCTGTCAATTCACAATAAAATAATGCTTCTTGAATTAAATCATAAGTTTCTTCTGATACCGGTACAGGGGTACCGTTACTGTTATTGATGCGCCATACATCACTGCCTTCAATGGTCCGGCTAAACATCTTCTCATAGGCATCACACCGTTTAAAACATTCATCGACCAGAACACTGTCATCATTGTTATAAAAGGTTAGGCTGATTACAGTATCAAAATAAAAATCGGTGTATGTAACGGGTTGTGATTGTGGTCGGCAACCGGAAAGGTGAAATCCACACAGACACAGGAGGAAAAATATGATATTTATTTTATAAATATAAGATTGTTGTTTGCGGTTCATAGATTATATATTTGCCTTTCCTAAGGAATTAACAGACAGTTATATTATATAATAAAAAGAAATAAATCGGAATCTAAATTTCATAATATGAAAATAAAAGAAAAGACAGCGAATTTAAGTGAAAAAGAAATAAATCTGCAAAAAATGGTTCCGCGTTGTTTGAATTTGGCGGTTGAGAAAAATGCAGAATTATATTATGATAAAAATGTAATATGGTAGTAGGTATTTTAAAGTACGAATAAAACTCTATGCTATTGTATAGGAGAGTAAAATGCGTTTAGACGATCAGTTTGAAGAAAGTTCATCAAAGGGAACAAGTTTTATGTTGAGCGCAGTGATTGGTGTGGCTGCATTTCTTTTGGTGATTTTCGGAATAGTAGTGTTTGTAAACAGAGATACATTGTTTCACAGTCAATCAAGCGGTGGGAATGTTACGGTAAAACCTTCGGAAGAGGATGCAAGTTCTGTCATCAGCGGAAGTACGCTGGTATCCAATGATTTGGATATTTGGGATGATTATCCGGTGGAAGAGGACAAGAGTGAATTGGTTTCCGAAATCGTTTCCGAAGAACCGTCGGAAGAGGATCCGACAGAGGGCGGAACCAAGACTTTGGTTACCTTTGCTGACGGCAGTGAGCAGTGGTTTAACATCAGTAAATATCTTCCGCAGAATGAGTATGAAGAAACCGGCTATGTGCTTGGAAACGGAAGAATGGCTTATTATGTGGAAGGCAATAAGGAGTCTTATCTTGGCATTGATGTGTCCAAATATCAAGGCTATATTGATTTTAACAAGGTTAAAAAAGACGGTGTGGATTTTGTGATTCTTAAGTTAGGTTCCAGAGGATATAGTACCGGACAACTTACACTGGATGATTATTTTCAGGATAATATCAAAAGGGCTACGGATGCCGGTCTTGAAGTGGGAGTTTCTTTTAGTTCCCAGGCTATAACCGTAGATGAAGCCAAGGAAGAAGCAGCGTTTGTATTACAATATCTAATGGATTATGATATCAGTTATCCCGTGATTTTTGAAATGGAGCATATTGTAAATGACACGGCAAGAATTGATGTGCTGACCAAAGAAGATAAAACCCAGATTACCAAGGCGTTTTTGGATGATATTGAACTTGCGGGTTATAATGTAATGCTTTCGGGAGACAAGGCATGGTTATTTGCGGATATTAATTATGCAGCATTATCCGCATATGATGTCAGACTGGAGCAGACGGAGGATTTGCCTGATTATCCGTATCGTTTTTATATGTGGCAATACACACAAAAAGGAACCGTGGACGGTATATCCGGTGAGGTTCCCTTGAATATTTGTTTTATTGATTACACCATAAAATAGGTTGACATAAATCAAAAGCATAACAAAAATGTAAAATACAATTTTACAGCGAATACTTATAAATGCGGGGATTTACTTCCAAAGAGGAATAGATCTCCGCATATTCTTTTGGCGAAACGTCTTCTACAAAATTCGGCGTGTATTGTTTGCGGCTTCCGTTTTTGCGAAGAATGTCAATGGCTTTGTTATAAGCAATGGCGGCTTCTGTTTCTGTAGAATAGGTACCGATTTTAACATTGCCCCGAATGTGGATGCGGGTGATATAAGATGCTTTCTGAAGTCCCGGTTGCTCCGTAACACCGCGATAACGGTTTACAATACTGATATTGGCATAACGGAAGTCATGTTCATCTTTGTTGATAAAATAATAATCTCTTCCGGGGACTGCATAATTCATAATACCGTAACGATTCAGAATATTCACCTGCATTCCGTAGTCCGATACAAAAAGATGATTTCCGCGGGCCATTATTTTATGTGAGGAATAGTAAAACAAATCATCTTTGTCAAATTTCAGCACGCAGTCCTTGGACAAATAATATAAAAAGAAACTGGGACGCAAATAAATAGGCGTCGGGAAATAGATGCCGTTGTCTCTTAAATTGTGAAGGATAATCCACTTATCAAAAGGCATGGTGGTATCTGCGGGATAGTCTTCCGGATTTGTATTTCGGTTTTCCAGAATTTGACGCGCCAAAAGATAGCAGCGGTGTGCTGCATCTTTATCTTCAAAACTGCCCAAACTGATATGTTTGCCCTTAAAAGTAAGGGAAGCGCGATAGTATATGGAATTGTCTTTTTTGCGGGCGGTATATACCCCGGTGTCATTATTTTTCATATTTATATCATATCATAAACTTTACTATTTTTCGAGACCGTATATCATTCACAAATTTTAATGTATAATATGAGACATTTTGTCACCTTTTCGCGAATAGTCATTTTTGGGAAATATCCTGCATAAAATGATAAATATGTGCCTAGAAGGTACAAACCCGTCGTTTAGAATGTTAGACGAAAGTGTTGAATGAAACAGAAAGGTCACGATATGTATAAAAAATATGCGGGAATTTTACTTATGATAAGCATTACATTGGGACTTGCGTTTATATGTACGGATAAAAAAGGATTTCAGGGAAATTTGGGACAATATGAGGTTGTTGCAAACTGTATATTAAATAACTTGTCAGAAAAAACGTCCGCTATGGAATGCAATCATATAATCATTACGGGGAATCAACCGCATTTACAAATGCAGTCCGTGGAGCGGGAGGGTATTGTTTTATGTGAGGATGATAGAAAAATTTTATATAAAATTGTACAGGCAGAAGCCGGCGGAGAAGATCGCGTGGGTAAAATTTTAGTGGCGAATGTCATATTAAACCGGTTGGAAGATGAACATTTTCCGGATACCATAAAAGAGGTTGTATTTCAACAAAAAGACGGAGTGGCTCAGTTTTCACCCATAGCAAACGGCAAATATGAGAAAGCCGTTCCCGATGAAGATACGATTGAGGCGGTAGATGCTGCGCTACTGGGAGAAGATTATTCAGAGGGAGCGCTTTATTTTATGGCACGTAAATATGCAGACCCGGAGAACGTAAAATGGTTTGATTCGAGTCTGGATCAAGTGTTTGTTCATGGCGGACATGAATTTTATAAGTAATTTAAAATCCGTTTTCTGTAGGTTTTATGGTTTGCATATAAAAGTTTGGTGTGGTATAATCATAATACTATAATGATATTTAGTCGTAGTGTGTTCATTGACAGACTGCGAAGAAACGGAGAATAGAGAACTATGAACGTACAATACAGAAGCTCAAGAGGCGGACAGGAAGGTGTTAGTGCATCGGGAGCAATTATTCAGGGACTTGCGAAAGACGGAGGTCTTTTTGTGCCGGATACTTTTCCTAAGTTAGAAATCAGTTTGGAAGAATGTGCAAATCTGGATTATAAGGATTTGGCATATGAAGTAATGAAACTGTTCCTTACGGATTTTACGGAGGAAGAGTTGAGAGGCTGTATTGAAAGAGCCTATGATGAGAAATTTGACACAGAGGAAATTGCACCTTTGGCAGAAGTAGATAAAGCATATTATCTGGAATTGTTCCATGGAGCAACCATAGCCTTTAAAGATATGGCATTGTCTATTTTACCTCATCTGATGACAACAGCGGCAAAGAAGAATAACGTAGAACAGGAAATTGTTATTTTGACAGCAACTTCAGGTGATACCGGCAAGGCGGCATTGGCCGGATTTGCAGGTGTGGAAGGAACAAGAATTGTTGTATTTTATCCGAAGAACGGTGTATCTGCCATTCAGGAGAAGCAGATGGTTACCCAGAAGGGTGATAACGTGAAAGTAATCGGTATCACCGGCAACTTTGATGATGCACAAACGGGTGTAAAGAATATATTCGGAGACAAGGAAATGGCTGAGGAACTTGCGAAAGAAGGTTTCGTGTTCTCATCTGCCAATTCCATTAACATCGGACGTTTGGTACCTCAGGTAGTTTATTATGTATATGCATACGCCAAATTAGTAAAAGAAGGCAGAATCAAGGCCGGAGAACCTATGAATGTAACCGTTCCTACCGGTAACTTCGGTAATATTTTGGCAGGATACTATGCAAAGCAGATTGGTGTACCTGTGGCAAAATTAATCTGTGCATCCAATGAAAACAAAGTATTGTTTGATTTCTTTGAAACAGGATGTTATGACAGAAACCGTGATTTTATCCTTACAACTTCTCCGTCCATGGATATTTTGATTTCAAGTAATCTTGAAAGATTGATTTATCTGATTGCAGGAAGTGATGCGGATAAGAACCGTGAATTGATGCAGAGTTTATCAACAACCGGTAAATATACCATTACAGAGGATATGAAGAGCCGTTTGGCAGATTTTGAAGGCGGTTTTGCGAGTGAAGCACAAGTGGCAGAAACCATTCGTCGCATTTATGAGAAGACAGGTTATGTTATTGATACACATACGGCAGTTGCATCTACCGTATACGAGAAATACCGCAAAGAAACAGCAGATGATACTCCGACGGTAATTGTATCAACAGCCAGTCCTTTTAAGTTTACAAGAAGCGTTATGGAAGCGATTGTAGGAAATATTGAAGATAAGAGTGATTTTGAGTTGATTGATCGTTTATCTGAAATTGCTAATGTAACAATTCCTAAGGCGATTGAAGAAATCCGCACGGCAGAAGTTTTGCATGATACGGTATGTACGAAGGAAGAAATGAAGGCTCAGGTAAAGCAGTTTTTGGGCTTATAATTGACTTTGGAGAGAGTAGATGGAAAAAGCAAAACATATTTTGATTGTAGATGATGTAACTACAAATTTAAAATTGGCTGCGGAAGTTTTGCAGGAACATTATAAATTATCTATGGCAAAGTCCGGACAACAGGCAATTCAGTTTTTGCAGAAAGCAAAGCCTGATTTGATTCTTTTGGACGTCAGAATGCCTGAGATGGATGGATATCAGACTTTGGAATTAATCAAAGCAAATCCAAATACAGCCAATATTCCCGTGGTATTTTTAACGGTGGATGACCAACGGGAGAGTGAAATTAAAGGTCTTAAAATGGGTGCTATGGATTTTATTTTAAAACCTTTTGAGCCTGAAGTAATGCTCAGCCGTATTGATAAAATTCTTCAGATTGAAGATTTGCGTAAAAATTTATCCATCAGTGCACGTAAAGATGTTTTAACCGGATTATGGAATCGTAAACATCTGGAAGATGAAGTAGAACGTTACCTGGATGAGAATGGTCTGAAGGCTGTTTTTATGATTATGGATATCGATAATTTTAAGCAGGTAAATGATTCCCTTGGTCATATTATGGGCGATGCGGTTTTGGAACGCATCGGACGAATTTTAAAAAATAGTGTAGGACCCAGAGATATTGCCGCAAGAATCGGCGGTGATGAATTTGCAGTGTTTTTAAAAGGGGATTATACGGACGGTGAAATTCGTGAATATTGTGAAATGGTCTTTGCAGAAGTCGGAAATGAGTTAAGCGAACTGGTAGTTGATAATGATATGATTACGCTTTCTATCGGTATTGCGCAGGTTCCTTTGGATGCTTATGATTATTTTGGTCTCTATGCTAAGGCGGACAAAGCGTTATATTATGTGAAACAAAACGGTAAGAATGATTATCATTTCTTTAGTGTCAAGGAAGAACCTGAATTGGTTGAAGCAGAACGGGAAGACAGTTCTGTGGATATGGAGAAACTGGAGCAGTTTGTAGTGGAGCGTAATGATGTGGAGGGCGCATACAGAGTAGAGTATGAAGGCTTTAAGCATATTTACCACTTTGTATCCAGAGGTTTGGGCAGAAACGGTCAGACGGTACAAATGGCTTTGTTTACGTTGAATTACATTAAGAGTATGGGTGTTACCGCAGAAATGGTGCAAAAGGCAATGAAGGAATTAGAACGTGCCATTGTAGTATCTTTGCGTCAGGGAGATGTAACAACCCAATACAGCAGTTTTCAGTATGTTGTACTTTTGATGAATGCCAATGAAGAAAATGGTGAGAAAGTAGTACAGAGAATTCTGGACACTTGGGAGCAGATGAATGAATGCAGTGGTATTCAGTTAGATTATGCAATTAAGCAGGTGGAAGCAAAACAGAAATAAGAGGATATAAAAAGGGTGTTCGATTTGTTTCGAACACCCTTATATTTTTGATATAATTATCTTTTTTCAATGGGAAGGTAAGGCATATCCTCGTGGATAGGTCTGTATGCAGGTCGGATGATTTTTCCGTTGTTTGCAAGTTCTTCCAAGCGATGTGCGGACCAACCTACGATTCTTGCCATGGCAAACATAGGAGTGTAAAGTTCGTGAGGAAGTCCTAACATATTGTAGATAAATCCGGAATAGAAGTCTACGTTAATACTTACTCCCTTGTACATTTTACGTTCTGCCGCGATGATTTCGGGAGCAAGACGTTCCACGAGAGAGTAGAGTTCAAATTCTGCCATAAGACCTTTTTCTGCAGAAAGGTCATCCACGTACTGTTTTAAAATAATAGAACGGGGGTCTGACTTGGAGTAAATTGCATGACCTACGCCGTAAATCAAACCGGCATGGTCGAAGGCTTCTTTGTGGAGAAGTTTCTTTAAGTAGTT
>JAZNLG010000216.1:0-3453 GCA_045578965.1 Lachnospiraceae bacterium | reverse complement strand
CATATCCTCTTCCTTATAAAGTTATATCAGCGTGACATAAGGGAAAGTCTTTTATAAAATAAAATTAAAAAAATAATTGACGAAAGACCACCCTTATGTTATGCTACTAGGGCAAGATTGGTTTTTAGGCCTTTTTTTTATGCGCTTAAAATTAGTATAATCAAGCAAAAGATTCATTAAGAAAATAGAAATAAATACGCGTGGAGGTGGGAAAATGCGTACAAGAATTACTTTAGCATGTACAGAATGCAAGCAGCGTAATTACAACACAACTAAGGATAAGAAGACTCATCCTGACAGAATGGAAACAAAGAAGTATTGTAGATTCTGCAAGGCTCATACAATGCACAAAGAAACTAAATAATTTGTCTTTTATCATTGAAAGGAAATTAGAATTATGGCAAATGCGTCAAACACAGAGAAACCTAAGAAAACAAGTTTCTTTCGTGGCGTAAAACAGGAATGGAAGAAGATTACCTGGCCCTCTAAAAACGATGTTGTAAAACAGACAGCAGTTGTCCTTGTGGCAATTATTTTGATCGGAGCTTTGATTTTTGGTGTGGATGCACTTGTGAAGCTCGGTATGGAATGGTTAACAAATTTAAGTTTTTAAGGTGAGGGTGGACGTATGGAAGAAAATAAAGAATTCGACATTGGCCAGAGTGATAATAAAAGCGGCAAAGGTATGGGTTGGTATGTTGTTCACACTTATTCCGGATATGAGAATAAGGTAAAAGCCAACATCGAGAAAGCAATTGAGAATCGTCACCTCGAAAATGAAATTTTAGAGGTTCGTGTTCCGATGCAGGATGTTGTTGAAACAAAGAACAACACCAAGAAGGTAGTGCAGAAGAAACTGTTCCCCGGTTATGTATTGCTTCATATGGATGCAGATAACAATGATGCATGGTATGTAGTAAGAAATACCAGAGGTGTTACCGGTTTCGTAGGACCCGGAAGTAAGCCCGTTCCCTTGACAGAAGCAGAAATGAAGATGCTCAATGTTGGTGGAGAAACATCACATATCGATGTAAAAGAAGGCGATGCAATTACCGTTATCGCAGGCGTTTGGAAAGATACTGCAGGTATCGTAAAACGTGTGGATGAAGGTAAGCAGTCCGTTACCATCAATGTTGAAATGTTTGGTCGCGAGACTCCGGTTGAAATTGGTTTCTCAGATATTAAGAAAATGTAAAAATGCTTGTTCATAGGATTGTATCCTATTTTAGCAACAGTAATGTTGTTATATGAACAGTGGGAGCCGTTGCATAGGGCACGGCGCCGAACCACAATTTATTAGGAGGTAGCCAAAATGGCAAAGAAAGTAACAGGTTATATCAAATTACAGATTCCTGCCGGCAAAGCAACACCGGCACCGCCTGTAGGTCCTGCACTTGGACAGCACGGCGTTAACATCGTTGAATTCACAAAGCAGTTCAACGCTAAGACAGCAGATAAGGGTGACTTAATCATCCCTGTTGTTATCACAGTTTATGCAGACAGAAGCTTTAGTTTTATTACTAAGACTCCTCCCGCTGCAGTTCTTTTAAAGAAGGCTTGTAACCTTAAGACAGCATCTGCTAAGCCTAACAAGCAGAAGGTTGCAACAATTTCTAAGGATAAGGTTCGTGAAATCGCAGAAATGAAGATGCCGGACTTAAATGCAGCAAGTATCGAAGCAGCTATGAGCATGATCGCGGGTACAGCTCGCAGTATGGGTATCGTAGTAGAAGATTAATTTTAGAAGGTGGGAGCACGTGTGTGCATTGAACCACAAGGAGGTAAAATAGTTATGAAACATGGTAAGAAATATAACGAAGCAGCTAAGCTTGTTGATAGAGCTACACTCTATGATCCTGCTGATGCAGTTGCTTTGGTAAAGAAGACTGCTGGTGCTAAATTTGATGAAACAGTAGAAATTCACATCAGAACAGGTTGTGACGGACGTCACGCTGAAGAACAGATCCGTGGTGCGGTAGTATTACCCAACGGTACAGGTAAGACAGTTAAGGTTCTCGTGTTCGCTAAGGGCGATAAGGTAAACGAAGCTGAAGCAGCTGGTGCTGATTATGTAGGCGGCGAAGAACTTATTCCCAAGATTCAGAACGATGGTTGGTTAGATTTCGACGTAGTTGTTGCAACTCCCGATATGATGGGTGTTGTTGGTCGTCTTGGTAAGGTTTTAGGACCTAAGGGCTTAATGCCTAACCCCAAGGCTGGTACCGTAACAATGGACGTTACCAAGGCTATCGCTGATATCAAGGCTGGTAAGATTGAATACAGACTTGACAAGCAGAACATCATTCACTGCCCTATCGGAAAGGTATCTTTCTCAGAAGACAAGTTGAATGAAAACTTCGAAGCTTTAATGGAAGCAATCAAGAAGGCAAAACCCAGTTCATTAAAGGGACAGTACTTAAGAAGCGTTACCCTTTCAAGTACAATGGGACCTGGTGTAAAAGTTAACGTAATGAAGCTGTAATCAGCATTTTCAAAAAGACAGTGGAGCAATCCGCTGTCTTTTTTTTGTAACAACGAAGCGGGTGTATTGCATTTTGGTTCTGCGTCAAAATCAAATTGTTTTTTGGGCGATGATTGGGACTGTTCAAACAAGCAATATAATGATAAAATGTAAGTATGAAAGATACATTAGATGTAAACAGAAGTAAAAACAGAATAGAGAATACGTTTATTGCAGTAGTATGTGTATTACTGTTTATTGCGTTGCTGATTTTTCTGATTATACGTAAAAGCGGAATGAAAGAAGAACCTACGGTAAATCCGAATCAGCAGTCAAACATCGAAGTTTCTGTGGGAGAGATGAACTCGGGTACGGATGAAACAGAAAACGCATCAACGGGAATCGATGTGTTAGTTGACGAAGATAATGTAATAAACGATGCAGACAGTATTACCGATGGGGCGGAAGAGGTTATGGCGAATGCGCAGGAACTACCTGAGAATACCTATGTTTTACCCGAGAAAGATACGGTAACATTTACTTTTGCGGGAGACGTACTGTTGGATGAGAATTATGCGGTGATGAGCACCTATCTTGCATGCGGTAGTGTATTGGAAGATTGTATTGACCCGGAACTTCTGGATATTATGCGGGACTCGGATGTTTTTATGATAAACAATGAGTTTCCGTTTACGGACCGTGGTGCACCGCGGGCGAATAAGGCTTTTACATTTCGTGCGGATCCGGCAAGTGTAGAACTTCTGCATGAAATGGGAGTAGATATTGTATCGCTGGCAAATAATCATGCATCCGATTATGGTGAAATATCATTGTTGGATACCCTTGACACCCTGGAAAGCGCCGGGATTCCTTATGTAGGGGCCGGAAGAGATTTAGAAGAGGCTTCCAAGGTGATTTTTTATCAAAAGGGTGATATGAGAATCGGTATCGTTGCGGCTACGGAAGTAGAGCGTATGGAATCACCGGATACC
>JAZNLG010000215.1:0-8120 GCA_045578965.1 Lachnospiraceae bacterium | reverse complement strand
TATGCAATCAAAGATGAGAAGTCCATTAAGACAGGTACCATCATTTCTACCGTTTTTGCAATTGTTGTATCAGGCGGTTGCTACTTCCTTGGCGGTTTTGCAAGATTGTTTGATACAGAAGCAATTTATAATGAAAGCGGTAAAATTGTTTACGATGCGATTATTCCCAGCATGTTGTCTACTTTGCCTGATATTTTAATCGGTATTGTTATCGTGTTGGTATTGTCTGCATCTATGTCGACTCTTTCTTCATTGGTATTGACTTCAAGCTCAACTTTAACCCTTGATTTTATCAAAGGTAATATTATCAAAGATATGACAGAGAAGAAGCAGCTTCTTTGTATGAGAATTTTCCTTGTGGTATTCCTTGCAATCAGCGTTGTAATTGCTTTGGATCCCCCTGATTTTATCGCACAGTTAATGGGTATTTCCTGGGGCGCATTAGCAGGTGCTTTCCTTGCACCGTTTATTTACGGTTTGCGTTGGAAAGGTGTTACCAAGGCTTCCGTATGGGCGAGTTTTGCGTGTGGCGTGTTGCTTACCGTTGCCAATATGTTCTTTAAATTCATTGCATCGCCCATTAATGCCGGCGCGATTGCGATGATTGCAGGTCTTATCATTGTTCCGGTCGTAAGTCTTATTACACCGAAGATGAAGAAGGAGAAAGTGGATGACATATTTACTTGCCTGGATGAAACCGTTGTGGTTCACAAGAGAAACTCTATTGAAGAGTAAAATTCGGTCGGTGTAAAGATTATGTGTGTACGAAGTTGTTATATTGAACAGAGTGTGCAAATGTGTTAAAATATTTTTGTAAAAGAGAAGAATAGAGGGAATCCGGTGCTTTTACGGCACCGGATTTTCGTATGTAGGAAAAAGCGCGGAAAAGGTTTCCGTTCAGTGAGAGAAAAATAAGGCAGGTTTTTTATGCAGTTTTATTTGGCGCCTATGGAGGCGGTAACGGGTTTTGTATATCGAAATGTGTATCATTCCATGTTTGGTGATATGGATAAATATTTTGCGCCTTTTATTACGCCGACACAAAAGAAAGTCTTAAGAACCAGGGAACGTAAGGATGTGGCTCCCGAGAATAATCAGGGGATGTATATGGTTCCTCAGATTCTGACGAATAATGCAGAGCAGTTCATTGAGACATGTGAATTTCTGGGACCAAAAGGATATCGGGAGATTAATTTAAATTTGGGATGTCCCGCACCGACGG
This sequence comes from Lachnospiraceae bacterium, assembly GCA_045578965.1. Classification (GTDB taxonomy): domain Bacteria; phylum Bacillota; class Clostridia; order Lachnospirales; family Lachnospiraceae; genus UBA3766. The sequence goes on along the minus strand of JAZNLG010000215.1, from coordinate 6,898 downwards.
TGGTTACTAAAGGGCGGGGGAGCGGTTTCCTTGGTGAATCCGTGAAATTAGAGCGATTTTTTGAAGAAGTGTATCGGTGGAATAACGCTTTGCCGGAAGGAGAGCGTTTTGCTTTTTCTGTAAAGACGCGTTTGGGGTTAGAGGATGCTGACGAGTTTGAAGAAATATTGCCAATCTACAATTCTTTTCCGCTAAAAGAAGTGATTATTCATCCGAGGGTGCGTCGGGATTTTTATAATGGGAAGCCTGACTTGGAGGCATTTGCCAGAGCCTTGGATGCATGTAAGCATACGGTTTGTTATAATGGAGATATTTTCACAAAGGAAGATTATGTAAACCTATCGGAACGATTCCCGAGTATAGATAAATTGATGCTCGGGCGGGGTGTTATTGCGAATCCGGGACTTGTGAGAGAGATTAAAACAGGACAAAAGATAACGAAGGAAGAACTTCGCGATTACCATGACAGATTGTATGTCGGATATCTGGCAGATTTGGGTGCAGAGCAGGACGTGCTGTTTAAGATGAAAGAAGTATGGTTTTATCTGGGAAATAATTTTAAGGAGTCAGATAAAATGATTAAAAAGATTTATAAGGCTAAGAAGCCTGCGGAGTATAAAACGCTGGTAAAGGAAGTATGGCCGCATTTGGATTTGTTATAATTAATTTGTCGAAATAAAGTTTTGAGAGTAGTATACAGGAGCTGTTATAAATTAATGAAGTATTTGATTTCTTTGTACTTTGATGATAATACGAATAAGCAGATTTATGGATATATAGAAAAGGTGGCAGTGGTGACCGGTAACGATTATATGTTAGCAAATCATGTACCGCCCCATATTACGGTATCTTCTTTTGAAGTTCATGCAAATGTAGAAAATAATGTTATAAAACAGTTGGAAGATATGATTTCCATGGCGTTGCAGGATATTGCTGTGGGAGATGTGCAATGGGTAGGCAGCGGTGCTTTTATGAACTCTGTATTATATTTAACGCCGGTGCTGAATGCATATTTACTGGATATCATGCAGAAGATGTATGATATTGTTAAGGATTGTTCTGATATTGAGGTAAGTAAATTCTACAGACCGTTTCAGTGGCTTCCGCATACCACCATAGGAAAAAAGATGAGCACAGAAGAACTTATCGGCGGATTTGGCGTTGTACAGAGCGATTTTCGTATTTTGCAGGGAAAGGTTGTTCGAATCAGTTTGTCAAAGGCAAGTCCTTATGAAGACATTGCGGAGTGGAAGTTGAAATAATTAATTAAAAAGAAGCGCAATTCTACGTTTCTTTGCTGAAACTTTACCATTACCTTTAATAATTTATGTTATATTGCAAATAAATCCCCGGGTTTGGTTCTGACATAAGAACCAAACTCGGGGGTGTTTTTATGAGATGGTAAATTGTTTTATTTTACTTTCTTGCGGAACATTCCTTCCCAGGTTCCGGGATGGAAGAGAAGCAAAAGAGGGAACAGTTCCAAACGTCCGGCGATCATATCAAACATCAGCACATATTTGGAGAAGTTTGAAAAGAAACCGAAATTGGAGGTGGGACCTACGGCATCCAATCCGGGTCCGATGTTATTTATACAAGCAATGATTGCGGTAAAATTTGTGGTGAAACTCTGACCGTCAAAGGAAATTGCAATCATGGAAATTCCGTAAATCAGTAAAAAGGTCAATACATAAACGGCAACGGAGCGTACGGTTTCGTCTTCCACTTCCTTTTCATCCAAATGAATCTTGCGGATACTTTTCGGATGAATGTATGAATAACATTCTTTTAATACGGATTTAACCATAATGATAAAACGCGAAACTTTTAAGCCGCCGCCGGTACTGCCGGCACAGGCACCTACGAACATAATCAATACCAAGACTGTACGGCAGATTGCGGGCCAGGTATCAAAGTCTGCAGAGGCAAAACCGGTAGACGATACCAAAGAAGATACCTGGAACGTGGCATCGGTTAATGCCTTAAAAAAGTTACCGGACAGTTCATAAATATTAAGGGTAATCAGTCCGATTGCGCCCACTACCATAATGAAAAACCATCTTACTTCTTCATTAAAAAAAGCCTTTTTAAATTTACCTAAAAGAATTAAATAATATACGTTAAAATTCACACCAAACAACAGCATAAAGATTGCAGTAACCCATTGTAAATAGGGAGAAAAACTTGCAAAACTGTCATTTTTAATTCCAAAACCGCCGGTACCTGCTGTAGCGAACGCAGTATTTAATGCTTCAAAAACGGGCATTTTACCAAACAGTAAAAGCACAAACTGTATAAAGGTTAAAGCGATATAAATCAAATAAAGAATTCGTGCCGTATGCTTAATCTTGGGAACGATTTTACCAACGGAAGGACCGGGAGATTCCGCACGCATTAAGTTAATGTGCGAACCGCCGCTCATAGGGATAATGGCCAATAAGAAAACCAATACACCCATACCGCCAATCCAATGGGTAAAACAGCGCCATAATGTAGAGCAGTGTGAAAGGTATTCCACTTCGCTTAAAATACTTGCTCCTGTTGTGGTAAAACCGGAAATGGTTTCGAACAAGGCGTCTGTAAAGGAAGGAATCTCACCTGTAAAAACGAAGGGGAGACATCCGAAGATACTCATAAGTAACCAACTTAAAGAAGTAGCAACACAACCCTCTTTCAGATAGAATACATTACTTTGGGGTTTGCGGAAAGACATCAGTTGGCCAAGCAATACGCAAACTGCGGCAACCGCCAAATATATGAAGCCCTGTTTCTCTTTGTAAATCAAAGCAGTTAAACAGGGGAGGAGCATAAAGGCTCCTTCAATTTTGAGAATCCAACCTAAAATGTAACGGATAATTGAAAAATTCATGGTAATTTCAGTCCTCCTACTCTAAGATATCTTCGATATCATTAAAGCCTGTGTGGGTGGTTACAATCATTACCGTATCGCCGGGATGGATGCAGTCCTGACCGCTGGGGATAATGATGGAGCCGTTACGATTAATAAAGGCAATTAATAAATTCTTTTTCAGAGCAAGTTCCATCAAAGGAACATTAACGACTCTGGAATCGGGGTGTACCACAAATTCAATAGCTTCCACGCGGGAATCAAATAAGTGATATAAAGTTTCGATATTACTGCCCAAAGAGTCTTTTTTCGCACGGGCATAAGCCACAATTGCTTCTGAAGTTAAGTATCTGGGGTAAATAACGCTGCCTAAATCCAAATTATTCACTACATTTTTAAAATTAATATGATTAATCTTGGTAATAACTTTGGCCGGAGATACCTGTCTTGCGTACAAAGTTAACATAATATTTTCTTCGTCGATACCGGTTAAAGGTACAAAGGATTCAATCGTCTCAATTCCCTCTTCACGTAAAAGTTCTTCATCGGTACCGTCGCCGTTAATAATAATTGCTTTCGGAAGTAAAGTACTTAATTCCTGACAACGTTTTTTCTTCTTTTCGATGATTTTAACATTAATACCGGCATGCAGAAGCTGGTCAGCAAGATAGTGAGTTGTTTTACCACCGCCGATAATCATACAGTCACGTACGTGTTTTACTTTGGAACCCAAAGCAAGGAAGAACTTGCGGGCCTGTTTTCTTGTGGCAACAAAAGTAATAATGTCTCCTTCTTTGATAATAAAATTACCGGAGGGAATGTATACTTCTCCTTCGCGCTCAATGGCACAAATTAATACCTGCTGGGATACGACTTTGCCGATATTCATAATGGCCAAATCGTTCAACATACTTTCTGCCGGAACTTTATATTTAATCAGTTCTGCCTGACCGTGAGCAAAGGAGTTTACTTCCAATGCAGAGGGAAGTGCAAGGATTCTTGCTATTTCCCTGGAAGCTTCCAAGTCGGGGTTGATAATCATAGCAAGACCTAATTTTTCTTTCAGATAAGCAGCTTCTTTACTGTATTCCGGTGTACGGACTCTGGCAATGGCAGAGCAGTTGCTGACACGCTTTGCAACAGTACAGCAAAGTAAGTTTAATTCGTCGGATTCCGTAACCGCAATGAAAAGGTTAGTATTTTCGATGCCGGCTTCCATCTGTACACTGTAGGTTGCACCATTGCCGACAACACCCATAACATCGTATAGATTCGTAAGTGTTTCTACAACTTCGGAATCCTTATCAATAATGGTAATATTATTGCCTTCCTTGCTAAGCTGTTCCACGATGGTAGAACCTACGCGACCGCAACCGACAATAATAATGTTCATTTTTTCTTTTTTACCAGAATTATCACCAAACATAATATGCCTCTCATATTTTTTGTAAAATAATCAATCAAAGTGAATATAACATATTTAAGGATAAAAGAAAAGTAAAATTGTAGTAAAGAAAGTATACAGATGTAGTATAAAGCGGGAAAGAATATGGCATTCTGAGGCAATTAAGGTATACAGTTGCAAAAAAATTTGGTATAATATCACAGGTTGTAGTTGTGATTCGTCTTTTGTTTTGAAAAGTCATAAACAGTCAGGGCGGGATGAAGCAGTGGGAGGTTATATGAGCAATCGATTTTATGATGGGGTAAAAAAGAATTTCGGTTTTGGATTAATGCGTCTGCCTATGACGGGGGATGCGGTGGATTATGAGGAAACCAAAAAGATGGTGGATGCTTTTATGGAGGCCGGTTTCAATTATTTTGATACGGCTCACGGATATATCGGAGGTAAGAGTGAAATAGCCATGCGGGAATGCGTAGTGAAAAGATATCCCAGAGATTCTTACATATTGGCGAATAAACTTACTTCCAATTACTTTGAAAAGGAAGAGGATATTCTTCCCTGTTTTGAGGCACAGTTGGAAGCCTGCGGTGTGGAGTATTTTGATTTTTATTTGATGCATGCCCAGAATGCGGATTTGTTTGAACGTTATAAAAAATGCCGTGCCTATGAAACTGCGTTTGCGTTAAAAAAACAAGGGCGGGTAAAAAATGTAGGTTTATCGTTTCATGATAAAGCGGAAGTTCTGGATCGCATTTTGACGGAGTATCCGCAAATTGATGTAGTGCAGATTCAGTTCAATTATGCGGATTATGATGATCCCGGAGTAGAGAGCAGAAAATGTTACGAAGTATGTGTAAAACACAATAAACCTGTGATTGTAATGGAACCCGTCAAAGGCGGTAATCTGGTAAATCTTCCGGAATCTGCCCAGGCGGTATTTGACGAATTGAAAGGCGGAAGTAATGCAAGTTATGCTTTGCGTTTTGCAGCAAGTTACGATCAGGTTATGATGGTTCTTTCCGGAATGAGTGATATGGAACAGATGGCGGATAATTTGAGTTTTATGACTGACTTTAAGCCGTTAAGTGAAGAAGAGTTTGATGCTGTGTGGAAAGTATGTGACATTTTTAAGGCACAGGATTTGATTCCCTGTACATTTTGTAAATACTGTGTTGATGGTTGTCCTATGAACATATCCATTCCCGATTTGTTTTCTGATATGAATTGTATTAGAAGATATGTAGGGTGGAACGGTGAGTGGCATTACAATATGCACACTTCCGGCAGAGGTAAAGCATCCGATTGCATCGAATGCGGTTTGTGCGAGGAGACTTGCCCGCAACATTTGAGTATCAGAGAACTGTTAAAACAAGTGACAACAAAGTTTGAACAGTCTTAAGAACAGACCCGTAAATGGTATAAAAGATTAAAAATGTTAATAAGTACCGATATAAGGAATAAAATTAGTAAAACAGAGATTGGAATAAGACTTGTATGTTAGCAGTAATTGAAAATGTAAATGCAGCAGTAAATAATTTCGTGTGGGGCATTCCTGCGATTGTTTGTATCATCGGTGTGGGCTTATATTTAAGCATCCGTACCGGTTTTATCCAGATAAGAAAGTTTCCTTTGGCAATGAAACAGACCATCGGTAAAGTTTTTGAGAAAAAGGAAGCAAAACACGGGGCTATGACGCCGTTTCAGGCAGTATGTACGGCACTTTCGGCGACGGTTGGTACCGGTAATATTGCCGGAGTGGCGGGAGCAATTGCAATCGGTGGTCCCGGCGCGGTATTCTGGATGTGGGTGTCTGCATTTCTTGGTATGTGTACGAAGTTCTCGGAAGTGGTCCTGGCAGTACATTTCAGGGAAAAGAATGAGCAGGGTGATTATGTAGGCGGTCCGATGTACTATATTAAGAACGGTCTGGGCAAAAAATGGCACTGGCTTGCTGTGTTGTTTTCCGTGTTCGGTATTTTTACGGTATTCGGTACCGGTAATGCAACTCAGGTAAATACCATTGCAACTGCAGTGAATTCTGCGTTGCTTAATTATAACTTGATTTCTGCAGAGAACATAACAATCAGCAATTGGATTATTGGTATTGTTATTATGATTCTGGTTGTATGTGTTTTATTGGGTGGCATCAAAAGAATCGGTAAGGTAACAGAAAAATTGGTTCCGTTTATGGCGATATTTTATATTTTGCTTGCGGTGGGTGTAGTTATTCTTAATATAAAAAATGTCCCGGGAGTATTTGCCGATATCATTTATGGTGCATTTAATCCGGCAGCGGTTACAGGCGGTGTAGTGGGCAGTTTCTTTACAAGTATGACCAAGGGCGTGTCCCGCGGTATTTTCTCTAACGAAGCAGGTCTTGGTACCGGTTCTATTGCGCATGCGTGTGCAGATACCGGTAAACCTGTGGAACAGGGATTCTTTGGTATTTTTGAGGTATTTGCGGATACTATCATTATTTGTACCTTAACTGCACTGGTGATTCTTTGCAGCGATGTGCCCGTTACCTTTGGGAATGCGGCAGGTGCAGAACTAACCATCAGCGGTTTTACTTCTACATACGGTAATTGGGTGTCAATTTTTACGGCAGTGGCAATGTGTTGTTTTGCATTCTCTACCATCATTGG
>JAZNLG010000214.1:0-1864 GCA_045578965.1 Lachnospiraceae bacterium | reverse complement strand
AATATAGATGCTGATAAGATTGAGTCGTTGATTACGCCCAAGACCAAAGCAATTCTGGTGGTTCATTTATATGGACAGGCTTCACAAATGGACAAAGTGGTTGCGTTATGCCGGAAATATAACCTGAAACTGGTAGAAGATTGCGCCCAGTCTCATGGTGCATGTTTTGAAGATAAAATGACCGGAACATTTGGTGATATCGGTTGCTTTTCCTTTTATCCGTCCAAAAATCTCGGAGCCTTTGGCGATGCCGGAGCGATTGTAACGGACGATGAGGAAATTGCAAAGGCAATGCGTATGTATCGTAATTACGGAAGTGAGAAACGATATTATAATAAGGTGGTAGGTGCCAATTCGCGACTGGATGAATTGCAGGCAGGACTTTTACGTGTAAAACTTGCGCATTTGCCGGAGTTGACACAGGAAAGAGAAGAACTCGCGAACACCTATTTATCAAAGATTCAAAATGATAAAATATCCTTGCCCCGCATTCGTAAGAACTGTAGCCACGTGTGGCATCAGTTTGTGATTCAATGTGAAAAGCGAGATGAGTTGATACGGTATTTGGAAGAGCGCGGAATTGGTTCCATTATTCATTATCCCATACCGCCGCATTTGTCGGAAGCGTATGCATATCTGGGATGCCAAAAGGGTGACTATCCGATAACGGAAAATTATGCGGATACAATTTTATCTTTGCCTATGTACAACGGAATGACGGCAGAAGAGATTGAGAAAGTAATTCGGGCGTTAAATGAATTCTAAGTGAACGGCGGAGTGAAGAAGTTTAAACAGGAAGCATTGGGAGAGAGAAGATGCAATTAAAAGATCAATATAAGTTGATAGAGTTTGTGGATCTGGGTGACGAACGCGGAAACCTGGTTGTCATTGAAGGCGAGGGAATGGACATTCCTTTTGACATCAAAAGAGTATTTTACATCTATGGTTCGGACAGCGAAGTGGTCAGAGGACAGCATGCAAATCGTGAGACCGAGTTCCTTCTGGTAAATGTCAGCGGAAAGAGCAAGGTAAAAGTAGACAATGGTGTGGAAAGCGAAATCATTGAATTGAATAAGCCTCGTATGGGCTTGTATTTATCCACCATGCTTTGGAAAGATATGTACGATTTCTCGGAGGACTCTGTTTTGCTTGTGCTTGCCAGCAAGCATTATGATGCCGGCGAGTATATCCGTAATTATGAGGATTATCTGGCAGAGATCCGAGGCTAAAAACCGAGACTAAATGATTGCCTGTTACTTCATTCATCAATGGAACGTAATGGGCCGGTGAGGAATTATGACGGAAAAAAAGTGGAAAGCAATAAAGATATTTCTGATTTGCGCCAGCATTCTGGCTACACTGAAAATTATCTTTTTTGACTATACATTAGATGAAGAATATCAGATTGTTATGGCGTATCGTCATTTGCAGGGCGATGCGCTTTTTAAAGAAATGTGGGAGCCCCACCAGACGTCTGCCTTTTTGTGCATCGGTTTGATGTGGTTTTATCATTTGATTACCGGAACCTACACAGGGGTAGTCATTTTCTTAAGAGTGTGTACCACGGTGATTCAGGCTCTTTTGGCAATGTGGGGATACCGTGTTTTTACACGTTTTACCCGTAAGGAGTATGCATTTCTGTTAGGTATTGCTTATTTCAATTTTGTGCCGAAGAATATTCAGATTCCTGAATTTTCTAACATGCAGGTGTGGTTTTTTGCCGTTATGGTATTGGCGCTGTTGGAATACTATTGGGCCAAAAACAATCCGGCAGAGGGTAAAAAGGGAAGCAAATGGTGGATTGTGTTATCCGGCCTCGGAATGGCCTTGGAAATATTATCTTACCCCTCGTGTTTGCTTCTGT
>JAZNLG010000213.1:0-2166 GCA_045578965.1 Lachnospiraceae bacterium | reverse complement strand
ATTGGGAAGTGTAGGAGTGGTTTTGTTTTGGAATGAATTGAAAGAGGGGATTTCTTTATGGAAGGAGCACACTGGTAAAACCTTATGCTTATTTGTAGTAGCGTATGTTTTAGACATCCTTCTAAGTAATCTTGCATTTTTTCCAATTATGTATTTGGATCCGGATTATCAATCATTAAACGAACATTCAGTTGCAGAGCTTCAGGGTAAATTTCCGGCTCTTTTATTGATTATAGCTTTGGGGATAATGGGCCCTGTGGCAGAAGAGGTTGTTTTTAGGCTGGCACCAATTAGCTTAACGGAAAAGAAGAGTAAAAGGATTATTGTAGTCCTTGTAACAGCTGTTCTTTTTATGCTTGTACATATGCATGCTTTCACTGTAGAAGAATTCTTGTACAATATTCCTCATTTTGTTACGGGATTGGTATATGGTATTGTGATGGTTTTAAGCCGGAATGTTACAATACCGATATTGCTGCATATAATGAATAATCTACCGGCAATTATAGTAGCGACTCTATTTTTATGAATTGATAGTTCAATTCTAAGAGTTGAAAGCATGCGAGAATTTGAATTTTACACATAGCATGGTGGGTATATGATAAGACCAAGACACATCTGTCGGGTAAGGAAAATACGGCATCTCTCACTCTCTGTCGTGTTAATTATCCGGAGATATTGCTATTGTTTTCTCAGAAAGGAGGCCAAGATGGATCAGAAAAAAATAGGTTTATTTTTAAGAGAATTGAGAAATGAACAGAACTTATCCCAAGAGCAACTTGCGGAAGAGTTTGGTGTTTCTTCAAGATCTATTTCCCGATGGGAAAATGGTAACACAATGCCGGATATCAGTATCATTATTGAACTGGCGGATTTTTATGATGTGGATATACGTGAAATTATTCGCGGAGAAAGGAAGAGTGAGAATATGGATAAGGAATTAAAAGACACATTAGTGACAGTTGCAGACTATACAAATAATGAAAATGGAAAGATAATGCAGTCTGCGGTTAATATGGCAATCGTTACATCAATTATATTTTTAATTTTAACCCCGATTATTTATTATTGTTACGCGTCGTCTGAAAGTTTGCTGATAAATCTAGCGGCAATCGCTACATCTTTTGGTGTGCTTTTCTCGGGCCTTAGTGTATTGCGCCTTTTTGAGATGAATGAGAAAATCAGTAAAAAATCTCATAAAGTATTAGGAATCGTCATTGTTAGCGTTGCACTTTTCATGATGATACCTGTTCTTGCGAATGAAATTCTCAGATTGTTTCATCTGATTTAGGTCGGAGGTGAAGCAATATGAAAAAGAGAATAAAGAGATTTCTTATTGTGACAGCTATTTTGATGGCTATTCCGGTTTTGGCGATCAGTGTTATGGTCATATGGAACAGTATGGAGTCGAAAAAGGATCTGGACGTAATTGCAGGCGCAAAGTATGGAGAGTTCTATACCAACGTCAATGGTGACCGGGTGAACTATACATTATATGATAGTGAATCAGAACAAGTGGCTGTTATTCTTCCGGGATTAGAATGTATATCGGCCCATTACGAATTTGATGCCCTTGCAATTAAGCTGTCTGATAAATACAAGGTCGTTGTATATGAACCGCCGGGAGTAGGTTTGAGTGATTGGACTGACACCGAAAGAAGTGTGGAGAATTATTCCGAAGAACTTCATGAATTGATGCAACATTTGGGGTATGACAGATATACGATTATCGCTCATTCCATGGCTGGTTTATATTCTCTTTATTATGCGAATCAGTATCCGGATGAAGTGGAAACTTTCATCGGAATTGATGCCGCGGCGCCGGCTCCGATAGAAGAGGCAGATCATGAAGCATATGCGGCTGCAAAAAATCTGCGGATCATAATGATTCAGTCAGGATTGGTACGCTTGGCAAGTTCTGAAGAAGTAATTAAGGACCAGTTTTCATCTGCAAAGGCGGATGAGTTAGAATTGTGCAAAGCACTATGGTGCTTGGCACAGTACAATGATACAAGGCTGAATGAATATAAAAATATGGTTTCTAATGAAGAAAAGTGCATGAATCTTACATTTCCTGATACCGTGCCTGTCTTGTATATACTTGCAAATGATACCGTAAGCGAAGATGCGAAATGGGAGCAGCTTCACAAGGACGTAATAACGAAT
>JAZNLG010000212.1:0-3062 GCA_045578965.1 Lachnospiraceae bacterium | reverse complement strand
GGTAAAATTCTTGTGAATAATCAGGATGTGACTGCTTTGCGCGGCGGGGCGCTAAACCGCTTCCGCAGGGATGAGCTTGGTTTTATTTTTCAGGAATTCAATCTTCTGGATACCATGACGGCGTACGAGAATATAGCGCTTGCGCTGTCAATCCAGAAAGTACCGGTGGCAGAGATTGAAAAAAGAGTACAGGATGTTGCGAAAAAGCTTGGTGTTGCAGATGTGCTTTCTCACTATCCGTATCAAATGTCCGGCGGACAGAAACAGCGCGTGGCAGCTGCAAGGGCTGTGATAACAAACCCGAAACTGGTTCTGGCAGACGAGCCTACCGGGGCTTTGGATTCTAAGTCGGCAAGGATGCTTCTGGATAGTTTTATGACGATGAATAAGGAGCTTGGTGCAACCATTCTGATGGTAACCCACGATGCGTTTACGGCAAGCTATGCGTCCAGAATTATTTTTATTAAGGACGGTAAAGTCTTTACGGAACTGACGAAAGAAAAAACAGAGTCAAGAAAAGACTTCTTTGAAAAAATCATCCATGTCATGACTCTCCTGGGAGGTGATATGAATGAACTGGTATAATCTGGCTTTTAAGAATATTAAAAAAAGTGTCCGCGATTATATGGTCTATTTCCTGACGCTGATTTTGGGTGTTGCGATTTTTTATGTGTTCAATTCGGTCGGAGACCAAAGCGTGGTAAAGACTCTTTCCGAAACAACTTATGAATCAATTCAGCTGTTGCTGGTTTTATTGGAAATGCTTTCCGTCGGCGTGGCATTTGTGCTGGGCTTCCTGATTGTATATGCCAATCAGTTTCTGATTTCCCGCCGTAAAAAGGAATTTGGAATTTATTTTTTGCTGGGGATGGACAAAAGAGATGTTTCCAAGGTTTTGTTCGCAGAGACCGCATTGGTTGGGTTAATTTCCCTGGTGACGGGAATTGTAATCGGTGTTTTTGCATCCCAGTTTATGTCCATTCTGGTGACGAAGTTTTTTGACGCGGATTTAAGTGCCTATGTGTTTACTGTTTCCATCGGAGCTGTCATCAAAACAATCATCAATTTTGCAATCATATATCTGGTGGTGCTTCTGCTTCATTCCATCAACATTTCCAGGGTGAAATTAATTGATCTTCTGCATGCGGAGAAAAAAGCAGAGAAGCAGATTGTTGAAAAACCGGCATTGTCAGTGATCGTTTTTCTTGTATCTGCTGTTGTACTTGGTTTTGCGTATTATTTTGTCGGATTCCGCAGTGACGAATTGACGAGAAACGGACTGATTGCCTGCATTTTGGCAGGGATTGTGACCAATCTTGTGATGTTTCGGTTTGCAGCGGGTTTCCTGCTTGGCATGCTGCAAAAGATGAAAGGCGTTTATTTCAGAGAATTAAACAGTTTTGTAATCAGACAGTTTTGCCGAAGCATCAATTCTTCTGCAATCTCCATGGGAATAATTTGTCTTATGATTTTCGCGATGATTTGTACTTTCTCCGGAGGCATTTCCGTAGCGTACCGGTTACAGCAAAATGTACGTGAAATGACTCCGGTGGATTTCAGTATCATGTATACGGCGGATGAAACGGTAACGGAATGTTTGGAACGGGAAGGAATACCTGCGGAAACATGGACAAACGACTATATTGAGATTCCATTTTATAACTGCGAAAGTGTAACCTGGGCAACGGCTCTCGGAAGCCTGATTGACGCTGCAAAGGAACAGTTCCCTGCGGCAAGATGGAATACACCGGAAACGATTCTTAGTGTATCGGATTACAATCGTCTTGCAACCATGTACGGAAAGGAAACATTCGAATTAAAAGAGGATGAATATCTGGTTGTCTGCAATTTTTTACTGTTACAGGAACTCCGTGACAGAAACCTTGCACAAGGTGGAACCCAGCAGGTTGGGAATACTGTTTTGAAGCCCGCACTTCCTAAGTGTGAGGATGGATATCTGATGATGTCCGGTATGAGCAGCAATGCGGGAATTCTCATTCTTCCGGATGCCGTGATTGAGAAAGAGCAGGGAGTTATTTACAGAGCCGGTTCCGTGATGAGCGGAAATTATTCGGTGAAAGGGCGGGAAGAAATCAAAGAAATAAATGACCGCCTGTGGGATGCGGTAAGTACGTATACGGTCTATAACTATATGAACGAGAATCCGATTCCTCCCATGTTTTTTGAGACGGGAATGGATATCAGGGAATCCAATAACGGCCTTACGATGATTGTGGCTTTTCTTGTAATCTATGTCGGTGTGGTATTTTTAATCGCCAGTGCGGCAATGCTTGCCTTAAAAGCACTCTCCGAGGCGATTGATTCCACAGGAAAATATGAGATTCTTAAAAAAATCGGTTGCGAAAACCACATGCTGAAAAGAGCCTTATTCGGTCAGGTCGGAGCATACTTCGGATTGCCGCTTTTGGGTGCTATGATTCACTCAGTTTTTGGTCTTCTCTATGTAAATAGAGTGATTAATTCTGTTACCAGACAGAACATCGGATGGGGAATTGCCGCTACCGTAATTGTGCTTGTGATATTGTATGGAGCATACTTTATCGCCACATACAGCACAAGCAAAAGAATAGTCGGATTAGAAAGAGAAATAAAATAAATGGAAAGAAAAGGGAAAACAGAAATGAAAAATAAATGGAAGAAAATAATTTGTCTCGGAGCAGCACTGATTATGGGCATGGGGATGCTTACCGGTTGTGGCGACAATGCTGTGAATGCACAGGAATTTGCTGCTTATGCAAAGAGTGTAAATGAAATAACAGTACCGCAGGAGGCCGGAATTGTTGCGCTCGGGGAAGCGACGCATGGAAATAAGGAATTTCAGGAGTTGAAGCTGGATGTTTTTGCTCATCTGGTGGAAACCACTTCTGTGAGAGCATTTGCGCTGGAGGGTGATTTCGGCGGTTGTGCAGTGGCGAATCAGTACATTTTGTACAATGAAGGGACTGCCGAAGAGGCTGTCAAAAATCTCGGATTCCAGATTTATCGTACCGATCAGATGCTGGAGCTGGTGGAGTGGATGCATGATTATAATCTTCAGGCTG
>JAZNLG010000211.1:0-3801 GCA_045578965.1 Lachnospiraceae bacterium | reverse complement strand
ATTTTAATGTTAGTTAAAATGCTGACTCACGTTGATTTATTCATTTTTTACAGAATGCTTGGTAAGGTATCGGCATCCACAGATGTAATCGACCGGATTAACAGCATTCTTGGTAAAATGGAAGCGGATATTACTGTCAGTGCATTTCGTAAGGCTTTACCGTATTATGCGGTGCCGGAGTTTGCGGAAGGAAGAATGGAGATTGAGGATGCGATTCATCCTTTGATTGAGCAACCTGTATCGAATTCTTTTATTTTGGAAAAGGGAATGCTTTTAACCGGTTCTAACGCTTCGGGCAAATCCACGTTCTTAAAAACTATGGCAATTTGCAGTATTTTAGCCCAGACCTTACAGACGGTGCCGGCACACAAATATGCGGCTGAGCGTTATCGTATCTTTTCTTCCATGTCCTTAAAGGATGATTTAGAAGAAAAAGAAAGTTATTATATGGCGGAGATACGTTCCATTAAGCGTATTTTGGAGGCGGTGCAAGAAGAAGGCGTAAAAGTACTTTGTTTTGTGGACGAGGTGTTACGCGGCACCAATACCGTTGAGCGAATTGCAGCGGCTTCTGAAATTATGCGTTCATTTTCGGGAGAGAATATGTTGTGTTTTGCGGCAACCCATGATGTGGAACTGACCCGTTTGCTGGCAGATGTATATGATAATTATCATTTTGAGGAACAGATTGAAAACAATGATATTTTATTCCCTTATAAATTATTAAAAGGACCTGCCAATACCAGAAATGCCATTAAACTACTGAGTTTGATGGGATATCCGGATACATTGATTGAGAATGCGGAATGGATGGCGGGATGCTTTTTGCAGGAAGGTGAATGGAGAAATAAGGAGAATAGGGCATAATGAAGGTAACATTATACAGTGACGGTTCTGCAAGAGGAAATCCGAACGGCCCGGGCGGTTACGGATGCGTATTACATTATACGGACCCCAGAGGAGAACTGCATGTAAGAGAATATAGTGCCGGTTATAAGCAGACCACCAATAACCGTATGGAGTTAATGGGAGTTATTACAGGACTTGAGGCATTGAACAGACCGTGTGAAGTGACGGTTGTTTCGGATTCCAAATATGTGACGGATGCTTTTAACCAGAACTGGATTGACGGATGGCTTCGCAATAACTGGCGGACCGCAGGCAAAAAAGAGGTAAAAAACATTGATTTATGGCAACGGCTTTTGGAAGCAATGAAGCCGCATCATGTAAATTTTGTTTGGGTAAAAGGTCACGCAGGACATCCTGAGAATGAGCGTTGCGATGAACTGGCCACAGCGGCTGCAGATGGAGACAACCTTCTTGACGACCCTGTTGGTGCAATGCTACAATAATTTGTGTAATTGTTGTATTTTATTATTAGAATAATATATCAAAGAAACATTCTGAGAAAGGAGAATAATCCGTTGTCATAGGGTGACAAAAGGATTATGTAAAAAAGAAATGAGTGTTATGGCATTTTTATCGGCGTTTGCCAGTTATTTGTTGGTATTTGTAGTTTTTTTAATTGCAATTGTAATTGCTGTTTTTATCGGAATCGGATTGTACAAACTGCTTAACAAAAATAAGATGCAGGAAGCGGAAGAAGTTGTAACGGAAGCAACGGATGGCGGCAACTGATTTTAGTATGATTACAGGCGGATAAATGCCGGGTAAGGAGGCAGTTTATGCCTAAGGCAGAGAAACAGAAGCAGAAACTATTATATATTTTAAAAATGCTTCAGGAAAAAAGTGACGAGAATCACCCGATTCGTATGGATGCCATTATTGCAATGTTAAATCGGGAAGGCATCAAGGCAGAGCGTAAAAGTATTTATAATGATATGGATACCTTGCGTGATTTCGGCTATGATATTGTGCTGACCAAGGGAAAGAACGGCGGTTATTTTCTTGCTTACAGAGAGTTTGATGTGGCAGAACTTAAGGTGCTGGTGGATGCGGTACAGGCTTCCCGTTTTATTACGACCAAGAAATCCAAAGAACTAATCGGAAAGATTACTACGCTTGCCGGAGAGCATGAAGCGAAGCATTTAAAGCGTGAAGTGTTTGTTATGAACCGTGTCAAGTCGGAGAATGAAGCCATTTATTATAATGTGGATGAAATATTTGAGGCAATTGAAAATAATAAACAGATTACGTATAAATATCTGGAGTATTCCATCAACAAAGAGGCTGTTCCGCGCAGAAACGGTAAATTATACAGGGTGAGCCCGCTGGCACTTGCATGGAATGAGGAGAAATATTATCTGATTGCTTATGATGCGGAAGCGGATTTAATTAAGAACTATCGTGTTGATAAAATCAAAGATGTGGTTGTTCTGCAGGATGCCCGCATTATCAATGAAAAAAGTAAAAAGTTTGATGTGGCGGATTATTGCAATCGTGCTTTTGGTATGTACTCCGGAGAAGAAGAAACGTTGACGGTACGTTTTCCGAATGGTTTGATTGGTGTTGTAATCGACCGCTTCGGTAAAGAGATTTCCACGCATACGGTAGATGAGAACCATTTTACGGCAAGATTGAATGTATCTGTCAGTCCACAGTTGTTCGGGTGGTTAACCGGTTTGGGACCGGAAGTTCAGATTGTGAGTCCGAAGCATGTGGTGGAAGAGTATCAGGAGTATTTGAAGAGTATACTAAGTAAATATTGATTAATATGATATATAAAACAGGCGTAAGAATGATCCTACGCCTGTTTTGGTGTTATTGAAATAATAATATTTTTTATCAAATAATGAACCTGACGTGCAAAAGACGTATCTATATTATGTCAGCACATAATATAAGGAGGATGTGAAATAATGGAAGAACAAAGAATAAAAGAACTGGTACAACGTATGAAGCAGGGCGAACAGTTCGCTTTTGAGGAAGTATACCGTGAGACTTATCGGTCGGTATATTTTATCTGCCTTGGTTTTATGAAAAATGAAGAAAATGCCAAGGATGCTATGCAAGATACCTATATGACAGCCTTTTCTAAACTGGAGCAGTTAAAAGAGGAAGAGAAGTTTCCGGCATGGTTAAAGCAGATCGCGGTAAATCGTTGTAAAAGATTACTGGAACGTACAACGCCCGAACTTTTGGAAACGGAAGATTTGGAAAACTTAAAAAAGGAAGAAAATGAAAACTTTTTGCCGGAAGAATATATTACAAATAAGGCAAAACGTAAAATTGTAATGGATATCATGCGTAAAAAACTGTCCGATATCCAGTATCAAACCGTTATTTTGTTTTATTTTAACGGATTGGAAGTCGAGGAAATTGCTGATTTGATGGAATGCCCGCCGGGAACCGTGAAATCCAGATTAAGTGTTGCCCGTAATAAAATCAAAGAAGGTGTTTTGGAATATGAGAAGGAAAGCAAAGATAAATTATATTCTTTTGTGGGTATACCTTTCCTTACAAGCCTTCTTGCGGCAGAAGCAAGCGGTATGGATATTCCCGATATATGGGAAGGCCTGGTAATTTCTTTAGAGCAATTAAAGAAAGAAAATATTGATGTGGAACGTAAAAATAATTTTGACAAAAAGAGAGAGGAAGCCAAAACTGTTGGCGAAGAACAGAATATAGCAGTGCAGGATTCTTCTTCCGAGGTAAAAGGAGACAGTAAAATGAGTAATAAAATAAAAGCAGGAATAGGACTTGCGAAAAGCAAAATTATCATTGGTGTCATTGCAGCAGTTATGTTAATCGGTACCGGTATCGGAATTGCAGTAGGTGTAAGTAAAGGGAATGCAGGTATTGAAATTCCCGGTAGCGGCTCGGTTAACGTAGAGGATAATC
>JAZNLG010000210.1:0-13530 GCA_045578965.1 Lachnospiraceae bacterium | reverse complement strand
GCCAGTTTGGCTTTGATTTCATCCACAACGGTAACCGTGGTTTCCACGGAACATTCACCGGGCTTATAACCTTCTTTTACCAGTTCTTCATAATCTTCATCCGATAATGAGTTTGACATCACTGTCATAAAATTACGATTGGCATTGACATCTATGGCTCCGGCATTCTTCATAATATCCTGCAAATTCTTCCCCTGTCCTTCGTAAGCAGAGAACTCGACACCTTTTCCGGTGATGGACATAGCAAAATCCGTAGCCTTAATCACGCGGGATGCGTTTGTTTCCACGGGTCTTGTATATGTTGTATTCACTTGTTTGTCTTCCTGACCGGAATTTGTGTATAAATGAATCATGCCACACCTCAAGTCTTAATTTAAAGTCACTATTTATTTCGGTTAAAAGGGATAAAAAATTAACCCTTGGGATTTTGTTCACAAAAAAAGAAAAGGCCGCACCTTTTCTTTTTATTTTCAGACGTATTTACTTTTCACTCAAAATCTTACGAAGTTTTTCATTTACTTCTTCATAATTCGTAAAATGAATGCCCGTAATTCCCACGCTCTCGGCACCTCTTATATTGTCGAGTCTGTCATCCATAAAAACGGTCTCTTCCGCTTTTAAATCAAACTTCTCAAGGAGACGCTTATAAATCACCTGATCCGGCTTCGTCATTTTCTCGTGAGACGATACCAGGACATCATCGATATAGGGCAGGAACGTAAAATACTGCTCTGCCGTATTTTTATACAGACTTCTGGGATAATTGGTAAGAAGGTACGTATGATACCCTTCTTCTTTTAATCCTTTTACCCAGTCCGCGGCATAGGGAAAGGACTCTATGGTTAAATGGATGTTGTTCCAGAACGCCCGTGCCTTATCCTCCAGTCCGGGTAATTTCTCAATCATCCCCGCGATGACATCTTCTTCGTCCATAACACCCCTGTCCAATTCATTCCAGTCAGGACTGTTTACCATAACCGCTCCGATGGTTTCCACTTCTTCCGGTGTACAGCCCACATCCGCCATAACCTGTCTCCACTTAAAATCCACCAGAACCATACCTACATCAAAAACAACATTTTTAATCATAATACTTCCTTTTCCTTATCATATTTTTTACAAATTAACATATTCGTTCCGCCTGCTGATCGCATCCGTTATTCTTAAGCCTCCTGCACATTGTTCTGTTGCAGTTTCTTAAGAAAATATAATCCGAATCCCATAGAAATCACCAACGTAAATACATCCGCTACCGGCTGCGCAATCATAAGCCCCGTAAAATCAAAAAACAACGGCAGAATATACAACATCGGGATAAAACAGATTCCCTGCCTGCAGGACGCCACCAAAGATGCACTAAAAGATTGTCCGCAAGCCTGCAATAACATATTACACATAACAATCCATGCATTCAAGGGAAAGGTAAGGCACTGCGCCCTTAATGCAAAACTGCCGATTTCGGCAACCAATACGTCATCATCCCGCATCATTGCCACCAGTTCCGGTGCAAAAATATAACCCAGAACCGCTACAACAATCAAAAAAACAAAAGAGGTTTTGACACAAAACCAAAAAGATTCTTTTACCCTCGCATAGATTTTAGCACCGTAATTAAAACTGCATACAGGCTGAAATCCCTGTCCAAAACCGATTAACGTGGAATTGGCAAACATGGTAATGCGGGATACAATCGACATCCCTGCGATAGCCGCATCCGCGTACAGAACCGCATTGGCACCTTCCGCATACGCAAAAGCCAAATCTCGCGCCGACGTATTCAGAAGAATCACCGAAATACTGGCAATTCCCTGCCGGCACAAAGACGGCAGACCGCCGGCACAAATTTCCGGCAAAAGCCGGAACACAAAAGGATTTTTCTTCAAAGTAATGGGAATACTGCCACCAAATCTCGTTCCGCCAAGTAAAAGCAGGAAACTTACAGCCTGACTGATAATGGTCGCCCAGGCGGCACCTTTTATCCCCATATCAAATCCAAAAATCAATAACGGATCCAATGCAATATTCAAAACCGCACCTACCAGAATACCCACCATCGCATAGACCGCATTGCCCTGATAGCGCATCTGATTATTTAAGACAAAAGAAGCCATCATATAGGGACTGCCCAGCAGAATGATTCGCATATAATCCGTGGCATAAGGCAGAATTGTTTCGGTAGAACCCAAAAAATACGCCAGCGGCTCCACAAATATCAATCCAAAAATCATAAAAATAATACCGAATACCAGGCAAAAGAAAAATCCCGCATGCGCGATTTCAGACGCCTCTTCTCTGTTCTGCTCGCCCAGTTTTCTGGCCATAAAATTACCGGCACCGTGACCGAATAAAAAACCAAAGGCCTGAATAACAGCCATTAGGGAAAATACGACTCCCACCGCCGCCGTAGCGGACGTATTTAATTTTCCTACAAAATAAGTATCTGCCATATTATAAAATGAACTGACCAGCATACTGATAATGGTCGGCACCGCCAGAGTACCTACCAGTTTCGGCACCGGTTCGGTGGTCATTTTAATATATTTTTCTTCCTGCGTCATTTATATCTCCTTAATTGTAAGGCTAAAAACTCTTCCACTATAGTATCTTATCACCAATACCTTATTCTGTCACGGATTGAATATTCTGTGCTTATAATCGCACACCTGCACACTATGAATGTTTTTGACATCCTTTACCACTTTTTAACTTGTAACCGCTTCTTTACTATACTATAATGTCCCTATGAAAAAAACAAAACCTTTTATTTTAGACGGGATTTTTACATTATTTACCTTAATCCTGCTCTTTGTAATTAACCTGATAATTGAAATTGTATTCGATACAAGAACGCTGATTCCGATGATTTTCGTTTTGGGTGTTTTTCTCGTATCCCTTAAAACACAAGGATATTTCTGGGGCATCACCGCCTCACTGTTAAGTGTTTTGGCCGTAAACTATGCCTTCACATTTCCTTTTTATGCCTTTGACTTAATTTCACCGGTATGTATTTTTTCTGCAGTCGTTATGTTGATTGTAGCAATAATGACCGGCGCCTTAACTACCAAACTTAAGACCCAGGAAAAAATCAAAGCAGAAAGTGAAATGGAACGAATGAGGGCTAATCTGCTACGGGCAGTTTCCCACGATTTAAGAACCCCTCTTACTTCCATCTACGGTTCCACATCTGCTGTTATTGAGAATTACGACACCTTATCCAAAGAACAGAATTTAAAACTTTTGGGAGATGTCCAGAAGGATTCCCAATGGTTGATACATATGGTGGAAAATCTTCTTTCGGTCACTCGAATTGACAGTAGCAAAGTAAGTTTGAGTAAAACTCCTGTTGTCTTGGAAGAATTGATTGACTCAGTACTTGTTAAATTCAAAAAACGTTGTCCCGAACAGAATATCGACGTCGAAATTCCGGACGATTTTATCAGCATACCCATGGATCCCATTTTAATTGAACAAGTATTGCTTAATATTTTAGAAAATGCAGTGTACCATGCAAAAGGAATGACAGAGTTAGTCCTTAAAGTTGAATTAAATGATAAAAACGCCATTTTTTCCGTATTGGATAATGGTTGCGGCATTTCTGCCGAAGTAAAAGACAAAATTTTCAACGGCTATGTCAGCCACTCCGATACTCCCGCTGACGGAAGCCGTAATAATATGGGAATCGGACTTTCTGTATGCTCTACCATTGTAAAAGCCCACGGCGGCACCATCTATGCCGAAAACAGGGCAGAAGGCGGAGCGAAATTCTATTTTATTTTACAGGCGGAGGATACACATGAGCAGTAAATATAAAATACTTGTCGTTGAAGACGAAAGCAATATTCGCAATTTTATAAGTGCGGTTTTAAACGCAAACGATTATCAGACGCTGGAAGCAACCACTTGTGAACAAGGTATCCTGATGTTTGCATCACATACGCCTGATCTAATTATCCTGGATTTGGGCTTGCCGGATAAAGACGGAGTTGAATTTATTCGTACCATTCGTAAGACCCATACCTCTCCCATTATCGTTTTATCTGCCCGAACCGCAGAAGAAGACAAAATTGAATCATTGGATTTGGGCGCAAATGATTATATCACCAAACCCTTTGGCACCGGCGAATTGCTGGCAAGAGTCCGCGCATCTTTACGTAACAATCGCCCCGGAGCAGGTGCAGGTTCTCTTCCCGGTGAAAAATTTACACTGTACGATTTAATAATCGATTACGACCGCCGTATGGTTTTTATGGAAGGCGCAGAAATCAAATTGACCCAAACAGAATATAACATTCTCGCCTTACTGTCTTACCACACCGGCAAAGTAATGACCTACGCTGCCATTATCAAAGAAATTTGGGGTTCCTCCGATGACGGAAGTATCAAGAAACTTCAGGTAAATATGGCGAATATTCGCAAAAAACTGGGTTCCAAACCCGGTGACAATCAGTATATTATCAATGAACTTGGCGTTGGATATCGTATGAACGAAGAAAACATATAAAAAAACCGATTCCTTATAACGGATTGTATCCGAAACAGGGAATCGGTTTTTTATATGGTATGCATACTTTTCTCTGTATGTTTTAAATTTTAGAATATATTTTTGCATAGGACTGGCCGATATTCAGCACATGATCACCGACACGTTCAAAATCCGTTAAAAGTTCCGAATACAGTACACAGGCTTCTTCCGAACATTTACCGGCACGCATACGTTGTAAATGTTCTTCGCGATAAGTACTGCGCATATCATCAATCTTCTGTTCCATAGCAGCAATACGGGACAACCACTTTGTCGTATCTTCTTCCTTATGAAGTACATAATCTATGGCGTCGTGCGTTATTTTTTGCATATTCATCAATTCTTTACGGGCCTCATCCGAAAACACAATGGATTTCTTTTTGATAACCTCAGCATAACCGCCAATATTCAACGCATGATCACCGATTCGCTCCGCATTTCCCGTAATCAGAAAATACTCTTCAATAGCCGCAATATTTTCATCACTTCGATTATTTACCAATATTTTAGATATATACTGCGAAATTTCTTTATTCAGCGTATCAATGTTTTCCTCGGTTTCTTCCGCCTTTTTCAGCAATTCAAGATTCGAATCCAGCACAGCCTGGTAACACAATTTGACGTTTTCCTGTGCAAGCGTAATCATACGCTCAATCTCCTGTCGAAGCACATCCATATGCACTGCCGAGAAACCAAGTTTAGCGTTTCCTTTATGAAACTCTTTGTTTAATGCCACGATAACACTTTCCTGCTTTTCATCTTCCTTCTCAGGCAGAATCTTCTCGGCTATTTTAGCAAGATAGGTACCAAAAGGAAGTAACAACATCGTTGTTACAATATTAAAGACTGTGTGCATATTTGCAATCTGAGCCGCCGGATTATTCGGTGAAATTGCTGCTACCCAATCCGTAACCGGCAAAGTAATACTAAGCACCGTAAAAATAATAGTACCGATAACATTAAACATTAAATGAATAATTGTGGTACGTCTTGCACTGCGGTTCGTTCCGATAGACGCCAATACCGCTGTAATACAGGTACCGATATTCTGACCAAACAAAACAAATACCGCGCTGTCAAACCCAATCAATCCGCTCACTGCCAAGGTCTGCAAAATACCTACCGAAGCGGAAGATGACTGAATCACCGCTGTAAAAAGTGCACCTGCCAAAATACCAAGTATAGGATTCGAAAACCGCGTCATTAAAGAAATAAAAGCTTCCGATTCCTGTAAAGGAGCCATCGCTGCTCCCATCATATCCATACCGATAAAAAGCACACCCAGGCCGGCAAGAATTTTACCAATATGTCTTGCTTTGGGCATTTTTAAGAAAACAACCATAGCCACGCCCAAAAATGCAAAGAGCGGAGCCAACATGCCTACATCCAAAGCAATCAACTGCCCTGTAATTGTGGTACCTATATTCGCACCCATAATAATCCATACAGCCTGCTGCAATTTCATCATTCCGGAATTAACAAAACCTACAACCATTACTGTTGTCGCCGAAGACGATTGAATCACTGCTGTAATTCCCGCACCAACCAGCACACCCAAAAAGCGATTTGATGTCAGTTTCTCAAGTATCTGTTTCATCCGATTACCTGCAGCATCTTCCAAACCGTCACTCATCATTTGCATACCGTACAAAAACAGTGCCAATCCGCCTAACAATCCAAGAAAATCTCCAACTTCCATTTAGCCTCCTCAGAATACCGGCCTCTTGCCGATTTTTTACGTGTTTATTATATAAAAATATTTTTAAAGAAAACAATACGACAAAGACGTTCTTAACTATATCTTAACCTTCTTACGAATAATTTATTTCGCCAAAAGAAAAACACGTAGGATATCATACCCTACGTGCCTCAAACTTTTACTTATTTAGAATAATTTCTTAATGGAATCCATTGCTCCTGAAAGTTTATCACCTGCAATTTTCGCCTTAACTCCGTCAACCACCTTATCAACCATTCCATCGGGAATATCGATACCGGTTACCTTCTCAATTGCCTTCTCGGGATCCTTCATAAAATCTTCCTTAAAGTCGGGGTCCTTCTTAATCTTTTCAACAATTTTTTCAATCTGTTCTTTAATCTGATCCATAGCAGTAATGCTCCTTTCTTAGACAGCCGCACTATGCTCTAATCTTTGCGGCCATACATATCTTTTATCGGTTTTAGAAATGATTTTATGAACCTTTTTCCTCAAATTTTTATGATTATTTCTCCCCAAAAATTCTTCCGTATCGTCTGCTACTTTTTCTCCGGTTTGGTTAATACCATAAAAACATCGGCATCCTTTTTCTGCTGCAGGCGCAACCAATATCCCGCAATCAATGATGACAACATTGTTGTTAATATTAACACCGTAAAAAATTCCAGACTGATGATTCCGTTCGCATATGCTACTGTTGCCAATACAATGCCCGGACCGCCTCTTGCATTCATTGTCACCGCAAAGTTAATTTTAGAAATAGCAGTCAGATTGGTAAACACCAGCATAATCAGCGTACCTGCGGCTTCCAAACCAAATGCAATCACAAAAAACAGCGCAAATCTTAAAAAAGAAAATCCGTTAATAACATTTAATTGAATACCTACCAACGCAAAATAAATCGGTATAAAAAAGGAAAATGCAAAATTTCCCAGTGCATCCATTTTGGCCTTGGATTCATCATGATAACCTACAACCGCTTTCAGTACATAACCCACCAAAAACGCCGAATACATAATGTTAATTCCGAAGAGAGACAGAACACCGCATACCATTAGCAACACTGTAAAACTGATACTGTAAAAATGTATAGGCTTTAATTGGCGCTTCCATTCTTTTGTATGGTCGGAAATTACTTTGACTGCAATAAAAAGCCCCAGCGTCACTATAACTACCACCATCATATCCACAAATTTTACTTCGCCGGTTGTAGCAATTCTTGTTGCTGCATTTAACAGAATCCAGAGACACAAATCCTGCAACGTTGCCACGGTAAGGACCGTATTGGAGAATGTGGTATTCATAATTCCCATATCGAAGAAAATTTTTGAAATTACCGGAATGGAAGTAATTGCCACTCCAATGGTAAATACAATACCAAATGCCACTTCATTGCCAAGTACACCGATATAATCTTTCTGAAACATTGATATAAAAGGAATGGCTCCAAACATCGGTAACACCGTCGCACCAATTAAAACGCAGGTAATAATTTTACCGTTCTTCCGGTCCACTTCAATATTGGTGTTATAGCCCGATAAAAACATTAAAAAAATCAGACCCAACTGATAGAAAATGTTCAGCACCTTACCCTCTTCGGAATATGCCGCAAATATGGAATCCACCATCTTAGGAAAGAAAATATACAAGCAACTTCCGCCCCAGATCATACCACCCAGGATTTCACCCACGACACGAGGCGCTTTGATTTTTTCAAATAAGGTTCCCACACTGTATGCACTGATTAAAAGCAGGGACAGAGCAACCAGTGTTGCGATAATTTCTGTTTCTGT
Source organism: Lachnospiraceae bacterium (assembly GCA_045578965.1). Taxonomy (GTDB): domain Bacteria; phylum Bacillota; class Clostridia; order Lachnospirales; family Lachnospiraceae; genus UBA3766. The sequence goes on along the minus strand of JAZNLG010000210.1, from coordinate 5,498 downwards.
TAAGGTCTGTAAATGCATGGCTGACTCCTTTCGTGAGGGGTATTGGGGATATTATACCACGTCGAATGACTCTCCGAGTTTTTCGCCTTATAGAGCCCTCTGCGTACACGCAGGGCTCTGCAAGGCTCATTATACCATAAAATATAGATATGTTGTTAGCTATGTTTACTACGATAACCGTAAAAAACTATAATTAATGTATTACGTATATGCCCGCCCTATAAAAGTACTAATTATTGGACATTTTTGCTATAATATTTACTCAAATACAAGAAAAAACCGGAGGTGGCAAAAATGAACGCAATATTATTAATAATCGGAATTGTAATCGTTATATATCATCTGTGCAAAGATGCAATTGACGATGCAAAATTAACACATGATATAATAAATGGTGTAAGTGTTGCGGAACGCAGAAGACGTTGCGTAAACGGATATTACAACAAGAAATAATGCGACAGGATTTGAACCTGCGGTCTCCGCTTCGCTCCGGTCGGTGCTAAGCGAACGTCCCCCGGACGTTCAGCACCCTCTGCGCCCGAACGAGCGTCCTCTCCTATTGAAGTAGCAGGTTCAATTTCTATAACTATACATATAAGAATAGCCCCTGCCTAACGGCAAGGGCTATTCTTATATCGATGCGACAGGATTTGAACCTGCGACCTCTGCGTCCCGAACGCAGCGCTCTACCAAGCTGAGCCACGCATCGTCAATATTCAAGGTCACTTTTGCGACCATTGAATATGATACCTTATTTTAGGTTTGATGTCAAACCTTTTTATGCCTCTTCTTCTTCAATTATGCGACGAAGATCTGCAAGTTCCACCTTTTTATAAGCAATTGCAAATGATACGCCTACAAGAAACAGCGTGGCAGATATATTACCTAAAACACCGCCCCAATTCGCACCCATATTCATATAACTGAAACTCGCCAACTCTTCGCTTCCCATCATTTGTCCAATAATCACACTCGCTCCACTGTTTATAAGAAGTGTTACCAAAAATCCGCCACCGGCATATAAGATAATTGCGATAATCTCCGCCAGTATATTCTCACTCATACTCTTCATACCAAAAAGAATGATTACAACAAATATAATTCTTCCTATCCACGGCAAGGCTGTCTTCACAATATGATATATCAATCCTATCATATATACGGAACTCGCAGGTGTTCCTATGGGTGCGGTTGCGCCACCAATCACAGCACCTATCACGGTAGCAATAACGTACAATAATCCAAATCCCAGTGAAATCCATAATAAAATTGTTGATGCTTTTTTCATCTTATGCCTCCGAAATTATCCTTGAAAAGTAATACAGCACCTTTCGGTTCGTTACTTCCTACACCATTTACCTAATCATTATATATTACACTTTTTAATATCGCAACACTGTAGTTCTACGCTTTTACATGGCTTTCTTCTTTGTAGTCAAAAAATTCATATTTCACAGCCCGGTTTCCTCTCATTCTTCCACGGGAATTCCTTTTTGCTTCTCTTCTTCCCGCGCCGCCACTTCCCGCTCCTTCTCTCGCAATGCTTCCTCATAACCTTTCAATGCCGCAAAAGGCATAAACTGTTTAGCCCGGTCTTCCCTACTCATTTTAGGTCTCTCTATCACCCTTCTTCACCACTTTTATGACCTCCGATTTGAAGATTTCGCTCCATGGTCATAGCCCCTTCTTCCAGATTCATTCCTTTTAAAATAGCATTCTTGCCGTATCTTCGTTTGATGCCAATCACTGCCTGCTGCATTTTATGCTCCCGTTCCAATTCCACCGGGTCAGAAAATAAATCGTACTGCCGATATCCTTCTTCCGTCACCCGATTGCAACAGATATTCACCCTTCGAATAGGCAACGCCGGATCCTTTAAACGGTCATACAAAGTCTCTATCTTCGAAATAATAACTCTTGCCGAATTGGAAGGTGTTGTAAAAGAAACCGTACCGTGAACCGGCGGTAATTTTAATTCATTGGAATATCCCATATGCAAGGTTACGGATTGTGTTACCAGTCCTTTTTCAACCATATCAAGACATAGCAAATCCATCATTTCTTTAACAATCAGTTTGCCTTCTTCGTGCTCATAATCCCGCATTAAAACCTGACCACTGGTAAGACAACGACTCTGCGCCTTATAATTCTTGATATCTTCCATTGTAACAGGCTCCCGTCCCCGGGCATGATCAATCAGAAGTTCCGCATCCACACCAAAGTCATGATACAGAATGTCCTCATCCATATGGGCTACGCCTTCCATTGTAAAAATGCCGTATCTCTCCAATCTCTTGGCAATCCCCGGTCCTACTCTCCAAAAATCCGTCAGCGGCCTGTGGTCCCACAAGGTTTGGCAATATGTTTCTTCATCCAACTCACCGATACGGTCCTCTGAATGTTTTGCCGTAATATCTAAGGCTATCTTCGCAAGATACAAGTTCGTTCCGATACCGCAAGTCGCCATAATTCCGGTTTGCTCATACACATCCTTCATAATGGTAATGCCAAGTTCTCTTGCCGTCATCCGGTACAATGACAAATACTCCGTCACATCCATAAAAACTTCATCAATAGAGTACACATGAATGTCATCTTTGGAGATATATTTCAAATAAATTTCGTAGATATCCGCGGATACTTCTATATATTTCTTCATTCTGGGCGGTGCCGTAATATATTTTATATGTTTCGGTATCTCAAACACTCTGCACCGGTTCTTCACCCCCTGCGCCTTCATTGCCGGAGAAATTGCCAGGCAGATGGTCTTCTCGGAGCGCTGTGCATCTGCCACAATCAGGTTGGTCGTCATAGGGTCCAGGCCTCTGTCCACGCACTCCACCGAAGCATAAAACGTCTTCAAATCAATACATATATAACTTCGGTTCTCTGCCATAACGCCTCCTTTCCCCGCATCACACGCTCATAAAAGTCCCAAATTCAACTCTCATAGATATGTTTTATCGAACATCTGTTTGTTTATAGTTTACTCCTTTTGACCAAAAATGCAACCGGTTTTTTGTTCCAATTTGCCGACTGCTATAACAAAAAAGCCCGACGCATTTGTCGGGCTGTTGGTTTTATTCTGCTATAAAAAGGATTTCGCCGTCTTTTACAAGACCGAATTTGGATTTGGCTACTTCTTCAATGTAAGCTGTTGTGTGGGTATACTTCTCAAATTCCGCAATTTCGAGACTTCTTGCTTCTTCCTGCGCAATCAAATCAAGATAGTATTGTTCTTCTTCGCTGTATGCTTTCTGTTGCTGCTTTAACTGATGTGTCTGCACACCAACTACAATCATCATAAGCGCCACTACTGTCGTTACCAGAATAATGCCGGTACGATTTCGATGATTCTTACGATACGCAGCCTTTTTACGCCGTGTAGCCATTTGCGTATCCCCCACTAAACTTCCTCTTCATTATGTAAATCACCATTCTCTCCATTGTGTTTACATAATGCAATTGTAAACCATTTTATGCAAACCGTCAACCGCTTTTTTAACATTATGGTAACTTTTTTTATGCCATTATTTACCTGCAAAAAGCCCGAATTTACGTGCTTTTTTGCAATTATAATCGGCTTTGATACAAAATATGCCATTCCTTTTATGTAAACCACAATATGTTGTATTCTTTTACTAAAGTAATTTACATAAAATCGGCTGACAGAATTTTTATAAAGAAGCATTCCAATCCCGGCCCCCACTACCAAAAACCATCGCAATATGCCGTCATTCTGCTCCCGCAATGCAAGAAACACCACAATTGCCGTAAAAATCCAAAAACTAATATCTTCTATAGATACCATAAAAACGCTGTGTTTAAAAACTTTTCGACAAATCAGCCAACCGTCATACACAAAAGTCAGACCCGCACCGAGCACTACGGAATTGGTAAATAACCTGATTTCATTTAAAATTTCGCTGCTTATTTCCATTAACGGAACAGTTTCCCGAAAAATCCTTCTGCCTTGGCTACCGGCGTGGAAATGTCAGAATATACAAGACTGTCTACCCTGCCTTCCAAATCCACCTCACCCTTTTCCAAAGAAAGACGGGTCACATGGAGCTCGCTTCCCTTTATCATAAGCATTCCCTGCTCGGTCTCCATAATCATTTCATTTACATCAAAAGCCAACACATCCACAATGCCGTTTAATCCGCAGGTTTTGCGTCCCATCAACATGACTTTATGCGCCCTGCCGGTTTTACTTCCATGATTCAAATCTTCCATACGGTACCTCCTGTTTTCCTTCACCACCCGTAAAAGTATGGTGCCTCCGTTTTGACGGAACAACTTTTCCTCGCACTTTAAGTCTATTACATTGTATTCGTCGGTAGCTTTTTATATGAATATTTTTACGCAGATGCGTTATTCCAAAGAATTTCGTAAATATACAATTTATATGTTATTCCGGGAATAGTTGCGAATACATTTCTCTTGTCAAACCTTTTTCGCAAGAGTAGAATGAAAAACACGAAAGGAAGTGCCTTATGCGAGTTGCGGATTTGATACGATTAGGAACAGAATATCTGGTTTATGCGCTTATCCTTGCCGTAATCTGTGGCGGGCTTTTTAGCATCGGATATTTTATAATTTATAAAAAAATATTAAAAGGGCAGAAGAAACTTTCCCTGCCCAAATTTCTTTTGTATGCAATGTTTATCTGCTATATTTTCATAGTGTTCGGCGTCACGATTTTAAGCCGTTTCGCCTATCAGACCGAATTTTTTCGCCTGATGCCTTTCTACTCCTACATTGAAGCCTGGCATCAGTACAAGGACGCAAGTTGGCGCAATATTATTTTGAATATTTTTATGCTGGTACCCTTTGGCCTGTTGCTTCCCTATATTCATAAAACATTTCAGAAATTTGCACCCACGGCTTTGGCCGGGTTTATGTTCACCCTTCTAATCGAATTTGTGCAATTGGCACTCCGCCGTGGTATTTTTGAAACCGACGATTTGATTAACAATACCTTGGGAACCCTCATTGGATACGGACTCTACCGCCTGGCAGATTTTATCCATAAAAGAATCAAAAAAGAACCCGTTTCCATCAAACCGGTCCTTCTCTATCAACTTCCGCTGGTGATTACCGCGGTAGTTTTTACTACTATTTTTTCGATACATCATTTTAAAGAATTGGGCAACTTACAATGTCACCATATCATCAAGGCTCATCCGTCCTCTGTGACCTGTAATGCAAGCTTTGACGCAAGTCCGGAAACCGCTTCCGTTTATATCGTGCCTGTCTCAACCGTGGAAGAAACGGAACACTACGCAAGAGAGTTCTTTGCCAGTCTGGGCTATGGGTTCGATGAAAGCCGTACGGATATTTACGACGAAACCGCCTTCTACTACAGCGACCCCGGCGACATTATTCTCAGCATCGACTATGAAGGAAATAAAATCCACTACAACAACTTCGCCTGCAGGTGGGACGAGAACGATGAAATGATTTCCGCAAACACCACGGCTACGGAAGAAGAAATC
>JAZNLG010000209.1:0-3708 GCA_045578965.1 Lachnospiraceae bacterium | reverse complement strand
GTTTTTCAGGAGAAAGTGTTTTTTGAGCGCCTTGCCCTGGTGATTACCGATGAACAGCATCGTTTTGGTGTCAGACAACGTGAGAAACTGGAAGAAAAAGGCGATAAAGTCCATGTGCTTGTTATGAGTGCAACTCCGATACCCAGAACTTTGGCGTCTGTTTTATATACGGATTTAAGTGTGTCCATTGTGGATGAATTGCCGAAGAACCGCCTGCCAATCAAGAATTGTGTGGTTGGTACGGATAAAAGAGATGTTGCTTATCGTTTCCTAATGTCAGAGGTGCAAAAGGGTCACCAGGCCTATGTGATTTGTCCTATGGTAGAGGCTTCGGAAGAGGCCGGAAACCTTGAAAATGTTGTGGATTATGCGGATAAACTGCGGGAAGCGATGCCGGATTCCTATCGGATCGGCGTGTTACACGGACAGATGAAACCTGCCGATAAAAATAAAATTATGAATGAGTTTTCACGCGGAAACATTGATATCTTAGTGTCAACCACGGTGATTGAGGTTGGTATTGATGTGCCGAATGCTACGGCGATTATGATTGAAAATGCAGAGCGATTCGGTTTGGCCCAGTTGCATCAGTTGCGCGGCCGTGTCGGACGTGGTGATGCCCAGTCTTACTGTGTTTTTATACAGGGGAATAAGGATAAGGGGCAATCGGAACGTTTGGATGTACTTGTGAAGAGCAATGACGGTTTCTTTATTGCAAACGAAGATTTACGCTTGCGAGGCCCCGGTGATTTGTTCGGTATCCGCCAAAGCGGTCTGATGCAGTTTGCCATGGGGGATATCTATCAGGATGCGGATATTCTGATGTTGGCAAGAGATGCGGTAGAGAATGAAATATAAGTTTATATAAAGTTTATGTGGTAGATTTAATATGTAGTTATTATTGTGTTACAAATGATAATGGAGAACAATTAAAATGTACATTAAACTGATTCAACCGAAAATGAAAAAACGTCCTATGGACACCGGTCTAAAAATTCATATGTCACCGCCTTTGGGACTTCTTACCATTGCCAATATGTTTCGTAATGAACATAAGGTAATTTTGGCAAATGAGAATATTAAGGAGACGGATTTTGAAGACAAGCCGGACATTGTAGGTATCACGGTTACGGTAGATGCATACCCCCGTGCTGCTGAGATTGCTAAAGAATACCGTAAAAGAGGCAGTATCGTTGTTGCGGGTGGAATTCACATTACAACAGCGCATCATACTATTCCGGAAGGTGTATTTGATGTGCTTTGTATCGGCCCTGCAGAGAATACCTGGCCTCAAATTGTGGAAGACTATAAGAAGAATCAGTTAAAATATATTTATCGTTGTGATGAGAAGTTGCCCGGTGATAAAATCATTTCGCCTGCTTATGATATGATAGACAAGGCTGAATACTTATATTGTAATATTGTACATACCAGCCGTGGTTGCCCGTTCCGTTGTGATTTTTGCTACAACAGTGCTCCGGAGCGGTATTATATTAATCGTCCCATTGAAGATGTGTTGGAAGATATAAAAAAGGTTGGTTCCAAACATGTTATGTTTATCGATGATAATTTTATCGGTGATATTGCATGGACAAGAGCCTTTTTAAAAGAATTAAAGAAGTTAAATATTGTTTGGAATGCTGCAGTATCCATTAACGTGGTAAATATTCCGGGTATTTTGCAGGAAATGAAAGAGAGTGGTTGCGGTAGTCTTTTTATCGGGTTTGAAAGTGTGCATCCGGATTCAATTCATAACGTACATAAGGTGCAGAATGATGTGACAAAATACGAAGATGCCATCCGTAAGATTCATGACCACGGTATTATGATTAATGCAAGTTTTGTATTTGGTCTGGATTGCGATACGAAGGAGACCTTCAAACATACTCTTGATTTTATTGTGCGTAACCGAATCGAGACGGTCACATCCCATATTATGACTCCTTATCCGGGGACGGTGCTTTATGACAGAATGAAGGAAGAAGAACGTATTTTAACCGATGATTTGTCATTATATAATACGGCACATGTGGTTTTTGAACCAAAAAACATGACCAAGGAAGAACTTTATAAAGGATACCTGTGGATTTATCGTAAGGTTTACAGTTATAAAAACATTATGAAGCGTATTCCCAAGACGAAAGAGAATGTGTTCCCTTATCTTGCGTTCAACTTTTTATATCGTAAATGGGGTAAATTCTCGGATCTTTTATGTAAAATTGTTACGTATAAACGAATCGGATACTGGGGTGAGAAACTGTCTAAATATTTGTAGGTATTATAATGTATTGAATTATATGGAGTAGAATGATGTAAAAAGAGAACACTTATGTCCTTCGGATTGGGGGATAGCATGAAAAATTGCACAGATATGCCAATTTTTCATACGCTATTTGTTTCTGAGCGAAAACAAATAGCTATGGTGGCAGATACAAATTTGAGATTTGCGTCGCCTCTTCGCGATGAATCGCTCAGAAAAGAGGAGTTTATGATTTTCTTTGCTTGGAATGATTTTTTTGGAATTAAAAGGTTGCCGGGGTATATGGCGAATGAAGATGATATCCCTAAATTTATGTGTAAAGAGCCGGAATTTAAGCCGGAAGCGCTGACAACCGGGGATCGGATGTTTATTGCATCCCATACCTTTTATTATAATGACGGCAGAATATACAAGAATTATGCAATGCCGAAATTCTGGGTAACAGACCGCATTAACAATCTTTTTATGATGAGCATTGAGGAAGACGAGTACTGGTTGATTATCAATAATCAACCGGTTCGGGTAAATGCTGACTTCGATTATGAGGGTAATTTGGAGGAAGGTTTTCATGTGTCATGGGATATTCGCAGGGTGATTACACCATCGGTCTTATACTATATTTCCGACACCCAGATGCAAAAGATTGTAAAGAAAGCATTTGAGGCATATGCGTATATTATTTTAGAGAAAAATGAGAAATAACCAAAACGTCTACAATATTTTTATGTAATTGTTAATATAGAATTTATATTTTTAATCTAAAATACGGTTTAATATGGAAACTTATATTTGAAAGGGTAAGATAAAATGGCAAGAAATTATAAACAAATGATGCATCAGGTGATGAATAATATGTGTGAAACCAATGAAGAAGTGCTTTGTTGCGTATTCGGAACGATTTATCGTGAAAAGATATTCGGAGTATTCGGAAATAAGCCTGCGGAGATGTTTGCAGGAATTACATCGGCGGGAAATTTACTTATTTATTATCATGAGAACTTTGGTACTTCACAGATATCGGAAGTATATCCGCTTAGTTGCGCAACTAAATTAAAGATAGGCGAACCGAATTTTCTTGGTGTAAATAAAATTAAAATTAACTTTAATATGAATGGCAAAAAGAAAAGTGTGGAAATGATGGTTGTCAGTGACGTGGATAATAGTGATTTGGATGAACAGCCGAGAAATTTAGACCGTATGATTCGCGAACTTCGAAGAAAAACAAAATTATATTAAAATAAAAAGGACAGATGTATGATCTGTCTTTTTTATTTTGTGCAAAATTAAAGAAAATATTTTGATATACATATTATATTTTAATTGAAATGTGCACACATTATGTGGTATTTGAGTTAAAAAACCACAATATCGTGTATTTTTCACTTCTCATTTACAATTCTTTATGTTATAATTCATTTGGAAATTTTTGTGCATTTTGGGATGTAATG
>JAZNLG010000208.1:0-3292 GCA_045578965.1 Lachnospiraceae bacterium | reverse complement strand
TCTATTTCTAAATTTGTACTATATCCTATATAACCATCTATGTCTATTACTAATATTGCATCTGATAGTTCTATTCTTTTAAAGTGTGCTTCTTTTAGCTTCTCTAATTGTTCTTCTGTTCTTTCAGCATTTTCTATGATTGGATAAATTGGTGTAAGAATACAATTTCCTTTTAAGGCCATTACTTCAGCAACAATCATCATCTCTTTTTGAAATTTTAAACTTCCACATAATGTTATTATTTTCATCTTCAATCCTCACAAAATGCGCATCTGCAAATTCAAATTGAACAAAATCGCTGCGCGATGGCCTGCCAAGGCTGTGGCGCAGTTTTCTATACTTTCTAAAAAAGGCAGTTGACTCTTCTTTCAGAAGTATTTATTGTTAAGTTACCACACAAAACAAAATACAAAAAAAGATACACTGCCTATGAAAAGAATACCACTTTTAGGCTGCTTTCACAAGCAGTTTTATTATTTTATTCACGCACCTCCATGAATGGTAGTAGATCTTATTTTCGCTATCTTTATTCATGGAGGATTTTTATGTACGATAAATATTTATTGCAATTAGAGGAAGCCGGAAAAATCCGGAACCTCAAAGAACATTCTATTTCCTGTTATAAGAATTATGTTTCCTGTTTTCTGAATCATATGGGCAAGCAACCGGAAACTCTTACCTGCCAGGATGTAAGAGAGTTTCTCCTTGCCAAAAAGGATGAAGGTTTAAAGGCTACTACACTGAATCTCTATAATTCTTCTATCCGTTTCTTTTATCGGAATGTTCTTCACATACTCTGGGATGACATCACTGTTCCGCGTATGATGATAGATCACAAACTTCCCGTTGTCCTTTCTGCTGCGGAGATTGACAGACTGCTTGATGCTACTGATGATCTGAAATACAAAGCCATGTTTGCAACCATGTATTCTTCCGGCATGCGTGTTTCTGAGGTGATTCATCTCCACTATGATGATATCTCACGCACGAACATGCAGATACATATCCGGGATACCAAGAACCGCATGGACCGGTATACCATCCTTTCGGAAAGGAATCTGGTATTATTGACCGAATACTGGTTCTGCAAAGATCGGCCCAGAGGAATCTTATTCCCTAATAAGTTTACAGGTCAATACCTGACTGTCAGTGCGCTCGAACAGGTCATGCGCAGGTCTGTTGCGCATGCCGGTCTTAACAGTAAGATTACTCCTCATTGTCTTCGCCACAGTTTTGCCACGCACCTTATGGAACAGGGAGTTGATCAAAGAAACATTCAGGCATTATTGGGACATCGTGACCCGAAATCCACGGAGGTGTATCTTCACATCAGCAATAAATCGCTTATGGGTATCCGCAGTCCATTTGACAGAAAAGTTGGTGATTCCCATGAGTAAGCCGACTGTACAGGACATCTTTCACCGCTTTTATCCTGCATACCTCGACAGGTATTCCCCCTCGCCGGTACAGGCAAAGGCGGCACGTAACATCATGAACTGCAAAACAGGAGCTTATGGTGCTAATGTCTGTGTCTGCGAGGATTGTGGCGCAATCCAGATCCATTATAACTCCTGCAGGAATCGCTGCTGTCCCATGTGCCAGGCAGTACCCAAGGAAAAGTGGATGGATGCACGCCGGGAGGATGTCCTTGATGCACCCTATTTTCATCTGGTATTTACGGTTCCGGATATCCTGAACCCTGTCATTTACTGTAATCAGGAACTGCTCTATGATGCCCTGTATCATGCTGCTTCTGCAACGATCAGGGAACTGGCATCCGATCCAAAGCATCTGGGGGCTCAGGTCGGATACATCTGTATCTTACATACCTGGGGTTCTGAAATGAACTATCATCCCCATATCCATACCATTGTACTTGGCGGTGGTTTGACATCTACAAATGAATGGAAAGACAACGGTAATGATTTCTTCCTTCCCATCCGTGTCATTTCGGAAGTATTCCGTGGGAAATACATGGAAGAATTCAAAAGGCTACAAGCAGAAAACAAGCTTGTGTTCCATGGTACTGCTGAAAAATACTGGAACTATTATACATTTAAGGAGCTGGTCAACTCCTGTTATTCTACGGATTGGTTTCCTTATTGCAAGAAAACCTTTAACGGTGCCCAGTCAGTGATCGGCTATCTTGGCAAATATACTCACCGTATTGCTATCAGTAATTATCGTATCCTTCGTGTGACGGAAGAATCCGTTACCTTTTCTGTGAAGGATTACCGTAACGAAGGTCTGTGGAAAGAACTTACCATTTCCGGTGTGGAGTTTATCAGACGCTTTCTGATGCATGTACCACCCCGAAGATTTGTCCGCATCCGTCATTATGGCTTGTTATGTTCCCGGATCAAGAATCGGAAACTCACACTTTGCCGAAATCTTCTTGGCTGCCACAAGTATCTTTCACAGCTTCGTGAGCTGGATATGCCGGAAGTATTGAATCGGCTTTATGGTATTAAAGTTTGTGTCTGTAAATCATGCGGAGGTCATCTTGGCAAGCCGGAAATTCGATTACCGATGCGCTGCTAAGGTACACTACACTATATGATCTATAGTCCTCTCATAAGGAGGATTTATTGTTGTGCCTGTTTATCTAAAAATTATGAAATTCGTATAGATTTCATGTTCAAAATCCAGTATAATCATAGATAAGAACAGAGATTGAAAGTCCATATTTACTGGCGATCCGGACGCTTACTTTGTTCAATTAGGTCAAATCGAAAATGGCGTAAACGAAGGGGCAGTTCCCTGCAATGTCAAAACTGCTTTTTCGTTTACCCCATCATCGATTGTAACCTAAAGAATTTATCAAACGCTATAAATTAAAACTTACTTTTTAATTTCTTAACGAATATCTCTGAAACAAAAAGCATTATCATTGCAAACACAACTGAAATAATCATATCAAAGAGCCAAAAATCTCCTTTGAATATTTACCTTATTTTGAACTCTGCAAAATAAGTGGCTGTGTCATAATCCCCGGGACCTCTATAGTCCTCGAATTCATATAAAATCCGATAAGTTCCCGGCGTCAATTTACCATAACGCCATTCCCAGTTAATTTTTAATTTCGTACGATCATCCATAGGAATAAAATAAGCTTGCCCTGAGGTGTATATGTGCTTCTTAATAGTCGTTTTCTTTTTATATTCCGTGCATTTTTAGATTTCATCATTTTGATACTCCCATATTCCCCCTGCAAAGGCTCCACTCATCGATCTCTTTGTAAGGATTCTTTGTGGCCAGTCCTATCCGCACCGCTAAGTCGGATCGTAGCCAT
>JAZNLG010000207.1:0-3432 GCA_045578965.1 Lachnospiraceae bacterium | reverse complement strand
GGTTTCAAAAATACAAAATTACAGATGTTATTCCGTGGTCAGAACATTTTGGGTTACAGACCTTATGCAGATGACGTGGTAGAGTACTTCGTTCAGAAGTCTATCTCCAACGGTATTGATATTATTCGTATCTTCGACTGCTTGAACGACCTTCGTAACTTACAGGCAACTGTAGATGCTACCAACAAGTTCAAAGTACAGGAAGGCAGAGGACATGCTCAGATCGCTCTTTCTTATACCTTAGGTGATGCTTATACTCTTGAGTACTGGGCAGATATGGCAAAGAAGATCGAAGAAATGGGTGCAGACTCTATCTGTATCAAGGATATGGCTGGTTTGTTAGTTCCTTACAAGGCAACTGAACTGGTTACTGCTATGAAGAGCCAGACCAAGCTTCCTATCCAGTTACATACGCATTACACCTCAGGTGTTGCTAGTATGACTTACCTTAAGGCAGTAGAAGCAGGTGTTGATGTAATTGATACCGCTATGTCTCCTTTTGCATTAGGTACTTCACAGCCTGCAACAGAAGTTATGGTTGAAACCTTCCGTGGTACCGAATATGATACCGGATTCGATCAGAACTTGCTGGCTGAAATCGCAGATTACTTCAGACCTTACAGAGATGAAGCTCTTGCAAGCGGTCTTCTGAATCCTAAGGTAATGGGCGTTGATATCAAGACCTTATTATATCAGGTACCCGGCGGTATGCTTTCTAACATGGTTAGCCAGTTGAAAGAACAGAACGCAGAAGATAAGTACTATGATGTATTAAATGAAATTCCAAGAGTTCGTAAGGATCTAGGTGAGCCGCCTCTGGTTACTCCTTCCTCTCAGATCGTTGGTACTCAGGCAGTATTTAACGTACTTATGGGTGAAAGATATAAGATGGCTACAAAGGAAACCAAGGCAGTTCTTCGTGGTGAATACGGCCAGACCGTTAAGCCTATGAACCAGGAAGTTATCGATAAGGTTATCCCGGGTGAAGAAAGAATTACCTGCCGTTATGCAGACCTGATCCCTAACGAATTAGAGAAGCTGGAAAGCGAAATGGCTGAATGGAAGCAGCAGGATGAAGACGTATTATCATACGCATTATTCCCTCAGGTTGCTAAAGACTTCTTCAAATATCGTCAGGCTCAGCAGGAAAAAGTTGATATGACCGAAGCTGACACCAAGAACGGTGCATACCCGGTGTAACTTGTAGTTTGTCGGGTTGGTCCGATCATAAAATTTAAATTTATCAAATTATAGTTGCATTTAAAGTTTCCGGAAGCGGACGCATGTATCTTTCACGTCTGTCGGATAAAAAACATTCACCGGGAATATGTATGCCATTCGTCAGACATAAATGTCTGCGCCTGTCACACATATTCCCGGTGTCTGTTTCTTTATACGCCTTACTTAGAAAGATATCATGTGTCCGCTTCCTGCTCTTTGAAATACAACTATAATCTAAAATCGCAAATTTTCAAGCCGAAACAACCCGACAAACTATGCTTTCTTCTTCTTAAACTCCTTCATCCCGTATGTACTTCCGCCGTCGCAAAGGATATCAACACCGGCAAGGTAACCATTGCGTTCATCTGCAAGAGTTGCCAGTGCAAAACCTAACTCCTCCGGTTTGCCCATTCTTTCTTCAGCGGAGAAGGGGATCAACATGCCGCCATCTTCTTTTTCCAGATTACCCATGTCCGTAGCAATCAGACCGGGGCTTAAGGAAACTACTCGAATGCCTTTTAAGCCATATTCGAAGGCACATTTCTTTGCATACCAGATGACAAAATTTTTGGAAATAGAATACGCAAGTCCCTTTTGTTGATATTCTCCCTTGGCGATACCGGCTCTCTTGACAATCTTTTTTAAGAAAGCATCTTCATCACTTTCTGCAAGAGCATAAGCCTTTTTAGGAATGATAAAAGAGGGAAGGATGTAGGCAGAGTTTGAGGCAACATCCACAATGACACTACCGGGCTTCATGACTTTCGAAAATTCCTGATTGACATATACGGTACCCAATGCATTAATACGAAGGATTCCTTCCGGAGTTCCCTTCATTGCCGGAGAAACGCCGGCTGAGTTGATCACGTTTTTAATCTCGCCCAGACCTGTCGCAAACTCTACCAGTTCCTGCACGCTTTCTCTTTTAGAAGTATCGCAGGTTTTGGCATAAGCCTCATAGCCCAGATCCTTTAATTCGTTGATTGCAGCCTCCAGTTTGCTCATAGTTCTGCCTGTGAGTACAATGATCTTGTCTTTTGGCATAAATTTTGCAGCAGAAAGCCCCATTCCGCTTCCGCCACCGGTAATTACACAAACATTTGCCATAAATTTGCTCCTTTCGCATTTTGTTTTTGATTTTATATTATCATAGATGAATTAGGATGACAAGATAAGTATTTGGAGGAGTGAATTATAAAAATGTGCCAAAATAAAATTGGACCCTATTGACTCAAAACGAAAATATAAGATATAATATAACCGAGGTGGTAAAAATGACAGACTATTCAAAGTATCCTGATGGTGGAAGATTCTATTCGGGTGCCGAAAGAAAAAAGTCAATTTTAATTAATGGTAGTCCGTATCTTGTCAAATTTCAAAAGAATTCAAGAGAAGGTCTGAGGTATAATCATATTTCCGAATTTTTGGGCAGCCACATATTTTCTTTGCTGGGGGTGGAAGCACAGGAAACGCAGCTTGGATTATATAATGGAGAAAATGTAGTTGTGATCAAGGATTTTCTTGATGAGGATGAGGTGTTTGTTCCCTTTAACGGGGTAGGTGATAGTTCCCTTGAGCAAGATAAGGAAAAATACCAATACTCTTATGAAGATATTATTAAAATGTTGAAAGAAAATGTAAAGCTGACGGACGTGGAACAAACCATGAATCAATTCTGGGATATGTTCGTTGTTGATGCGCTGATTGCAAATTTTGACCGACATGGAAGCAATTGGGGATTTCTTAAGAAGAATAATCAATACCGTCTTTCGCCAATATTTGATAATGGATCCAGTTTGTTTCCCCAGTTAAATACGGATGAAAAAATATCAGTAGTTATGAAGGATCAAGCAGAGATTGATCAAAGAATATATAGGTTTCCTATGTCCCAGATAAAGTATCAAAGTAAGAAAAGTTCCTACTATGAAATCATTTCAAGCCTTGCGTTTGAAGAATGCAACAAGGCACTTGTCAGGATTACAGAAAAAGTAGAGTTGAAAAAGTTAAATAAATTGATCGATACAACGGAAGGCATCAGTGATATCCGTAGAGAATTTTATAAAACTATATTAAAACAAAGATTTGAAAAGATTTTACTGGAATCTTATAATAAATTGCAACATAAGTAGGGGGAACGGGTATGGATGCCATAAGAACAGATTTTCAGCCAATGAACAGAATTACAACACCTATTGAAAGAACGCCTTCCTA
>JAZNLG010000206.1:0-2024 GCA_045578965.1 Lachnospiraceae bacterium | reverse complement strand
CCATCAGGCGCGGATACGCATACACTGCTGCCGTTTTCATCGTTATTTACCGCTACGATTACGGTAGAACCCTGATAACTTCTTGAGAAGGCATATTGTCTGTTGGTAAGACGTAATTCCTTGTAATCACCAAAGTTTAATTCCTTGGTGTTCTGACGGATTTTACCAAGAGCAGAAATTAACTTCACGCAATCATTATCTGCCGCCTTAGGTCCATACCCATCATAAGACATTTCGGGCCGAAGCGAATCGTCGCTGAACTTCTCTTTACGGCCTTCGATACCGAATTCCGAACCGTAATAAATGGAAGGAATTCCGGGCAGGGTGTACATCAGAATATGTACGGGCGCGAATTGTGCCTTATTGCTAAGTTTGGTATAAATACGCTCTACGTCGTGGTTATCTACGAAATTGTAAAGTTTCAAGCCATCGGGACGATTACCTCCCATTTCATACAATCTCTTCACTGTATGGGCAATTTCGAAGAAGTTATGGTCATTGTGACCGGAATATAATGCCTTATGTAAGTGGTAGTTGGTTACGGAGTGCAATGTGCTTTCATTCGCCCAGCGAATGTAATCGCCGTGGATTACTTCGCCCATCAGCCAGAACTCAGGCTTTACTTCATTTGCGGTCTGGCGCAATGCCTTCATAAAATCAAAATCCAAAACATCTGCCGCATCCAAACGAATGCCATCCACATCAAATTCCTGCACCCAGAAACGAATTACATCGCAGATATAATCTTTTACCGCAGGATTCTTCTGATTTAATTTTGCCAGCAAATTGTAGCCGCCCCAGTTTTCATAGGTAAAACCATCGTTATATTCGTTATTCCCCCAGAAATTCACGTTACAGTACCAGTCCTTGTACTGCGAACTTTCACGTTTCTCCTTGATATCCTTAAAAGCAAAGAAGTCACGACCGGTGTGATTGAATACACCATCAAAAATAACTTTTACGCCCTGTGCGTGACATTCAGCCACGAATTTCTTCAAAGTTTCGTTGGTTCCCAAACGGCTGTCCAACTTGCGGTAATCCGTGGTTTCATAACCGTGTCCCACAGATTCAAATAAGGGTCCGATATAAAGTGCGTTACAACCGATATTCTTAATATGGGAAATCCAAGGAAGCAACTGATTCAATCTCTCCACCGGTTCTCCGTAAGAATTCTCCTTAGGTGCCCCTGTCATACCCAAGGGATAAATGTGATAAAAAACTGCGTTGTCATACCATGCCATATATGTATAATCTCCTCTTTTTTCTTTCTAAAAACCTCTTTTATTTTACCATAAAAACAGGGTCTTACGCAATCAATTTCGGGCCTTGTGCAGGTTTCTTAACCGGGATTTATCCGACTACAAATGCCTCGTTGTGTCTATATAAAAACAGCGTGCTTATCGCACGCTGTGATTTATCATTTCCTCCGATTTCTTACCGCCTCCGCCAGCAGATACTCAATTTGTCCGTTAATACTTCTAAAATCATCATCCGCCCATTTGGCAAGTTCATTCCACAGGCTGGGCGAGAGACGCAGAAGCACCTGCTTCTTTGCCTTCTCTTTCTCTTTTAAATTCTTTTCTTTCTCGAGAATTTCCTGTTCCATAGCATGAAGCTTCTCAAGACGTTCCTGCAAGGCCTGTTCTCTCTTTTCAATTTCCATCTTCATGCTCCCTTACTTCACTACTTACTTTTACCTTATTGCAAAAATGCAATATTGTCAAACACCTTACGTCATAGCACTCTATTATTAATAAATGGAACCGCTGTTTACAATAGGCTGTGCCTCTTTATTCCCGCAAAGTACAACCAATAGATTACTTACCATTGCAGCCTTACGTTCATCATCCAAAACTACCACACCATTCTCGTCTAACTGGTCAATTGCCATTTTAACCATACTTACTGCACCTTCTACAATTTTCTGGCGTGCTGCAATCACTGCCACTGCCTGCTGACGCTGTAACATTGCTGCCGCAATTTCTTCCGAATATGCAAGATGCGTAATACGTACTTCCATAATC
>JAZNLG010000205.1:0-26228 GCA_045578965.1 Lachnospiraceae bacterium | reverse complement strand
TCCGAAGAAGTCCTTCAGGAAATTACGGGTAGCGAAAGTGCCGCCAATGCGGTAAAAAAGGCTTTTCGTGAGGCGGATATTCCTATGACAAGGGCAAACGTGCAGAGCACTGCGGATGCTATGCAATTGGCCGGTGAAATTACGGAGATTACGGATGGTATGTGCGACTACCTTTTAAGAAACGGTATTGACCCTACCATCGATCATTTATACAGAGTACGTTTTTCGGGGGCGGAAGTTTCCGAAAATATGGGAGGTTATTATTCCGATGATATCGGCGGATATATGACAAAGCAGTCATCGGAGTATGACTGGAAGGCGATGGAAGCCCGCCTTACGCAGACCATCGAAAATGCAGGTCTTCCCGTTTATGAAGAAACGTTAAAAGAAGCACAGTGGCTTGTAAAGAGCGGAATTTTATTCAATGAAACCAATATAAAAATTCTTCATGATTTAAAAACTTTGCAATTCCCTATGTCGGATCAAGCGGTGGCACAATCCATCGCGAATGCCATTGCAGAGGGCAGGGAAGCAAAAGATGCATACTTAAGCAATCATGTCGGTAAGTTAAATGAAGCCGTTCAGATATATGAAGAGGTACAATCTTTCAGCATTGAAGCCGTTCAGGTTGTAGTAGAGAACGGCAAGTCCTTAAATATCAGGGAGTTGCGGGTTGCGATGCAATCCATCCGCGTGGAAGGCACCATCGATAAAAACGGTATCAGCCTTGCTGTAGAAGGAACCGCCGTATCGGCGGAAGCAGTAAGCGGAGTAACCAATCTTACGGCAGCAGGCGTAGCAGTCGGGGACGAGAATCCGGATTTGGTTAAGGCAATGCGTATTCTGAACGAGACCAGGCTGGCAATGACGGTAGAGAATAACTACAGACTGTTGAAACTTGGTTATTCCATTGAAACAACCGAACTTTCACAGTTGGTAGAAGATTTAAAAGCAATAGAAGCGCAGAAACAAAACGCGTTATTCCCGAAAGATACAGAAGCGGCCCGGAAGGCAACGCTGTGGCAGGCTACAAATGACAAACTTGTCACTTTGGCCTTTATGCCGGCAGCCACAGTTGGTAAAATGGTACAGGCCGAAGGCGTACATACCTTATCTTCCGTGCACGATATGGGAGAAGCCCTTCGTCAGGATTATTTAAAAGCAAGCGAGCAATATGAATTGCTGGGTACGGAAGTACGTAAAGATTTGGGAGATTCCATTAAGAAGGCTTTTGGTAATGTGGATGACATTTTACAGGATTTGAACTTCGATATTAACGATACTAACCGCAGAGCAGTCAGAATCCTCGGCTATAACAGTATGGAAGTCAGCGTATCCAATCTTGAGATGGTAAGAGATGCGGACGCAGGCTTACAACGTATTATGAATAAAATGACACCTGCGTCAACATTGCAACTGATTCGGGACGGTGTCAATCCTCTGGAAACAGACCTGGCAACCCTTGAGAATCATTTGGATGCTTATGAATCAACCATAGAGCAGACTGCAGAGAAATACAGTAAATTCCTTTTTAAACTGGAGAAGAATCATGAGATTACTCCGGAAGAGAGAGAGTCTTACATCGGTATTTACCGGCTTTTGCATCAGATTGAAAAGGCAGACGGTGCGCTGGTGGGTAATTTGTTAAGTCAGGGTGCGGAGATGACTTTTAAGAATCTTTTATCCGCAATGCGAAGCGGTAAAAGTACCGGTATGGACTATTGTATCGATGAAAGTTTTGGCGCTGCTGCGAAGGCGGCAGGTTACGAGCATAATATCAGTAATCAGATTTTAAAAGGATTCGAAGATGCCGTAATCGGTTCCGGGGAAGTGAATGAGGCTCTGATTACCGAAGACTTAAGCAACTTAAGGGAAGTGATGTCCGGAGATTACAAAGATGCAGTGGAAGAATTAATGTACTACGGACAGGAAGTAACACCGGACACTATACAGGCAATGGATAGCTTACTGGAGAATCCGGAAGGGGCGTCCGGCGCATGGAGTATCTTCCAAAATGCATTGTTAGGCAGTGCATCATCAACTCGTGAAGCGAAGAAAACAACTGGCGAGAATGATAGCGATGGAGAGACAGAGAATCATTCTGAAGTTGCAGAAAACGGAGAAATCGGTGCTTTTGAAGATGCGATATTTGCATTGCAGGATGCGTTTACGGATCGGGAAAGTGTGCAGGAAGCATATGGTGAATTACTGAAGCAGGCCGAAAACATTCTGGAAGACAGTATAATGGCGGGTGATGCTTCAAGATTAGATATTAAGTTTATGACGAGTGCATTTAAAAAACTTTCTTTTACCGGTAATCTTATGAGGGAAGAGAATTACGAAATTCCTGCTTTTATCGGTGGTAAACTTCAAGGCATTCGCGTTAAAATTATTCATAAGGGTGAGAGTGACGGCAATGTCATGGCAACCCTGAACACAGAAAAATATGGTAATATTGTAGCACAGTTCAGACTCACGGAGGAGAAGGTACAGGGCTACATCGCATGCGACAGCGAGGAGGGCACGGAGGCTCTCAAGGCTGACGGAAGATTTGAAAAAGAACTTGCGGCAGCGGGAAAAGAAGCAGGCGATATCAGATATCTCTACAGTGAGAAACTGGACGGAACCTTTTTGTATCGTAGACATGACAAGAGTGTCGATGATGGCGGTTCGACCAGAGACTTATACGAAGCGGCTAAATTATTTATTATGAGTATGCAGGATACGGAAAGGTAAGGTGACAATATGAGTTTAAGAGTTTCACAGAATATTTCAGCAATTACGGCGCAGAATGCGTTACACAGAACAGACAACAAATTATCCCAGTCTTTGGAGAGATTGTCTTCCGGTTTGAAGATTAATCACGCCAAAGATAATCCCGCGGGTGTGGCAATTGCCAAGAGAATGAATTCCCAGATTAAGGGACTTTCCATTGCAGGCGATAATGCCAGTGATGCAATATCCATCGTAGAGACTGCAGAAGGTGCCATGATTGAAATTCATGCAATGCTTCAGCGTATGAACGAGTTGGCGATTTCTGCAGCAAACGGAACCAAAATTGACGAAGACCGCGAGATGATTGACGCGGAAATTAAGCAGTTAAAAGAAGAAATCACCAGAATTGCCAAGGATACGGAATTTAACGGACGTAATCTTTTGGATGGCGGCTTTGATTTAAAAGGTTATTCCAGCAATCCCAACGTGGAAGTGTTGTACTATTCGGATGAAGTAGAGACGAAAGATTTTACAATTTCCGGAATTACCACGGCTAAGGATGAGGACGGTAATCTTGAAGTGACCGGCCTTACACTTTTAAAAACCGGAGATAACGCTTTCCCGGCAGATGCACAGTATGAAGTTGACGGTGATGTCGTAACCATTAAGGCAGCAAATGATTTTGAAATGAAAATCAAAGTAAAAGGTGCAGCCGGCAATGTAAATCTTGAAATGACCGGTATCGGTGCAATGCGTATGCAGATTGGTACTGAAGAAGGACAGGTACTGGAAATGCGTATTCCTACCATTAGTTTGGAATTAATGGGCATTGAAGATATCAGCATTGCAACCGTAGAGGAGGCAAATGATGCAATAGCAAAGATTGCAAGTGCCATTGACTATGTCTCTTCCGCACGTTCCCGATTGGGTGCTTACCAGAATCGTTTGGAATCAACAGAGGCAAGTCTTGATGTAACACATGAAAATATGACCGCATCATACTCACGTATTATGGACGTGGATATGGCAGGTGAAATGACAGAATACACCAATCAGCAGGTTCTTTCCCAGGCAGGAACTTCTATGCTTGCCCAGGCAAACGAAAGACCTCAGCAGGTATTACAGTTATTGCAGTAATTAAGGGGGAAACGGCATGACCAACGAAAAGAAACAGGCATATACCCTGCGTATTTCCCAGGCAAATAAAAGCGGGCTTGTAGTGATTTTATACGAGATGTTCGAAGATTACGTGGCAGAAGCAAAAGAAAGCCTTCAAACCGGAGACCGACTGGCATTGAAACTGAGTCTGAAAAAGGCCAGAGGCTGCGTAAACGAGTTAATGGAGTCGCTGCACTTTGAGTACGAAGTTGCAGGAAATCTTCTTCAACTTTATCTTTATGTATATCGTGAACTCTTAAAGTGCGAAATGCGCAAAGATGCCCTGCATCTTGAGAATACATTAAAAGTAATGATTCCACTGAAAGAGACCTATGCATCCATCAGTGCTGCCGATGATTCGGAGGCTGTTATGAGTAACGCACAAACCGTGGTTGCCGGTCTTACATACGGACGTAATGACGTAAATGAGAGTATGGCAGACCAGGGTGCATCCCGTGGATTCTACGTATAAACCGCAGGGGTTTCCGGCAGAAGAATCGTTTGATGAGAGGAAGGAACTTCAGGTTCTTCATCTGTTACATTATGAATTTTTTCTGCCTGTAAAAGAAGGTAACGATAGCGCTTCAACGCTGAGTTTACCTGATAAATATAGCAATCAATCAAATCAGGGTCAGTTGCATTGTCAAAGCCGCAATATGCGCTTTCCAATGCAATCATAGCCTTTTTGATTTCTTCCCGAAGGAGTTCATCGTGTTCGGTTTCGCCCGGGGTTGTTTCATAATCTAATTGACAATAAGCAATCTGCATCGCGGAATACTCCCTTCATTCAATCATAAAACCAATCTGCCGCCGGTCAAAAGCCGGCGGTCTTTTTATTGGATATTGTCAGTATTACCGGATTTGAGGGTAATATACATATTATGGAAATTTTATTGCAATGTATTTTAACGATGTAAAAGGAGAATTCCAAGACATAAAAGCAGAGGTTTGTACATACATTAGCATAGAAAAGATATTCCGATATAAGGTGGTAAAAATGACATCCATAAATATTCCCATAGTAATCCTATTCGCAGTTGCCTTGTTGCTTGTATTGATTATCGGACGTAAAAAACCGGATTATCTGATTCAATTTTTTCTGCGTGTAGGTCTGTGCTACGTGGCAATTTATTTTATCAATAATGCTTTATTGGATAAGGGGATTGAGATGTGCGTGGCCATGAATGCAGTAACCTTTTTGGTGTGCGGATTTCTGGGATTTCCGGGCTTATTTCTTCTTTATGGGATGTTGGTGTGGGGATATTTTATGTAGGTGTAAAAGTGTTATTTAGGGGGATTTCTGTAGGAGAAATCATATTAAATATTATTTTATTGACATCCGATTTTCTTCGGAAAATCAAGGGTTTGCGGTGGGTAAAAAATATTTTTTTGACTAAAAGTTGTTAGGTTTTTACAAAGTTTAAAAAGTTGCAAAAAACCACTTTACATTTCAAAAAAACAAATCTATAATGCAAAACACGACAAGCAGTTCGGCTTGTTGTTCTAGCGCTAAAGTGAAAGCAGAGTTCTCTGCAAATATTCCAAATGAATGTTGAATTTAATAAGGGGAGGTAATTTTATTGTAGTTTTACTGATTCTGTTATTGGTGGCGGTAATTACAGATTTATCGGTTACCCGCATACCGAATCTGATTATTATAACAGGCCTGGTGTCGGGCATTTTTTATCGGGTTTTATGCAAAGGAGAAAGAAATTATTTTATGCTTGCAGTAGGAATTCTATTACCGATAATAGTGTTTTTTCCTTTGTTTCTCATACGTGCCATGGGAGCGGGAGATATTAAACTTTTGGCTGTGACAGGGGCATTTTTTACCATAAAAGAAAATATGGAATGCATTGTGGTTGCGATTTTGATTGCCGGTGTGATTGCGTTAATCAAAATAGTGGCAGAGAAGAATATCAGGGAACGTATAAAATATCTGTTTGTATATTTGGCTCATATCTATAAGTATGCGGTAGCAGGCAATTTTTATGAAAAACCTTATATGGATACAGAGGATAAGGTAGTAGTAAAGAAGGCGGGAATTAAATTTTCGCTACCGGTTTTGTTGGGGGTAATTATTGTGATGGGAGGAAATTTATGAAGAAAATACAAATTGTGTTCTGCGACAGCAATGCAATTTTTGCAGAAAGATTACGGGACTATATAGCAGAGGAACGGGGGCTTTCCTGCAAATTTGATTTTTATACAGAACCGGAAAGGTGTAAGGAATATCTTAAGGAAACGCGGGTGAAAGCGTGTATTGTTTCGGAAGATATAGAAGAAGTTTTTCGGTTGGATCAAGAAGTCAGGGAAAGGGCAGAACGATGGTTTGTTTTATGCGAAGAGAGGGAGGAGGTATCGGACAATTCCATTTTTCGTTATCAGAGTGCTGATATATTATTACGAGAAATAAGTGATAAAGTCGGCATAAAAGGAAAGGTGGCCGGAATATCATCTGAACTTTCCGGAACAAAATACATTGGAGTATATACACCCATTGGACGATGTTTACAAACCTCTTTTTCGTTGGTATTGGGACAGATGTTAGCTTCCCGATACAAAGTACTTTATCTTAATTTCGAAGCCTATTCCGGCTTTACGCAAATGATGCAACAGAATTTCAATGCAGATATGGCAGATCTTCTATTTTTTCTAAAGAATTTGTCTAAAGACTTTTCTCAGAAATTTACAAGTATGAAGCAAAACTTTAACGGCTTGGACTATATTCCGCCGGCATTTTCTTATATGGATATTTCCGGTGTCTTACCAAATGAATGGGATCATTTTTTAAAAACACTTGGGAAGATGGAGGAATACGACTACATTATTCTAGATTTGACGGATTATGTGCAGGGGCTGTTTCAGATTCTTAGAAATTGTTCTTATGTGTATACAATAACCAAAAATGAAGGTCGGGCATTGGCCAAGATCGCGCATTATGAAACCTTACTTAAGGAATTATCTTATGAAGATGTTATTGAGAAAACCAAGAAATGTTCGTTTCCGCTTTATCGGCAACTGCCTGTTGAACCGGATGGATTGCTGTATTCGGAACTGGCAGATTATACAAGGAAAATACTAAGGGAGGATTTTAATTTTACATGATAAAAGAAAACATAAAGGAGGAGTTTTATGAAAGGGTGAGAGAAAACCTTGATTTATCAAGGGAAATGGAAGATGAAGAAATAAAAGAACTAATTTTTAAAGTAATTGCACAATATGAAGGTTCTGTTTACTTAAGTATAGATGAGAAAGAAATTATGGCGAGGGAGATTTTTGCATCTGTACGAAAGTTGGATATTTTGCAGGAATTGGTAGATGATGAAGCGATTACGGAAATAATGATAAACGGACCGAAGGATATTTTTGTTGAAAAAAGCGGGATTCTATCCAAATCGGACAGGCATTTTGATACGCCGGAAAAATTGGAAGATGTGATTCAACAGATTGTTGCCTCCTGCAATCGCGTGGTAAATGAAAGTTTACCGATTGCAGATGCCAGGCTTACAAACGGGTCACGTGTAAATATCGTTTTAAAACCGCCGGCATTAAACGGGCCGATTGTGACAATTCGCCGCTTTCCGGAAATAGCGATTACAATGGAAGATTACATACGATTCGGCGCCATTAGCCGAGAGGCTGCTGAGTTTTTGCAAAAGGCGGTAGCATTCGGATATAACATTTTTATTTCGGGAGGAACCGGTGCGGGCAAGACTACTTTGCTGAATATATTGTCAAACTATATACCCAAGGACAGTCGTGTGATTACCATTGAGGACAGCGCAGAGTTACAAATTAAAGGGGTGGACAATCTGGTACGAATGGAAACCAGAAATGAGACGGGAGAAGGATGTAGGGAAATTACGATACGCGACTTGATTAAGACGGCATTACGTATGAGACCGGATCGGATTATTGTGGGAGAAGTCAGAGGTGCGGAGGCTTTTGATATGCTACAGGCTATGAATACGGGGCATGACGGAAGTTTATCTACCGGGCATGCAAACAGCGGTTCCGATATGTTGATGCGTTTGGAAATGATGGTATTAATGGCAAAGGAGCTACCTTTATCCGCAATTCGCAGACAGATTGCTTCGGGAATTGATATATTGGTGCATTTGGGAAGAATGAGGGACCGAAGTCGTAAAGTAGTGGAAATACTTGAAATAAAAGGAGTAGCAGATAATGAAATTATGATAAATACCTTATTTTCATTGGAGGAGGATGAAAAAGGCAAATCTGCATTGATAAGAATTAACTCTCTGCAGAATCGCGCAAAGTGGGGGGAGGAGACATGATAAGATACGATATCTACATTTTTAGTCGGAAAGAGAAAATGATTAACATTGTAATTTGGATAGCAATTAGTGGCGTGCTAGCATATTTTTTCTATCGGTCATGGGTGGTTTGGGGTGTGGTGATATTGTTTTTTCCATTGTTTGTCAAATGGCAAAGAATACAGTCAATAAAAAAGCGAAAGTGGGAACTGACTTTGGCATTTCGGGAAGCAGTAAATGTAGTGTCAGCGAATTTACAGGCCGGTAATTCTGTGGAAAATGCATTTCGAAGAACGTATGAAGATTTAAAATCTCTGTTTGGTAAAGAAGCAGATATTACCAACGAATTTTTGTTAATTGGAAGAGGATTGGATAATAATTTGATTCTGGAAAAAATGTTATTGGATTTAGGCGTAAGAAGCGGAGTAGAGGATATTATGGATTTTGCTGAAATTTTTGCGGTTGCAAAAAGAAGCGGAGGAAATTTGCGGGAGATTATTATGGATACATCAGATGTAATCAGCGAAAAAATAGAGATGAAAAGATCACTGCGCATATTAATCAGTGAAAAGCAATTTGAGCAGAAGATTATGAGTGTAATTCCTTTTTTTATCTTGATTTATATTGGTTTTACATCGCCGGGATATTTTGATTCTCTATATCATACGTTGAGTGGTTTTGGTATTATGACAGCTTGTCTTGTCGGATATATAGCATCATTGTTTTGGGGTATGAAAATTACTGCCATAGATGTGTAGGAGGGGTTATGTCCGGTAATCGAAAAAAAGGATTCATACTATTTACAATTGGCTTTTTGGTAATAGGAATATCTGTATTGGTGCCGATAGGTAAGGGAAATATTCAAGACCACTATTTAATCAAAAGGAATGAGTTTAGTGAAGGTGAACTGGAATTGTCATTAATTGCGCATTCGGAGTATGGAGATGACCAAATTAATTACAATATATCGGAAAGAAAATATACTAAGGCCGAAATTGAGAAAATGTTACCGCAATTTTGGGAGCAATTGGTTGAAACGGTTTTGGGTTCCAATCAGGCACAAGATTATGTAAGTGAAAATCTGGTGATGGTTGAAGAAATGGAAGGATATCCGTTTTGCATATCATGGAGTTCAAATCGGTCGGATTTGATAGGGTCTAAAGGAAATATAAAAGAAGAAATTAAGGCCGATACACCTGTAATTTTGACGGCAGAAGCAGAATACGAGGAATGGGTATATGAATATAGTTTTCCTGTAATTCTTGTACCGAAAGAATATACTTCTGAGGAAGCATGGCTTCATATGATAGAAGATGCATTGGCAACTGCAGATGCAATGGGTGCAGATAAGGAGTATATTGCTTTACCTCAGACAATAAACGGGACAGCTATCAGATGGAGTGAAAGACAAGAAAATAAGGGAATTCAAATAGGGGGATTTTGTATTGTAATAGCATTGTTGTTTTTCTTTTCGGATTCGATTACTCAAAAAGAACAAGAGAAAAAAAGACTGGAAAAGATTCGTGATGCGTACCCTGAGTTTGTTCTCAAATGCGCTATGTTAATAGGGGCAGGTCTAACGATAAGACAGACGTTTGAAAGATTGGGAAGAGCATATGAAAGGCAAGCGGCAGAGAATAATCCGCTGTGTGAGGAGATTTTAGTTGGAATCCGAGAAATGGAGAATGGAGTTGCAGAAAGGAAGGTTTACGAAAGTTTTGGCAGAAGATGTGGAATTCGTGAAACGGAAAAATTGGGGAATTTATTGGTGAGAAATTTGAAAAAAGGTTCAGAAGGGTTAAAAGGTGCGTTGCGAGAAGAGGCGAAAGAGGCAATGGAGATGAAAAAGGAACAGATTAAGAAGCGGGGAGAAACTGCAGGAACCAAATTATTATTTCCTATGTTAATTCTTTTGCTCATAGTAATGGTTATTATTATGATTCCGGCATTTAGCACTTTTAGCATATAAAAATCAGGGAAGGAGGATACGCATATGAACTGGAGAAATCAATGGAAAGCATTTCTAAAAGATGAGAGCGGTTTATCAACGGTAGAAATTATTTTGATTTTGGTTGTATTGATTGCACTGGTATTAATTTTTAAAGATGAAATGATTGAAATTGTTGAGAATATTTTTAAAACCATTAACAAAAGAATTGACAAAATATAGGAAAGGGGGATTGTCGGATGAAAAGAGGGCATATAACGGTATATTTAACACTTGTATTTACACTGATATTGTCTGTTTTTCTGTCGGCTTTTGAAACGGCAAGAGGAAGTTATATAAAAAATAGAGCAGAAAATGCGGTTCAGACGGCAATCCATTCTTCTTTTGCGGAGTACCATCAAGCGCTTTTTGAACGATATGGATTGTTATTTGTGGATACTTCTTATATGACAGAAATACCGGATTACCGAAAATTGGAAGAGCGATTGGAATTTTATTTGGGATACAACCTGATGCCGGAAGAAGAACAAATGTTATTGTTTGCAAGAGACTGGTACAACGTGGAAGATTATAATGTCAGTCTTACCAATATTCGCTTGGCAACAGATGATTGGGGAGATGTAATGCGGCAACAAGCTGTAAATTATATTGGTGATTATGTAGGAAAAGATTGGCCGGAAACGGTACAGAGTTGGATACAGGTAATAGAAGAGTATGATATCAGTAGTGAAATGTTTAAAGAATATCACACAGATGTATCAAGTCGAAAGGAGAGTTGGCAGAAAGAGAACAATCTTTTGGAAAAGGAGTGGCAAGCAAATACCGGTCTTCCTTCCATGGATTTATCAAGTACCTATTTGGAACCTCTTTTTTCCGAGATTATAAATTATACATCTACCGGTGTATCTGCAAAAGCATTTCAGCCATGGATGCATGCATCTCACAGATGGAATATACAAGGTACAACAGTTTTGGAGAATAATGAGTTTGATGCCACGGAGGAATTGTTTTTTGGCGAATATATTTTAAATAAAATGGGTAATTACAGATGTGTACGGGAAGATTCCAAATTGGATTATCAGGTTGAGTACATATTATTCGGAAATGCGCAGGACAGTCTGAATCTGTATCGAATGCAGGAAACGCTGTTTTTGTTACGTGGCGCTGCGAATTTAATGATGCTGTTATCAGACAACGAAACACAAAAAACCATAGAACTGATTTCTCAAATTGGTGTTTTAATTGATGTTCCGCCGGAATTAATACAAGGAGCCATAAATGTGTGTTGGGCTGCTGCTGAAAGTTTTGATGATGTAAAAAAACTGATGAAAGGAGAGGAAGTGTTGCTTCTTAAAAAGCCGAAAGACTTTTCTGTTGGACTGGCAAATGTTTTAATTGGAAAACCTGTGGATTTTATACCGGGGAGTTCGGAAGGTGATGTGATGTCCATAAAACTAAAGTATGAGGATTATTTGAGAATCTTTCTGTATATACAATCGCCGGTAATAAAAGTATATCGTTGTATGGATATGATGGAAGCGGATATACGCCTTACAGAAGGAAATGAATATTTTCGTATGGATGCATGTGCGGATGCAGTCAGTATGGAAATCGGTATTCACAGTGGCTATGGATACTTTTATTCAATGGAAAGAAAATATAGTTATTTTTAAAAAGAAAGGTATGAAGGGGTAGTAAAAGACGTCCTTTTTCCGAGGGTATCTTTTCTATAAAATGACTTGTTCACACTCTTTTGTTCTTTGGGTATTCATATATACCTGTCTTTGCCTAAGAAAAAGGATGTTTTTTACTATCTCTTATAAATACATTTATGCTGATTTGTAATAAAAAAAGTGGAAAAGGAAGTATTAGTGTTGAGGCAACGTTGGTTTTACCAATATTTATGTTCCTATTACTAAATATTATTTCGTTGTTTGATATGATACATATTCATTCGGTTTTGGATTCAGCACTAACTAATGTTGGAAGAGAACTTTCTGTCGCGGCAAATTTTCAATCCTTATATGAAAGTGATTTGTTAACGGAGGTATACGTAAAAGAGCGGATTATACAGATGGTAGGAAGGGATGTATTGAATAATTCGGTTATTGTCGGCGGAGCCGACGGGGTGTTTGTATGGCGTTCTGATGTAGATAAAAAAGGGGATGTCATAGATCTGGTTCTGACCTACAGGATAGAACCGTGGTTCTCGTTTTTTCAGGTGGGCGATATGCTAATGATAAATCGTTGCTATGTGAAGGCATATAACGGATTTCAAAAAGAGTCCTATGAAGACGGACAGCGTAGATTTTATGTTGCGGAATCGGGTGAGGTATATCATTTGGACAGAAGTTGTACTCATTTGCAGTTATCCATTTCGATTAGAAATGCAGCGGAGATAGAGAAGTTACGAAATGAAGATGGTGAAAAATATAAACCTTGCGAAGTGTGTTTTGATGCAACAAAATCCGGTGGGAATTATTATATTACAGCACAAGGAAACAGATATCATTCTTCCATAGCCTGTACAGGATTAAAACGTACAATATATGTCGTCAAAGAAAACAATCTTGGAAATAAACCTATGTGTATCAGATGCGGAGTGAAATATGGAAATAATTAGAATTGTTATTCCGGCTATTTTTATAATTTTGGAAGGTATAAGAGATATGAAAAAACGAAGAATATCAATGATATCCGTTTTTTTGACCGGTATTTTAGGTGTATTCTTAAGCATTCCCTTTCTAAAAGATAATTTTATAAGTATATTAGGTGGCATTATGATCGGAATAATCTGTCTGCTGGTGGCAAAATTTTCAGGGGAAAAGATAGGTTATGGTGATGGGTGGGTACTTATGGTTATGGGAATATATCTCGGATTTCGAGGAAATTTATATCTTATTTCAATATCTTTATTTTTGGCATCATTTGTATCAGTGGTTTTACTGATAAGTAAAAAAGCAAGAAGAGAAACAGAATTACCGTTTGTAACATTTATGATTCCGGGATATTTTTTGCTGATAGTAGTGTGATAGGAGAACAGATGTATAGATTGCAAGTTGAAAAAAAAGGAAGTTTAACGGTGGAAACCACCTTAATTATGCCGATTGTTTTGATGGTTATTATTGTTATGTTTTTTCTGGTTTTGTATGTGTATAATCGGGGAATTCTGGAAAATGCGGTTAGTCGCGGAACAAAGCAAGTTTTTTACTATGAAAACGAAAGCAATCAAGAGATTGAGAGAGAATGCGTTAAGGTTGTTATGGCAGATTTGGAGGGTCATTTGGTCGGAGTGGCAGAACCGGAAGTAAAGGTAGTGGTATCGGCACAACAAGTAGAGATATTTATGACGGGGAAATTAAATGTTCCGGAATTGTTGGCATGGGAAGGTACGGTGTTTGAAGAGTTTTGGCATTACAAAATATGTAAAGAGGTGCATCGAATTAATCCGCCGGATATAATCCAAAAGGGACAACAAATAGGAAATATTGTGGAAGAGGTTCAGAAAGATGGAAGTTAGATATAAAAAAGATATTGATCATAATTATTTGATTTTAAAATGTACCGGTGAGGTAAATTATGAAACAACGATGATGTTGAACAATCGAATAAACGGATTGTTATCAGGGAGTAAAAGTAGATTTAATGGTTGCACAGAATTGTATTATGATATTACTTCAAGACAACCTTTAAGCAGAATATATGCAAAACGTGAACTGGTTGCAGAGGATATTAAAGGAATATTAATGTCTGTGCGTAATTTATTTGAAGAATTGAAAAGGTACTTTCTTAGTGTACATCATATTATTTATGATGTTGATTATTGTTATTGTAATCCCGAAAGCCGAAAACCTGAGTGGATATTTTATCCTGAAGAAATACAACAGGAAGGAATACGGAAATTAGCTGAGTTTCTAATTGACAGAGTGAATCACGAGGATAAAAAGGCTGTGGATTTGTCATATCAATTTTATAAACTGGTAAAGGAAAATGAATTATCCATTAAAGAGTTAGATGAACTTCTGGAAGAATATCAGGAAGAAGATAAGCCGGATTGCATAAATCATCAAGAAGATGAAGATACATATATTTCTATGAATTGTTCTGCGGAGAGTAAAGAGAATGTACAACCTGGTTTGTCATCCGCAGAAGGGGGGAAGTGGAGTGTAATAAAAAGAAAGTTGGAAGAAAAATTATTTGAATTACTGGGAAAAAAAGAGGGTGTAAAACAACAAACCATAAGAGAAAACAATAATTATAGTATTAGAGGTAATCAGAATATAAGAGATAGGGTAGTCGAAAAAAATGGAAGATATTTAAGAAATGAATCTAAGGATTATTCTTATGATGCAGACTGGGAATACTACGGATCAGAACCTGATACCGCGTGTGAAGGAGAGACTGTAGTTATGGGAATAAAGAACACATTTGAAAAAAGACAATTGCGAAATTTGTCCGGAAGGGGAGAGCGTTTGATTTCTTTGGAACGATTACCTTGCGTTTTGGGTAAAATGGAAGAGTGCGCAGATGTGGTGCTCAAAGATCCCGGAGTGAGCCGGATGCACGCAAGAATATTCGAAGAGAATGGGGAAATTTATTTGCAGGATTTGAATTCCAGGAACGGTTCTTTTATCAATAATCTTGAATTGGAAGCCAATGAGATTGTCAAACTGAAAGTGGGTGATGAAGTAGCCTTTGGCAATTTAAGATACATTTTTGAGTAGTTGATTTTTTTCGTTGAAAATCGTATATTTTATATACAGAGGATTTGACGAAATGAAAGAACAATTGAAGGCTTTTTTGGCGTTGGAAGGTTACACGATAGTAACTTCCAATTTACCGGAATTTTTGGTTTTTTTGAAAAAAGAATATCGACATGTCAGTGTGATTTTTGTGATAGAGTTAGAGTCCGGTTCTACTTTTACTAAGGAACGGTACAGAAGCGTTTATGACAGTGCATGTAAATTGTTAGAGAAGAATGATGTAAAAGAGATGCATATTTTAACGTTAATCATTTCTGACAATCCGGAACATGCATCGGAAGTATGTGAAGAGGATAAATATGCCTGGGTGATTAATCGGCGGGACAAAATACTGGTGATAGACGAGAATAAGATTGAAGATTTCTATGGAATGAAAGCATCTTTGGAAATGTTCTTAAGAGAGCCTGAGGCGGCGTCCAGACAGATCAGAAATGTTGAAGAACAGGTGCTGACAGAATTAAAAAAGAAAGAAAAAGAACTGTTCAAGAGCATATATATACCATGGGTGACATATGTGTTAGTTGCCATCAATATTGTGGTTTATATTGTATGTACATCTACCGGAGAATTGTTGTATAATACAGGTGGAATGACTGTTGACGGAATCTTAGGTGACGGCCAGTGGTATCGCATGCTGACGGGAATGTTTTTGCATGGAGAGATGACACATCTTTTTAACAATATGCTTATGTTATATTTGTTGGGAAATATGATAGAGCAGCGACTGGGAAGATGGGGCTTTGGAGTATCCTATTTTGTGTGCGGAATTGCATCGGGATTTATTTCACTGGTATCTAAGTATTTCAGCGGAATGGATGCAAACAGTATCGGGGCCAGTGGTGCGGTTTATGGCATATTCGGCCTTGCGCTGATTATGGAAATTACAACCATTAACTGGCGGCGTGTAAGTGTTTTTACAATCAGAAGAATGATATTGGTGGTTTTGTGTGTTGCAGTTAGTTTATATGTGGATGCACAAATTGCAGGTGTTGACTTTAAAGCACATGTAGGAGGCTTGTGCATGGGTGCCATTCTGGGAAGTGTGTGGTATTTGATTCAAGTCGGAAAGAAGAGGAAAAAAGGGCATGAAAATTAATATTTATTATGGTGGCAGAGGTTTAATCGGAGACCCTACGTTATATGTGATAAATAAAATGAAGAGCGTGTTGGAAGAGTTAAATGTGACAGTAGAGCGTTATGATTTATATGAAATCAAAAATTCTATTACGACTTTGCCAAATACGCTGAAAGATGCGGACGGTATTATTCTTGCCAGTACTGTGGAATGGTATGGCATTGGCGGATATATGCAGTTGTTTTTGGATGCTTGCTGGTTATATGCGGACAAAGAGAAACTGTCTCAAATTTATATGTGCCCGGTGGTTA
This sequence comes from Lachnospiraceae bacterium, assembly GCA_045578965.1. Classification (GTDB taxonomy): domain Bacteria; phylum Bacillota; class Clostridia; order Lachnospirales; family Lachnospiraceae; genus UBA3766. The sequence goes on along the minus strand of JAZNLG010000205.1, from coordinate 9,978 downwards.
TGAGTACCACATACGGTGAACGTGACGGTAAACTTACGCTGGCAACTGCATGGGAGATTCTCGGCGGTCGCCCCTGTAGCGGAATTTGCGGATATATTCCCGAAATTTCCATGCTGGAATGTAAGGAAGAATATGATCGTCTGATTGAGAAAAAAGCAGAGAATATGTACAGAACCATTAATCAGAAACTAACCAGTTTCCCTGCAAGTAATCAGGCTGTAAAACAGAAGGTTTCTTATACGCAGAATATAGCGTTGACGCCTCAGGAGACAGAGCAGTTATCTTTATATGCATCGGATGATAATTATGTGCAGCGTCAAAAAGAAGATATCAAAGAATTGACCAATATGTTTAAGGATATGATGGAGAATCGGGAAACGGATGAGAAGCAGAGTTTTATTGAGAATTTTACGAAATGCTTTACACCGCAACCGGGCTTTAATGCTATATTCCGTGTAGTGGTGAAGAATTATACAAAGCCTATGATTTTTCGCATACAGAATGCTAAGTTAGAATGTTTCTACGGAACATCGGAATATGCGGATGTAGAATTGCAGACAGAGGAAAGTGTTATTCTGGATATTGTTTCCGGCAAAACTACGTTCCAAAATGCTTTTATGAGCGGAAATATGACAATGAAGGGTGACTTTAAATTGTTACGAAATTTAGATCACATCTTTCCTTTTTCGGGAAATGTTTCGGATGACGGAATGTTTGTATAATTTAGAATAAAAGAGGTACAGAATTATGAAAAAAGATGATTGTATTTTTTGTAAGATTGCAAATGGAGAAATTCCCTCCAATGCCATTTATGAAGATGAAAGGTTTCGCGTGATTCTTGATTTGAGTCCCGCGACAAAAGGTCATGCATTGATTTTACCCAAAGAGCACTTTGCTAATCTTTATGAATTGCCGGAAGATTGGGCTGCGGATGTTATGGTTCTTGCAAAGAGAATGGCAACTAAGATGACGGAGAAACTGGGGTGTGATGGTTTTAACCTGGTACAGAATAATAATGAATGTGCAGGACAAACGGTATTTCATTTTCACTATCATTTGATTCCGCGTTATGTTGGAGACAATCAGAGTATTCAGTGGAATCCTACTTCGCCGACAGCAGAAGAATTAAAAGAAATTCACAGTATTTTGACAGAATAGGTTTAGAATAGCGAGAAGAGGCAAATACAATAATATTGATATTTGAAATATTGTGCTGAAAAAATGATGTATTGTAAGATATGAAGAATGCGGAGGAGAATATGGAACCGGAAAAGAATACTGTCACAGCAGAACCCTCTACGCCTGCGGTTGAGTTAACTCAAGTTCAGAAATTAAATCAATTACGTAAGAAATACCGTAATGCGGATTTGTTATGGAAGAGCATTACCTTATGTGTAATTGTACTTGCGTTGGTTTTTATTTATATGGCATATATGAAGTTGGTATTTGATGATGGATTACTCCGTGTAATTTTGGCGTGTGCATTTTTGCTGGCAATACCATTTTGTTTGTATGTGTTACCATTACTTTTGAAGATGTCTTCCAAGTTTAAGGCATACAATTCGGAATATAAAAATGTATTTTTACAGGAAAAAATATTAAATGAATTTCCTAAGGCCGATTATAAGGCGAAAGACCGCATTTCTATTAAGGAAATCAGTGAGTGTTCCCTGATTCGCAAAGCGCACTCAGCCAATGCAAATGATTGTATTGAGGGAACCTATAAGAGCGTGGATTTTTTGCGTTACGATATGGAACTTTCTTATAAAAAGAGCGGATGTCGTTCGGATTGTGTATTAATTGCATGTTCTAATCGTACGGAGCTTAATAGTGAAGTGCAGATTATTCAACGGGATTTCAAGATTGGTAAGCAAGAATATGTAAAGCAGGACAATTATTTTGAATATATCAGCGATGATGAGAAGTTTAATAAAGAGTTTGCGGTATATGCTGCCAATTTGGAAACTGCAAAAGGATTTATAGATAATGAATTGATGCGTAAACTAAGAAAATTCTCAGGTGGCGGTCCGGTTGCGGCATTTTTTGATAAGAAAAAGGTATATTTAATTATCAAAAGAAAAAAAGATTCTTTGGAAGCGCCTATTTATAAGGCGGTAAAAGAAAATGCATGCAGAAGAGAAGCAGAAAGAGAAGTAGAAGTAATCAAGAATTGGGTAGAACTTTTACATGATTGTGTTGTGAAATAAAAAGTGATTGTAAGCAGGTACAATCACAATGATATAATTACGATTTGGTTTGAGTATTTTTTAATTGTTCCGGTAGGGCCGGATAGACGAGTTTTCTTAAACCTAAAGATAAGAACATTTTGGCAATGTCCGGAATGATGAAGGGAAGTATACAGATTTGCAGAACCGGAATCATTTCGGACATATTTTTTATGTCGGAATAAGCCCAGACGAACCAAAAGGTGCCAAAAGCGTAACATGCAAGAAGTCCGGTAATCATACCCAGTATTCTGGTCAAAGGTCGTTTGCCGAACAACGATGTGAAAAGCCAATAGAACAAAGCAAGAAAGATAAAACCTACAATATAGCCCCCTGTATTGCTCAAAAGAACGCCGATTCCGCCACGGAATCCGGAGAATACGGGGACACCGATTGCTCCCAGCGCAATATATAAAAGGACAGAAAAAATGCCCTTTTTCCCACCCAGCAATTCCAATGTGATAAAAATACCAAATGTTTGTAACGTAATAGGCAGTCCCACGGGAATTGTAATATAGGAACAAAGGGCAATGATAATGGTAAAAAGTGAGCAATAAACCATAGAAAGGATAGATGTGCGTCCGGATTCCTTTTTATGATTCATATGTATGCTCCTTTCGTATTATTAGGGTCTGTTAATTACAGCGTCTTCAATCAAACTGATTACTTTATCTACTGCATTTAACTGTGAACTTTGAGACATAGTCTCGATGTAAGTTTTGCGGTTGCAATATAATTCATAAACTTTATCAACCAAAGTGTTTTCGTCTAAATCATCTTCATTTAACACAAGAGAATAGCCCTGTGATTCGAAGGATTTAGCATTCAGTATCTGGTCGCCGCGGCTACTTGCAGCAGGAAGCGGAATTAAGAGATTCGGTTTCTTTAATGCAAGGAGTTCGCAAATTGCATTCGCACCTGCTCTGGAAATTACAATATCAGCCATAGAGAGCACATCTTTCAGTTCGCTCTTCAAATACTCAAACTGAGTATAACCCTTTTGGTTTAAAAGGAGATTATCTACGCGATCCGTACCGCAAATATGAACAATCTGGAAATCTTCCAATAACTTGGGTAATGCAGCGCGTACCGCTTTGTTAATGGCAACAGAACCGGAACTTCCGCCGATAACCATAATTACAGGGAGATTTGCACTAAACTTACATAAATTGAGAGCGGCAACTTTGTCACCGCGCATTAATTCGCTTCGGATGGGAGAACCTGTTAACACTGCCTTCTCTTCCGGAAGATTGGCTAAGGTTTCCGGAAAATTGCAGCATACCTTGGATGCCACGGGAATGCACAATTTATTCGCTAACCCGGGAGTCATATCCGATTCATGAATAATGCAAGGGATTTTTAGAGAAGCTGCAGCGCGTACTACAGGTACACTCACAAAACCGCCTTTTGAAAAGATTACATCCGGTTTTAATTGCTTGAGAATCTTGCGCGCATCGCCGTAACCTTTTACAACGCGGAAAGGATCAGACAAATTTTTGATATCCATATAACGTCGTAATTTACCGGTAGAAACACCGTAATACGGAATGTCAAAATCCGTAATCAGTCTCTTTTCGATGCCTTCGTGAGATCCAATGTAATGAATATCGTATCCTAATTCTTTTAATTTGGGTAAAAGTGCAATGTTTGGGGTTACGTGGCCGGCAGTACCGCCACCTGTCAGAACGATGCGTTTCATGAAACGTCCTCCAATGTGTGTGATGTAAGTAGTCTTATAGTATAAGATATAAAATAAATGTAAAAGTGCGATACTGTTCGAAGAAATGTTTAAAAGATTTCAATCCGAGCACTTTTAGAATATATAGCGATAAAATAAATAAAAAAGTATTACTGATTTAAAGCCGCTTCCAATGCATTTGCCAATTGATCGGGACATGAAGTGCTTTTGAATCCGCAACGGATACCACGAACTTTGGCAATGGCATCATTGGCGTTCATGCCTTCCACCAAACGGGCAATACCCTGTAAGTTACCATGACAACCACCGGTAAACTGAACTTTGGTTACAATTTCTCCATCTAATTCAATATCAATAGCCTGTGAACAGACTCCCTTGGGAATATATCGCATAACTCGACTCCATTCTTTTTATTCTTTTATATTAAAAAGGATTATAACAGAAATACACGTCGATTTCTACTCTTTCCTGCAAAATGAAAGAGGATTTTGTCGATAAAAACCCGGCAATAACGGCTTGTTTCATAAAAATATTTTTTCTATACTGTTACTATTCCCTAAAATGCAAATATGAAACGGAGGACAGTATGGAATTATTTGAAAATGATATTTTTATAAAAATATCGATTTTTTTGATTACGTTAAGCATAATTTGCCAGATCGTGGCAGGGGTACTTTATCAGAATATGATTCAGGAAACCGATAATATGTCGGCAACCGATAATAAATTACTAAAGCAATGTAAATTAAAATTTGCCAACTGTTATGAATTAAACGGAAGTGTAGCCAATATTCCGATTTTTGTGGATAAATTTATTAACCGTATAAAAATCGGTTTTCTTACTTTGCCCGGACTTTCTGCGTTTGCCGGTCAAATGATGTTACTTGCGGTATTGCTGTGCGGAATTGGGGTATATCGTCGAATTGTAGTCGGAGATTTTATTATGCAATTGTTTCCGTATTATATTGTCAGCCTGTTCGGATTGTACGCATATTTTAGCATATCATCTCTTGTCGATATTAAGGGTAAAAAAGAAATATTAAAAATTAATATCATTGACTATCTGGAGAATCATATGGTGAGTCGCTTGAAAGTTTTGCCCAAAGACCATATTGCAAGGGAGATTATGGAGGATCGGACACGGGAAGAGGAACTGCCAAGATTCGGAAGAAAAGAAAAACAGGAGCTGGAACAGTTGTTGCAGGAATTTTTATCTTGAAAAAGGCCTTTATTTTTGCTACACTTTACAAGGAACTTGACATTTTATAAATGTTTCAATAAATAAAGGATAAAAAGGAGAAAATCACATGAGTAAAAAAGTAGCATTTGATTATTCCAAAGCAGCACCCTTTATCAGTGCGAATGAAATGGAACTGATGAAGAAACTTACACTTGACGCAAAAGAATTACTGGTTTCCAAAACCGGTGCAGGAAATGATTTCCTTGGTTGGATCAATCTTCCCGTAGACTATGACAAGGAAGAGTTTGCAAGAATTAAGAAGGCAGCAGAGAAGATTCAGAACGATTCAGAAGTTCTCTTGGTTGTTGGTATCGGTGGTTCTTACCTTGGTGCAAGAGCAGCAATCGAATTCTTAAGACACAGCTTTTACAATGTTGTTGATAAGAGCATCCGTAAAACTCCCGAAATTTATTTCGTTGGTAACTCTATCAGTTCTACATATTTAAAGCACTTGATTCAGGTAATCGGCGACAGAGATTTCTCTATCAATATGATTTCTAAGTCAGGTACTACAACAGAACCTGCTATCGCATTCCGTGTATTAAAGAAGATGGCAGAAGAAAAGTATGGTAAGGAAGGCGCGGCTAAGAGAATCTATGCTACCACAGATAAGGCCAGAGGATCTTTGAAGGGCCTTGCTACAGAAGAAGGATACGAAACATTTGTTGTGCCCGATGATATCGGTGGACGTTTTTCAGTGCTTACAGCAGTAGGTTTACTTCCCATCGCAGTAAGCGGCGCTGATATCGATAAGTTAATGGAAGGTGCAGCAAGCGGAAGAGAACGTGCATTAAACAATGCATTCGAAGAAAACGATGCTCTCCTTTATGCAGCAGCTCGTAACATCCTTCTTAGAAAAGGAAAACAGATTGAAATTCTTGCTAACTACGAACCCAGCGTACATTTTGTATCTGAATGGTGGAAGCAGTTGTATGGCGAGAGTGAAGGTAAGGATCAGAAGGGTATCTTCCCTGCAAGCGTTGACTTAACAACAGATTTGCACTCAATGGGACAGTTTATCCAGGACGGTTCCAGAAATATCTTCGAAACCATCATCAACATTGAAACTTCCAGAGAAGAAATCATCATTGAGGAAGAACCTGTTGATCTTGACGGTTTGAACTACTTAACAGGTAAGACTGTAGACTTCGTAAACAAGAGCGCTATGAATGGAACAATCCTTGCTCATACAGACGGACAGGTTCCTAACTTCTTAGTAAATGTTCCCGAAGTAAATGAATTCTACTTAGGTGAATTATTCTACTTCTTCGAGTTTGCATGTGGTGTGAGCGGATATATCCTTGGTGTAAATCCTTTCAATCAGCCCGGCGTAGAAAGCTACAAGAAGAATATGTTTGCTCTCCTTGGAAAGCCCGGATTCGAAGCTCAGAGAGAAGAACTTCTTAAGAGATTATAATGAATTGACATATTCAAAGGAACATCGCTGTAAGAAATTACAGCGATGTTTTTTGTTATAAAAACTACAATCGACTTGAAAAATGTCAAAAATACTTGCGACAAATGTAAGACTCGTGTAAAATGCAAACATATGAGAAAAAATAATATGCATGAAAACGCATGTATATGGAAAGTGGTGAATTATGAATTACGCAGAATTGGTAGCATTTATTGTCTACTTGTTACTGGTACTTGCTGTTGGTGTTTACTTCTTTATTAAGGGACGTAAAGCTGACGGTGGTGATAAGGATTATTTCCTTGGCGGAAGAAATATGAACGGATGGGTAGCAGCCCTTTCCGCAGGTGCTTCCGATATGAGTGCATGGGTACTTATGGGACTTCCCGGTTCCATTTATCTTGCAGGTATGGGACAGGTTTGGATTTCCGTAGGTTTGTTAATCGGTACGATTTGTGCATGGATTTTTGTGGCACCGAGACTTAGAAGATTGTCGATTAAGGCACAGGACTCCATTACAATTCCTCAGTACCTGACAAACAGATTCCAGACTAAAAACAAAGCACTTCAGATTATCTGTGCGGTTATCTTTGTAGTAGTTTATTGTGTATATGCTGCATCCAGTATTTACGCATGCGGTACTTTGTTTAATACCGTATTTGGTGCAAAACCTATCTATGCAATGGTTGGTGCCGCAGCAATTATCGTTATTTACACATTCTTAGGCGGTTTTAACGCAGTATGTTGGACTGACTTTTTCCAGGGTATGCTTATGCTGGCAGCAATTATGATTGCTCCTATTGTTGCAGTAATTGCAATGCAGGCACCGGATTTTGTACCTGCTTACGAAGTAGTAACCGGCGAGAATTATTATAACTTCTTATCCAGCGGTTCTTTTAACTGGGAAAGTATTTCAGATATTTTAAGCGGCCTTGGTTGGGGACTTGGATATATGGGTATGCCTCATATTTTAGTTCGTTATATGTCAATCAAGTCTGAAAAAGAAATGAAGAAATCAAGAGCAATCGGTATCGGTTGGACAACTTTGATCCTTATCATGGCGTCTGTTGTAGGTATCGTTGGACATCACTATATCGGAAGCGGTTTGGAAGATAAGAGTATCGTATTCATTACCATGGTAAGAAGCGTATTCCCGGCTTTAATTTCAGGTGTGTTGCTTTCAGCAATCCTTGCAGCATCTATGAGTACAGCTGACTCGCAGTTGCTTGCTTCTTCATCAGCATTTGCTTCTGACGTTTATAAGCCTGTATTTCGTAAAAATGCATCCAACAAGGAAATGCTTTGGGCAGGCCGTATCATCGTAATCGTGATTGCGATTGTTGCGTTATTGATTGCAATTAATCCTAACTGTGCCGGCATTATGGCATTGGTTGAATGTGCATGGGCAGCTTTCGGTGCAGCATTTGGTCCCGCAATTATCCTTTCATTGTTCTGGAAGAGATTTACATATAAGGGCGCGATTGCCGGTATTGTTGTGGGCTTCGTGGTAGATGCACTTTGGTATGCGTTCTTGTCAGGCCCTACAGGTTTGTACGAGATTATCCCCGGTTTTATCGCAAGCATGATTGCTGCAGTGGTTGTATCTCTTATTGACAAGGCTCCTTCGAAAGAAGTTATGGATTTATTCGAAGAAGGAATCAAGCCTACCGTAGATGCAGAATAAGAATTCTTCCGTAAAAATAAGAATAATTTTATATAATTTAGAATAATTAAAGGAATCATAAAACCGTCTGTTCTCTTAGGAGCAGACGGTTTTTTGTGCCTTAAAATTCGATGTTTTTTGCAACTTAATCATCTATTTTGCAACATAAACAAAATCATTTTTCAGAACCGAAAATTTTTGATATAGTCCGCATAGAAGCAGAGTAAAACTGCAAAGAAAGGAAATTAAGATTATGTCAGAAAAAAATAAGACTGTGTCAAAAGAAAGTAAGTTAAAATCATTTTTTAAAAGTGAAGGGTATCGGTATTTTAAATATGCAATGCTGGCTTTTGGTGGCCTCGGTCTGGAGGTGATTTACGCATTTTGGTTGGAGCCCCTAATTTACGGACGTCCTATGCAGGAGTTTACGACCGCGGAATGTATTATTCATTGGATCGTTACGATAAGTACCTGGCTGGTGGTTGCTATTCTCATTATAAAAAGTGCAAGAAAAAATTTAGGATTTCAGTTAAAAGGAAAGGACAATAAGTGGACGCTGAAGGGAATCATAGCAAGCATTTTATTGGTTGGATTGATGATGATAATCAACTATATTGATGTGAAAGAATTAAAAATTATTTATGAATTTCACAGACTTGGCGCTTTGAAATTTACCTTCCAGCATTTGTATTATTTGGCGGAAGTTATTCTTTTTACCTTAATTATTGTATTTGGACAGCATGCGTTGGAGAAGTTGTTTCGAAAGAAAAACATTCCCTACGGCGGAATTGTAGTGGGACTTACTTGGGGACTTGCACATTGGTTTACCAAGGGAAGTATCTGGATTGGTTTGGAAGGAATCGTATTGGGATTTCTGTTTGGCGCGATTTATCTCTTTTTGGGCAGAGATTTTAAGAAGACTTATCTTGTATTGGCTTTGACCTTTATAATATAATGTACGCGAGCGAAAAACTGAGCGGCGCGAAGCGACATTTGTTTTTACGTCTCGATAATGAGTAACACACGAAATGAGGTACTAACGGTGAAGATTAATATCTATCATGAGCCTGATTTAAAAGAGAATCATGTGGATTTGCATTACAATAAAACGGACGAGGAAACCGTGGCAGTGAAGCAATATCTGTCAGCTTTTCAAGGACTGATTCAGGGGAAAGATGAAGAGATGGAACGTGAGAAAATGCTGATACCGGGAGAGATTCTTTATATTGAAGTTGTAGACCGTAAAACCTATGCGTATCTTAAAGACAGCGTTTGGCGCATTTCCTATGGCTTGCAGCAGTTTATGGAGCAATTCGGCGCTGTAGGTTTTGCCCGCAACAATAAATCTATGCTGGTAAATATTTACCATATCAAAGAATTAAAAGCGCAGATAAATATGCGCGTGAATATAGTAATGGATAACGGCGAAGAAATTGTTTTGAATCGAAGTTATAAAAATGAATTTTATAAATATTTGGAAAAGAGGATGGCGCAATCATGAAAATGATAAAAGAATATTTACTTTCTGTCTGTGTGGTATACACCATTTTGGCCCTTACCAAGGTGTTGATAGAAGGGATTGGCGGAAAAACGGATCCTTATTATATAATGAATTTCGGGATATTATTCGTAATTACCTGCTATGCGGCTTTTATACTGTTTATGCACCGGATTTTCCATAAAGTTCCTTTGCTGTTTGTGATGATAGGGCAGTATGTTCTGGTAATCGGTGGCGTT
>JAZNLG010000204.1:0-3822 GCA_045578965.1 Lachnospiraceae bacterium | reverse complement strand
TGCACTTCAATCTGCTGCACTGCCTCAATAATAATGTAAATGTTTTCGACTGCGAATCGATACATAATTAGCTTCCTTTCCTGAAATATTTTCACTAATATAATCCTTACGCGGAAGTTTGTCAACAATTATTTTATATTTCCCACGCCCTTATCTTGTCAAAGCAATCGTTCAATATCCCAATATCAACAATTCCTTCACTGTTAAACGCTGTAGCTTCCACGGTAGCCATACCATTGTATCCGGTTTCCTTGAGGAAGGAAGAAAATGCATCAAAATCAATATTACCCTTGCCAAGCGGAAGCGTCTGCAGATTCGCCCAGTCCATCAGACCACCGCCGTAATCATTCACATGATAGTGGCGGATATATCCGTCCTTCCACAACCATTCGTACTCTTTTTCATACAAGAGGTTCATCTGACCATGAAACGCCGCCAACTTCGTATCAAAAATCAACTGAATATCCGGATACGCTTCCACCAACTGACACCATCTCGTCATCGGGTCTTTTACGTTGCAAACAACATTCTCAATCATCAAATCCAATCCATGCTCCCGCGCAATCGCTGCAAACTTGGGGTAATTGCGCAGGTTTGATTCGAAATTGCTATCCGAAACCCGGCTACCCCATAAATGCAGAACCAGTTTTTCGGCAGATAATTCGTTCGCCAGATGACAATCTTTTTCAAACAAATCAAGTCCGTGTGCCAGTTCTTCTTCCGTTCCGATACCTACACACTTACCGATACCTTTTTCACAGTGCACCACCGGAATATAAAGATTTAATCCCTTCAGATAATCCAACATGTCCTCCATGCCGTCATACCATGAATTGTACATCATAAATTCATATCCGTCATAGTTCAGTTCCTTGCTGAATTTCTCTAACAGCTTGTAATCACGCTGATTCGGTTGTCCAATCAAAGCACCGGTTGAACATAATAGTTTCATTTGCCTTCCTACTTTCTTCCGAATGTAATAATCGTTCCACGTAACCATGTAATGGTACTTTCCGGATTTTCTTTTAAGAACTCATTTATCTCCCGTCCACGCTGGTAATATGCCATCGCCTCTCTGCGCGTCATACCATGATTCATAAGTCGTTCTATAACCTTCTTCTCCGGCTCTTCATACCACAATTCATTAAAATCCATCATGTCAGCAATTTTTTCCGCATAATCCGGCTGTTCGGGTGCAAAAAATGAAACCTTATCATTCATCCGCATCTCGATATCCTTTATTCCCAGACGATGCATCTGATGCGCGTTCCTCATTGCTGCAGCATAATCCCTGTCTCCGTTTTTATATTCTGCAATCCAATGTTTTCTGCTGCCGTTTCTCTCACACAGCTTGTCGTATGGCATTCCTTCAATATATAATCCGTCTGATTCCAATTCTCTGTTGGTATCAATACACACGATGAGACCGCCGTTCTTTGTAAACTCCATCATTTTGCGAATTATCGGTTCTGAATCACCATGATGTCTAAGTACCGACTTGCACATCGTCATATCATACTTTTTCTGTGTCTGATACTCCAAAATATCTCCTTGAATCATAGTAGCAGATATCTTTTCCTCTTTGAACAGCTTTTCACCAAACTGTAGCAGCTTAGCAGAAAAATCCACGCCCGTATAAGTGCTTCCTTCCGGCAAATACCGTAACAAGACTGCTCCCATATAACCATATCCGCACCCAAGGTCCAAAATATCGATTGGTTTTTGTATGTCCCAGACTTGTTTCAACAAAAATTCAATATAATCTTCGTTCCAGCCTATTTTCTGCTGACGAAGCAAATAGGTGAGTTTTTGGTTCCAAAACTCATTCGTATCCGTTTTTTCTTCCTGATACCCTTCATCTTGTAATGCAACTAATCCAAGCAACTGGTCTGTCGTTACTTCAAAACACTCTGCCAAAACCGGCAATACCGTGATGTCAGGCATCGTAATCCCATTTTCCCACTTGCTGATATTCTGATAGGATGTTCCTACAATCTCCGCTAGTTTTTGCTGTGTAATTCCCTTTCGCTTTCGCAGATACGCCAGCTGCAATTTTATCTCTTTCTGCATTCCCTCACCTCCACTCACATTGTAAGCGATTTTTTATCGTTTGTCTTTCACAATTTCAGCGAGTGGATTCACTTTAGAAGCGAATTACAGATTTTCCTTCACAAGCCTTTTTACAATTCCTCTGCATTTATCGCCTTGTAACCCAAGTTCAACAAATCAAGCGGTTCCATTACCATGCAATCCGCAACGGATTTAACATCCCCACATTGAATTAACAGCAGGATGATAAACTCTCCCAGTCGATAGGACAATTGCTTTTCGCCCCAGAGCGTATAGTAATAGTCCCAATCTTCCTTGCTAATTTCGTCGTCAGCCTTCCGTAACCATGCTTGGATTACTTCATAACATTGCTTAAGTTCATGCGCTCCACACTCTAATTCAGTATCGGCAAGAGTTCTTGCCTGACACTGCTTTTCACACAAAGTAGCACCGCCCTCTAACTGCATATGCTGCGCCATACTGGCTGCCAGATCACCCAGATTATAAAGCTCGGCAAGCGTCGGAATCGGACGAATCTGTCTGTAGCCCGTGTGATGCGGCTCATGCCGGAACAAAGCATAAATAAAATCAGTCAAATATTTTTCCTCATCCGAACCATCTGCCGGATACCACGGGCAGGGGGACGGGTCAAACACAATCTTGTTCCCCAAGGACAGACCTCCCATTCCGAGCATAGGATAAACATATATGTCTCCCATCCGTTCACAGGCATCCTTCGGTAGAAAAGCCTCCACTTCCTCTGCAAACGCTGACAAATCAAGGCGTTTCACAAACTTGAGATTTCTCACAATCTCATCTCTATGCTGTTGCAAATCCATATTACCGATATGTAATAATTCGTCCAGATACTGCTCCGCACCGATTTCTCTTTTCTGAAAATCCTCTGCATGGGCAAGTAATTCCTGAAATACCGGGTGGTGGTATACCGGGTCAAATTCGGACGTTCCCTTGTCCCACTGTTCCAATATGCAATCCGTAAGTGTCGTATCTAATAACAATCTCATATTAACTAAGCCTCCATTCTTTTGCTCTACATCTATATAGTACCTTTAGAATGGATTTGGTTAATCAAAAACTTTAAAACTTCTCTAAATCCCCTTTCACAAAAGAATACGCATTACAATCAAACAGCTCTCCCTTCACTTCAAACCGTTTTCGCATCGTTCCCTCTTTTATAAACCCTGCTTTTTGCAACGTTCTGTTCGACCCGATATTGTCCACATGGGCAAAAGCTTCTATCCGTTCCAATCCAATAGTTTCTATCGCAAATCTACACACTGCCTTTAACACCTTTGTGTTGATTCCGCGGTTCCAATAAGACCTCTTGATAAAGTAACCAACCTCTGCACAAGTGTTATGATTAAAGAAATTGAACAACTGTATCTGTCCGATTACTTCCCCTTGATAGGTCACAACCCACGAGTATTCCCGCTTTCCCTTGAAGCCCTTTACGCGGCTTGCCGCTGCACGGATTTCCCGCTCTTCGTCCCACTCCAACGGTCTTCTGTAACCACCAAAATATTTGAAATTCTCTTCGTCATAATATATCGACCAGAACGCTCTGGCATCCTTTTCCGGCTCGTGCTGACGAAGATAAATATCCTCGTCCACCCGGATTGGTTGAAATTCTTTGAATAAATCGCAAAATGCCATCACGCATCCCCCATTCTTTTAACTGGAACATAAATATCCATCTGTGCCGTTCCAAACTGACAATCCCAACGCTCATCATAGTACTCAAAGTCGAATAAC
>JAZNLG010000203.1:0-7987 GCA_045578965.1 Lachnospiraceae bacterium | reverse complement strand
CTTTTTGAATCCGGATACAAAGGAACATCAAGCAGTAATATCGGACGCGGATATGGTAATATCAGTTCATCCGTTATCCGCGGTTATATGAATGACGGAAGCGGAAGCAATTTACAGACAATCGGACACAGAAGATGGATTTTATGCCCGAATATGCAGTATATCGGATTCGGATATTGTAACGGATATACTACAACATATGTATTTGATTCGGCTCGTCAAGGATACGAAGTGGATTATGTAACATGGCCGGCAACAAATCAGCCTGCAGAATTGTTTTATGGACCTTGGTCAGTGCAGTTGTCTAAGAGTACGTTTGATATTAATGATCAGAGTAACATTTCCGTAGTAATGACTGATATGAATGACGGACGTACTTGGACATTCAGCAACAGTCAGGAGTATTCTACAAGTGCAAGACCGTATTTTAATGTTGATACAGCTAACTACGGTTGGATGGATGCGATTATCTTCCATCCCGGTGAATATTTCGATGCCGGTGACCGTGTAAAAGTAGATATCACAGGCTTGGTTGATTCAGAAGGAAATGCGGCATCTATCTCTTATGAAGTAAATTTCTTCTCTATGAATTAAAAGTAAACTTAAGTTATATCAGAGACCGGATAAACTCCGGTCTCTCTGAAATATAAAAGGAAAGCGGGGGAGAACAATGAAAAGATATGTTTGGATTGCTTTGATGTTTTGTTGTTTTCTTTTGTGGTGGATAAACCCTGTTGAGGCAAAAGCCGAGAATTATTTCTGGGCAGAAGCCGAAGTGGATGACGGACAGGGAGGAACCATAAAAGAAGCAGGATGGTATCAGGGGGCACGCCCTACCAGTGTAGACAGTATTAAAATGGATGGAGCACCCGAAGATTTGGATTCGGACGACCATTTGGTTTTTGACGCAGTGCCGGATGCGGAATGTCAGGAATGGTTAAAAAGTTTAAGCGGAGATTTGGAGTGTTTGGTGTCCGTATTTGCAACGAATGCCAATATACAGATTGGAAATGCACAGTCTGCAGAACCGTTGACTTTAAGCCACGTAAATGCATATTATGGTACGCTTACGGTATATGGTGATGTTTATTCGGTTTTAATGGAATGCGGAACGTTAAAAGTAAACGGAAATGTTGATTCGTTGAACTTGGGATTCGGAAGCGGTGTTCGTGCTACGGGAAGCGTTGAGGTTACGGGAAATGTAATTTATGTGGAGTGGTACAACGGCGAAGAACAGATAGTGCCGGGGGCATTTTACGGAGATGTGAGTATCGCAGGTACAGTGGATGAGGGAGATATCTATACAATTGTGCATGATGATGCGGTGGATTTAGATACCTGGCAAACTACCGGAGAGATAAACCGATGTGAGGCCGGTGTTTTCAAGATTGAGCAGGGTGTGTTAAGTGATGAGGTTTCTTATACGGAAGTCACACCTGAGCTTGGTAACTATAGATATAATTACCAGTGCTATTCACACGGTTGGAATCAGCAGGCGCATGATGCAACCACCGGAGCTTTTGCATTCAATAAAAGTTGTACAGCCGAAGACGTACCGGAAGGGGCTTCGGTACAGTTTTTTGGAGTGCCGGCAGGAACTACGGCTACTTTAGATGTGGATTTGGATACTGTATGGATCGAGGTGGAAGGTAGTTCCAACGAAGTTGAGAATATCGTACTTAACGGAGATATTCAGGAATTGGATGTGGATTCGTACGGTTCTTCTTATAATCTTACGGTAAATGGTGATGTAAAAGTATTGCAGATTCGTAAGTTTTCTTTTAGCACGTTAAATAATCTTAAGGTAAAAGGAAGCGTGGAAGCCGCAACAGTAGTAGACGGTGGTTTTTATTTAGGTGCATTTTATTGCAAAGACAAGCAAATAATCAAAGACGGAGTGTGGAATGCAGACATTCTGCTTTATACAACGGAGGCATTTGAGACAAGTATTTCTTACGAAAAAATTGAGCAGGATGCACTTAATGATGCATTGAGTGGTTATGGTTTGGGGGAACAAACAACGGTAAGCACGGAAGACGGAGATATTGTGCTTCAAAAAGATGCCGTAATTAATATTTTACAAACAGATGAAGAATATTTGGCTGTTTTAAAACAGCATAAGGATATGACAACTGTGCAGAGTGAAATTAAATCCGCTTGTCAGAAGATGGGATTTGCTGTTTCTTCCTTGGAGATTCCTTGCGCTATGGATATTAATCTTTCTATCTGTTACAGAAATACGGAAGATCAGTCTGTCTTTTATGAGTACGGTATGGAAGCAGTGACTGAATTAAAAGATGATAAAAGTCTGGAATTTATGGTACAAATTCCGGATGCATTTTATGAAGAAGAGGCGAACTATTTTATCGTAAGGCATCATGTTGATGAGAATGGTAAAGAAGAACTGGAGATGTTGGAGTGTGAACGGAACGAGATGTTTATGACCTTTTCGTCCCAACATTTTTCCACATTTATGATTGTAAAAGCAGAAGGTACGAAGGCACAGGAGTCTGTAAAGCAGAATGGTCTTGTAAATGACAATGGCAATTGGATATATATGACCGATGGAGTCAAAGACACAAGTAAAACGGGTCTGGTGCTTTATGATGAAGAATGGTTTTATGTGGTAAACGGTGACTTGGCTGTAAATGCAATCGGTTTTGTGGAATATGACGGAGAAACCTTCTATGTGGCGGAAGGCAGAGTTATATCTACTGCCAACGGTATGGTGGTATATAATGATGTGTGGTACTATGTAGCGGCAGGACGTGTTGTTGCAGAGCATACCGGTTTGGTAGAATACGACGGAGAATGGTTTTATATCAACCAAGGTAAAATGGACGCGTCGAAGAGCGGAATCGTAGGGTATGACGGTGAATCTTTCCTGGTGGCTGAAGGTCGTTTGGTTCGGGAATATAAAGGTTTGTATCATAATACATTAGGTGAAAAGAAAGATAACAAGTGGTATTTCTTTTCAGGAGGTCAATTACAGGCGCAGTATACCGGTTTGGTAGAATATGACAAGGCATGGTTTTATCTGGTAAAAGGATGTTTGGCGGAGAATTATACCGGTCAGGTAGAGTACGATGGCAGTACTTTCGATGTGGTGAACGGTAAGTTGGTTGGCAACGAAGGGGATGCTTCCGACAAGGAGACTAATGATAGCGGCGAATTGCCGGTATACTATGCTAAGCATGATGCATCCCAGCCGGCACTTTTGTTTTACACGGATGAGGAACCGGATTTTGAATTTAGTTATTTAGAGATTCATTATGTATCCAAAGAGGATTCCTCGGATACCAAAAGTGAAGTCGTACGAGCAGTATATGGTATAGGTCCCGGAGGCATTTGCAGCGATTCTGAAATTTGGAGAAGCGGTGAGTATAATATTGCCCGGGTGTATATATGTAATGCCGATAAAGAGAGAATTTATAAATTAGTCGAAAAGTAAAAAATGTAAATTTAAAAAATGTACTAATTGTGAGAGAGGATAATAGCGTGGCAGTCAAATTGCTCCGAAGATTATCCTCTTTTTTCTTGTGATAATCAAACTAAGGTTGTATAATTAAAATATCATTTTGTGGGAGGTTTACAGATGAAGAAACTGATTATTGTGATAGCAACTTTATTCATCACAATGTTTGCATCTTCGATGGTAGTTTATGCGGGTTCGGAAGAACTTAAGCAGGATGCACAAGGGGTTTATTGGTATTACAACAATGGAGTGAAGGACACAACCAAATCCGGTATGGTAGAATATGACGGCGGTCTCTTTGTGATAATTGACGGTAAACTCAGGACGGATTTTAACGGAATGTGTTTGGTGCCCGGAGTAGAGAAATGGTATTTTTTCTCGCAGGGACAGGTGCAGAAAGACTGGATTGGTTTTGCGGAATATAACGGTGCATGGTTTTATCTGGACGAGGGAGAACTGGACAGCACCAAAACCGGAATTTATGAATATGACGGCGGATATTTCCTTTTGGCAGAGGGGCGTTTGATTAATGGCTATTCGGGCCTGTATGAGAATACCCTGGGCGAAAATAAGGACAACAAATGGTATTATTTTGCAAACGGTCAGTATCAGGTATATACTGGTATTGCATCTTATGACAAGGCATTCTTTTATCTGTTTAACGGTTGTCTGGCAGATGATGTAAACGGTGCCGTAGAATATGACAATGCGTATTTTAACATCAGTAACGGTATGGTTACGGGAACTGCAACGAGTCAGGACGTGATACGTAATCCGCTGTCCCAGACAAAAAGTGCAATTACGGAACTGAGTGTCTATAATGCCATGATTTCATTGGAGGATGAATATCCGGAAGGAATGGAATGGACCAATGATAATTATTATCGCTGGAAGGGCGGCATTTACAGCGGTGGTTACGGATGTGCAGGATTTGCGTTTCGATTAAGTGATGAAGCCTTCGGTAGTTTGCGTGCTACAAAGCATACGGATGTCAACAATATAAAAGTTGGTGACATTTTAAGGGTTAATGATAATACACATTCGGTAATTGTATTAGAAGTAAGTGATGATCGAATTGTTATTGCGGAAGGCAATTATAATTACAGCATTCATTGGGGACGTACAATGACCAGAACACAGTTAGAAAACAATTGTGATTATGTTATGACAAGATGGCCTTGATAATAAGGATTGAAGGAGAAAGACGATATGAATAAAATCAGAGTTTTAGCGTCCGCTATTGTATGTTTTATGAGTTTTCTAATAGTGACGATACCTGTAAAAGCAACAGGAACCACTTATTCCGGCTCCAACGTGGAAGCGCAGAATTATTCGACGTGGTCGTCAACAGTGGAATCTTATTTGGTCCCTACGGATAAAGGTTTGATGCGTGTGCAGGCGGCGAACAGTATTGATGGGTATCTGGTGGAATATTATGATGCAAATTATAATGTGACAAGTTCTAAGATAATTGCAGAAGAGTTACCGATTTGGGGTGGATTCTATCAAAGTGAAACCTATGGGTATTTTATTGTAACGGGCCAGACGAATTGGGATGAATCTGCAGATGTGGAAGTGGTTCGTATAACACGTTATGATGAGAATTGGAAAAGAATCGGTTCTACGGGTTTGTATAATTGTAATACAACGATTCCTTTTGATGCGGGTTCTTTAAGAATGGCAGAATATGATAAATATTTGTTTATACGTACATCCCACGAGATGTATCAGTCATCCGATGGATACAATCATCAGGCCAATATGACAATTCGTGTGAATATGTCAGCAATGAGCATTGTGGATTCATACAGTAGTGTTATGAATATTACATATGGTTATGCCAGCCATTCTTTTAACCAGTTTGTAAAAGTGGATGATGGTAAATTGGTAGCGGTAGACCATGGTGATGCATATCCCCGTTCTGTTGCGTTGTTTCAATATCCGAACAAAGTAACGGACAGTAACTTCTCAATTTACGGTAATGGACGTTGTAAAACAACCCATGTGCTTCCGTTCTCTACAGCCTATGGTCTGGTGAATCCCACAGGTGCATCCGTAGGTGGTTTTGAGGTGGCATCAAGTAATTATCTTGTGGCAGGAAATTCGGTGGTGCAGGATGATAATGCATTAAGTAAAAGTACCAGAAATATATATGTTGCAGCAGTTTCCAAAGAAACAAACGAAGTAACAATCAACTGGATTACTTCCGATGCAGAGGGTAGTATTACGAACAGTACGCCTCATATGGTTCCGATTGCGAATGACAAGTATCTTTTGATGTGGAGTAAGAAGCAGTCTACCGGGTATGCGGCTGAGAGTGACGTATATTATACGGTAATTAATGGCAAAGGTCAAAAAGTAGGAAACATTTATCATTTTGAAGCAAATCTTTCCGATTGTGTTCCTGTAGTGCAGGGGACTAAAGTAATCTGGTACACTTGGAAGGATGAAACGGTAAAATTTTATGAAATTGATACCAAGGATATGTCCGCAAAAGTAATGTATAAAGACGGTTTGGTTTTGGAAGACGGTGTCTGGAAGTATTACGAGGATAATCGGTGGATGAAAGATAAAAAAGGCTTGGTTGAGTATGAAGGCGAACTGTTCCTTGTAATGGAGGGATATTTAAGAAACGATATTAACGGTTTGTGTCTGACACCGACTGCTGATGGTGAAATATGGTATTTCTATTCTGCAGGCCAGGTGCAGAAACACTATACCGGATTTGCTGAGTATAACGGAGCGTGGTTCTATCTGAATAAGGGTGAATTGGATACTACCAAAACCGGAATTTATAAGTATGACGATGGATTTTTCCTTTTAGCAGAAGGCAGACTGATTAAGGAGTATAAGGGACTTTATCAGAACACTAAAGGTCCTGGAGCAGATAATAAATGGTATTACTTTGGAGACGGAAAACTACAGGATCAGTATACCGGACTGGCATATTATGACGGCAAATGGTTTTATTTAAAGAAGGGTTGTCTGGCAGAAGATTATACAGGTAAGGTTATATACGATGGTAAATCGTTTAATGTAGTAAACGGAGAAGTGCAAGAGTAGTAATCTTATATAGTAAAATTAAGATCTTGATTGTAATTCTTTTATAAGAAGTGTATAGTAAATATATCGTTTGTGAAAGGAGAAGGTAAATGAAAAAAAGTTTTTTGATTTTAACAACATTGATTATTACAATGTTGGCAACGACTATGGTGGCATTTGCCGGTTCTGCTACTTTAGAACTGGATGGTGATGGTAATTGGTGGTATTACAATAATGGTAAATTGGATACTACGAAAGATGGAATGGTTGATTATAATGGTGGCTTATTCATTGTAATCGATGGTTTGGTGCGTAAAGATTTTATGGGTATGTGTCATGTAGAACTTCCTGATGTGGATGCGTGGTACTTTTTCTCGCAGGGACAGGTTCAGCAGGCTACAACAGGATTCGCAGAGTATAACGGTGCATGGTTTTATTTAAACAAAGGTATGCTTGATAGTTCCAAAACAGGAATTTATACCTATGACGGCGCCCGCTTTTTGGTAGCAGAGGGACGTTTGGTAAAAGAGTACAAGGGCTTATACCAGCATACAAAGGGACCCGGTGCTGACAGTAAGTGGTACTTCTTTGCAAATGGCCAGTTACAGGAGCAGTATACAGGTTTGGCACAGCATGATGGAGAATGGTTCTATCTGCAGAACGGTTGTCTCGCAGAAGACTATACCGGATATGTTGATTATGACGGTGAAAAATTCTATATTGTAAACGGTATGGTTAAAATGCCGTTTGTTCAGTATGATGTGAGAGAAATTTATGGAATATGGAATGGGGAAATGGAATTGGTAAGTGTTTCCGGTGCAGAAGAACTTCAGAAGTACTTGGAAACGATATGCGGACGTTCCCTTACCGCAACCGAAAAGGAAGGATTGATACATCCTATAACTGGAGGACAAACAACACTCTTTACACTTGGGACAGTTGAACACAATAACAATGGCATTTTGTATCCGGGCCATTGGACTATGGGCGATGTAGATATGGGATCGTTATTTGGAGAACAATTTTGGTCGAGCAGTAATATGCTTACGCGCAAGGAAAGAGCTAATGAACAATATGGAGAAGGCTGTATTGTATTGGATGAAAATAACTCTTTCAGTATGTCAGTGGAAGAAGTGGATGATGCTTTTTTTGGTGGTACATTATTTAGAATGCCCTTTACGGCTAATCAAGGTACATATGGTCTCGAATTTAATGGTTCCTTTTATCCGGGAACGAATGGTGATGCCGAACTTTTGAAAGGTGAGTTTGTTATGACTTTACAGTATGGCGATATGAAAGAACCCTATGTAGCGCACTACAAATATACTTTTACACCATATTACTAAATTCGGGTTTGATTTTATAATAAGTAAAAATGTGATGAGAGAAGTTTTCGGTTTACGGGAACTTCTCTTTTATTGAAATAACAAATCAGACAATCAGGTAATTTCTGACAAACTTCCTTTTTGT
>JAZNLG010000202.1:0-4552 GCA_045578965.1 Lachnospiraceae bacterium | reverse complement strand
AACTGTAAAATAGACTTTGAGCGCTTACAAGGATTCATATTTGTAGGCGCTTTCAAATTAAAATAAAAAAATTGAAAAAAGTTGTTGACAATTTCAGCAACATTAAATATAATAACACTTGCGTCAAGACGAAACGCACTGGTCGATACAGACTGCGGGGTGTGGCTCAGTTTGGTAGAGCACCTGGTTTGGGACCAGGGAGACGCAGGTTCGAATCCTGTCACCCCGAGTACAATTTTATATTTTTTATTTACACATGCGGGTGTGGTTCAATGGTAGAACATCAGCCTTCCAAGCTGAATACGTGGGTTCGATTCCCATCACCCGCTTTTTTCTTTTATCGGTATGTAATTTTGTTGGTATTTAATTTAATAATGTATGCATGAGATTATATGTGATAAAATGTCTCTAAAGATAAATAATGAAGTTATCTTTGGAGATTTTTTGTTTTAGGGAGTAGAGTGAACTGTAGTGAAAAGGAGTATGCGGGATGGAATATACACCTATTAGATTTGAAGAGTTATCTGATGAACAATTAGATAAGAGATATAGTGATGCTGTACGTATTGCAGAGGAAGAAACGAAAGCGATGGGAATTCCGTTGGTGCGTTATGACAGGGAATTAGGCAAGGCATATTTTTTATATCCTGATGGGAGACGTGAATATGAAGAATAAACCGACAGTGCATGTTTTTGCCGGAGCAAACGGTTCGGGCAAGAGTACGATTAATAAATTGATTTTGAATACATTGCACTGCGACTATTATAACGCGGATGATATTAAACGTACGAGCGGATTTTCAGATTTGGAAGCTGCCCAACATGCTGAAATATTGAGAAATAAGGTGCTCAAAGAAGGTAAGGATTTTGCTTTTAAACTGTTTTGTCAACGGACAGAAATTTAAAGTTGTTGCAGAAAGCCAAGGAAAAAGGGTATTTTGTTCGTGTGACATATATTATTACAGAGAACCCTGAAATTAATAAATTGCGTGTGAAGCAAAGAGTATTAAAAGGTGGACATAATGTTCCGGTAGATAAAATTGTATCAAGATACTATAAAATGCTTGATTTAATATCTGATGTTGTAGAAGTTAGTGATATATGTAATATTTATGATAATTCAGATGTGCCGATCAGAATTTTTAAAAAGCATAAGGATGAGTATTTTTATAGGGATACGGAATATTGGACAAAAGAGAAGATTGGTAAGATTACGGGACAAAGTAGTTTGGAGTATAAGGATTTTATTAATTAAGGCACGTGTTAAGCATAATGGAATCGTATCGATTTCATTATGCTTATTTTGTGAATAATGTTTAATTGCTAAAACCTGAGTAGAATAATATTTTAAAGCGGTGCGTAGAGAATTATATATCCCTAAATTGTCTCAAAATTCATCAAAACTCTTCCAATTTGTGCAACAATTTGATACAATAATACTATGTATTGGAATACAGGGGAGGGACTTATATGAAACTTACTTTTGTGGGTGCTACGCATGAAGTTACAGGCAGTTGTCATTATCTGCACGCCTGCGGTAAGCACATCCTTGTGGACTGCGGTATGGAACAGGGTATTAATGTATATGAAAACGTGGAAATACCCGTAGAACCGGCACTTATCGATTATGTTTTGCTGACACATGCGCACGTTGACCATTCGGGTCATTTGCCTCTTTTATATGCCAGAGGATTTAGAGGGCAGGTAATTACTACGGATGCAACTGCTGATTTGTGCAGTATTATGTTACGTGACTGCGCACATATCCAGATGCAGGAAGCGGAGTGGAAGAGCCGTAAGGCAAAACGTCATTCGGAGCAGGAGAAACCGGAGCCTCTTTATACGATGGAAGACGCAGACGGCATTATTAAGAGAATCATTCCGTATCATTATGATCACAAATTTGAATTGTGTCCCGGTATTGATGTTCGTTTCACAGATGTGGGACATTTGCTTGGGTCTGCCAGCATAGAAGTTTGGATTTGTGAAAACGGCGTAAACAAAAAGATTGTATTCTCCGGTGATATCGGTAACAAGGACCAGCCTTTGCTTCGCAATCCCCAGTTTATTAAAGAAGCGGATTATGTGGTTATGGAATCTACATACGGTACCCGTATTCATTCCAATGAAAAGCCGGATTATGTAGGAGAATTGACAGAGATTCTTCAGGAAACTTTTGATAGGGGCGGTAATGTAGTCATTCCTTCTTTTGCGGTAGGAAGAACCCAGGAGATGCTTTACTTTTTACGCCAGATTAAGAATCAGAAACTTGTAAAAGGACATGAAAATTTTAAGGTATTTGTAGACAGTCCCCTTGCTGTGGAAGCAACCGGTATTTTCCAGATGAATGTGCAGTATTGTTATGATGAAGAAGCGCTTGCATTGGTAAAATCCGGAATTAATCCGATTGCATTTCCCGGACTGAATCTTTCCATTACAAGTGAAGAGTCCAAGGCGATTAACTTTGATGATGAACCGAAGGTTATTCTCTCAGCTTCCGGTATGTGTGAAGCAGGACGTATCCGCCATCATTTAAAGCATAACTTATGGCGTCCCGAATCAACGATTTTATTTGTGGGTTATCAGTCTGTGGGAACGTTGGGACGACTTTTGGTAGAAGGTATTGATGAAGTCAAACTTTTTGGTGAGCCGATTGAAGTCAGAGCACAGATTCGTACATTGGCCGGCATGAGCGGTCATGCGGATAAGAATGGTTTGATTCAATGGTTGCAGGCGATTGAAACGAAACCGGAACGCGTATTTGTTGTCCATGGCGAAGATATGACCTGTAATGCGTTTACGGATTGCTTAAAGCATGAGTACGGATACAATGCATATGCACCTTTTAGCGGCACCAGAGTGAATCTTGTGACCAATGAAATCGAATACGAAGCATATCCCGTACCTGTTAAGAAAAAAGAAGTATCCAAGAGAGTTACCGAAGTATTTGCACGTCTCTTGGCAGCCGGAAACCGTTTGCTTGCGGTTATCGCCAAGAACGAGGGTGGCGCAAACAAAGACCTTGCGAAGTTTGCTGACCAGATTAACTCCCTGTGTGATAAGTGGGACAGATAGAATGAATGTTATAAAAGGAACAGTTGCTGTGGCGACTGTTCCTTTTTTGATGTGATTTTAATTGATGCGAATGGTCTTTTACAGTAGGACAACTTTCGTAATTTACGCAAATATCCCCTGAAAAAGCCTGTCCACGGCCTCGTCTGTTTTGACAGGATCCATACCGGAGTAGTTGATAATCAGAGTGTGTTTTTGGGCTCTTTTTTTATCATAAAAGTATTCACTTAAGCAGGATACCTGGATTCCTTTGTCGGCAATTCGTTGTACCAATTCCTCGTCGTTATATTTTGTATCAACTTCCATTAGAAAGTGCAGGCCGGCATGCTCTTCTTTGATTTTTACACTTTTATAATGTTCCTGTTTTTTGATACAGGCAAGCAGCGTGTCGCGTTGCATACGGTAGTAATTACGCATACGGTTAATGTGCTTCTCCAGATAGCCTTTTTCGATAAACTGATAGAGGGTATACTGGTCAAAATTAGAAACAGTACATGCATAAAAGTTGAGGGTTTGATGATATTTCTCGGCCAAAGCCTTGGGCAAAACCATATAACTGATTCGAATGGTGGAACTCAAACTTTTGGAAAAAGTATTCATATAAATCACCTTGCCGGCAGAATCGATACTCTGCAGAGTAGGGATGGGTTTACCGGTCAAACGAAATTCGCTGTCATAGTCATCCTCAATAATATAGCGGCTGGGTGCTTGGGCTGCCCATTGTAACAATTCATAACGGCGTTTGATTGGCGTAACAATACCTGTCGGAAAGTGATGGGACGGTGAAATATGAAGAATATCGGCTTCTGCATCTTCCAAAGAAGCCACCGCAACGCCGCTTTTATCTATGGGAACGTGTACGCAGGAGATGTTGTTTGCTTTATAAATGTGAGTGATTTTTTGATAGCCCGGGTCCTCTACCGCATAGATTTTATCGCGGCCCAATAACTGAATTAAAATATTGTATAAATATTCCGTTCCGGCACCCAGCAGAATCTGTTCCGGTTCCACAAGAATTCCGCGAAACTGGTAGAGGTAGTCTGCAATTGCCTCACGAAGGGGCAGAATGCCGCCGGAAGGTGAGCGCTGCATCAATTCTTTGGCGTAATCGGCCATTGTCAAACGTGTCAATTTGCTCCAGGTGGCAAAGGGGAAGGTGTCGGCCAACGTAGAATTGTTCGTAAAATCTGCATAATAGACCGTGGAAGGAGTTTGTGTTGGACGGTTTCTGTACGGTCGTGTCAGTTCGACGGGTTTTTGCGAACTGATGTCACTGACATAAAAGCCGCTTTTGGGTATGGAATACAAATAACCTTCTGCCATTAACTGGTTATAACTGTTTTCTACGGTTATGACACTGATGTTTAAGTGTTTTGCAAGCGCACGCTTGGAGGGTAGTTTTTCGCCTGCTTTTAATGTGCCGGATAAAATGTCCTCTTTTATTCTTTTATATAAAAATTCATAAAGGCTTTCGGAATTT
>JAZNLG010000201.1:0-7836 GCA_045578965.1 Lachnospiraceae bacterium | reverse complement strand
TCAAAAAGCAGGTTAGACAATGCCATCTCCAAATTGCTCTGCTCCACCTCCAGAATCTCTGCCGAACGGGCAAGCAATTCTTCCTTTGGCAGATAAGTATGGCCTTCCGCAGATGCCAGTTGCAGGCAATACAGAATGCCGCCTTCCATTCGCTCTTCCGAATCGGAAGACATCCCCAGTTTCATTGCAATTTCATCTGCCGTCTTAAAACCGATTCCTCTGACATCCTCTGCCAATTTATAAGGATTTTCCTTCAGAATGGTATACATGGCCAACCCGTATTTTTCATAAATACGAACCGCCAAAGTATTTCCCACACCGTAATTTTGAAGATACAGCATGGCTTCGCGCAATTCCTTTTTATCTGCCATCTGTGCTGCAATTTCTCTTGCCTTGTTCTCGCTGATTCCTTTGATTTCAGCCAGTCTCTCCGGCTCTTCTTCCATGATACGGAAGGTATCTTCGCCGAACTTTTTTACGATACGCATAGCCAGCGCCGGGCCGATTCCTTTAATCGCTCCCGAAGCCAGATATTTTTCTACCGAGATAGTGTCCGGCGGCGGAAGAATTTTATAATTCTTGTATTTTAACTGGGGACCGTAATTTGGATGTTCCACCATATCGCCATCCAATTCCACATAATCCCCTTTTTCCATTCCTTTGCTTAATCCGGTGCAAATCAGTTCGCCGTCTTCCATATCTTCGGTAACCAACAAAAAGACGCCATAACCATTTTCCGGGCTTCGGAATTTAAAGTTGTCAATAAAACCTTTTATGATCATCCATATCTCCCACAATACGAAAACAGACCTGACACCATCGGACAGGTCTGTAAGAACGTTCTAAAATGTTATACTTCGTAATTTCGCTTCATCTGTTCATACAAAGTCTGTGCAAGACCCATATTACTTTGCTCCGCAGTCTGTGCGGACACTTCTTTTATCATCTCATCTTTGTAGTAATCTACCAGAGTAGAATTGGCACTTGAGGTCAACTCCGACTCAGGAATGGTCTTCATCATTTCTTTGTACATCTGTTCCAGGAAATACGCTTCAAACTCCTTGCATACTTCCATTAATTCTTCATCGGTGGCTTTGGAATAATCCGCACCCTCCATTTTCTTTGTCAATGCATCTGTCTTGGCATTACCCGAAACACTCTCGGCATACCGGCTGTATGCTGACGTTAAACCGCTGATATCCATTTAACACACACCCTTTCTAATGCACTACTATCTTCTTAAATTGTTTGCCTGCTGCATCATTTCGTCGGAAGCCTGAATCGCCTTGGAATTCAATTCATAGGCTCTCTGTGCAACAATCATATTTACCATTTCGTCGGCAACCTGAACATTGGAACCTTCCAAATATCCCTGTCGTAATTCACTACGTACAAGATTGTCATTCTCATACTCATTCATGGCCGCACCGCTGGCTGCAGATTCTGAGAACAGACCGCTGTCTTTTTTCTCCAAACCGGAAGGATTATTAAACTGCCACAAACCGATTTCGATACCCAAAGGCTTCGGATTGTTCATTTCATCCGGATAACAAATCTGTCCGTCGCCGGTTACTGTAATCTTGCTTGCCACGTAATTCTCGTCCAAAACGATGGTTTCACCGTCTGCATCCAAAACTTTTAATCCGTCGGTTGTTGTTAAAGCCAGTCCCTTCGGATCAATGGCTAAAACAAAATTACCGTTTCTTGTATAATATGTATTACCGTCCTGTCCTTTTACACCAAAGAAGCCGTCGCCGTTAATGGCAAATGCCAAATCGTTACTGGAATCCAAAAACGCTCCCTGTGTAAAAACAGACGTAATTGCCGAGTTACGCACACCCAATCCCACCTGAGAAGGTATGGGTTTCTGCTCTGAATTTGCCGAAGTGGATTTTGCATTAATATCCTGATATAAAAGAGATTTAAACTCCGCTACTTCCGTTTTGTAACCGCTTGTATTTACATTTGCAAGATTATTTGCAATTGTATCCACATTATTCTGCTGGGCAATCATACCTGATGCCGCTGTCCAAAGTGATCTTACCATCTGCTATTCCCCCTACTGTAATTTACCGAGCTGGTTGACTGAAATCTGCAGTGTCTCGTCATATGCCTGCAAAATCTTCTGATTTGATTCATACTGTCTTGTAACACTGATTAATTCCACCATTTCACGTACAACCTGCACATTGGATGCTTCCAAATATCCGGACTGCACTTTTGCGGAAGATTCCGTGATTTCCGCACCTTCTACCGGCTGATAGAAATTCTCGCCATAGTGCTCAAGAAAATTGTAATCTTCAAAATCCGTAATTTGTAAGGTTGCAAGGACCTGATCATTCTGAATCACACGTCCTTCTGTATCAATGGTTGCCGGATGTGTGGGGTCAATCTGAATATGTCCCACTTCACCGTTTGCGCCTTTTCCGAGAACAAAGTCACCGTCCTTGGTTACCAGATAGCCTTCCTTAGTCAAGGTAAAAGCGCCGTCTCTGGTATACATGGTAGATGTCTCTCCGGCACGGTTGGTATATTCAATGGTAAAAAATCCTTCGCCCGACAATGCCAAGTCGTAGGTATTTCCGGTCTCGCGGAATGAACCTTGGGAATAATCCGTATAGGTTTCACCTATTTTAACTCCCGGATTATTATTTCCCAAATAAACGCCGCCGGCATATCCGTCCTGCTCATCCTTAATACGATAAGCAAGCATGGCATCAAAAGTCTGGCTGGTTGCGCCCTCCGCTTTATAACCTGTGGTTGCCGAATTGGCAAGGTTATTGGTCAGCACATCCATTCTATTCTGTTCATTTACCATACCGCTGTATGCAGTGTACAATCCTTTTAACATTCGTCTTCGACCTTTCTTCGGGTTCCTGCATCAACGGTTGGATTACTACTGTCCAATCCAAAGCAACTGCTTACGGTTCTTCACGATTGTCTGCAAGGAACTCAACGTATTTACCTGTTCCGATTGCAACGCAGGTCATAGGTTCTTCTGCGGTCATTGTGTTAATACCTGTTCTTGATTCAATCAAATCTTCCAAACCTCTTAACATACTTCCGCCACCGGTTAAAACAATACCTCTGTCGGCAATATCTGCTGCCAACTCAGGGGGTGTTTTTTCCAGTACGCTATGAATTGCTTCTACAATCTGAGATGTAGTTTCACGTAACGCTTCTTCTGTTTCTTCCGAAGATACTTTTACGGTATTGGGAAGACCTGTTACCAGGTTACGTCCTCTTACATCCATATAATCAACCTCAGCACGCTTGTATGCGGAACCGATTTTAATTTTAATGTCTTCTGCAGTTCTTTCACCAATCATAAGATTGTGTTTCTTTCTCATGTAACGAATCAATGCTTCGTCAAAATCGTCGCCGGCAATCTTAATGGATTCGCTGACTACAGTTCCACCGAGAGAAATAACGGCAATATCCGAAGTACCACCACCGATATCTACAATCATGTTACCGCAAGGTTTGCCGATATCAATGCCGGCACCGATTGCTGCTGCGATAGGTTCTTCAATGATTGCTACTTCTCTTGCACCTGCCTGATAAGTAGCATCCTCTACCGCCTTACGCTCTACTTCGGTAACACCACTGGGTACACATACCGCAATGCGGGGTTTACGGAAGGTCTTCTTTCCAAGAGCCTTCTGAATAAAATACTTCATCATCTTCTCGGTAACGGTATAGTTTGAAATAACACCCTGACGCAAAGGTCTTACCGCCACGATATTACCGGGGGTTCTACCAAGCATCAAACGCGCATCCTCACCAATCGCCTTAATCTTATTGGTATCACGGTCAAAAGCAACCACTGAGGGCTCTTTTAACACTACACCTTTACCTCTTATATAAACCAGAATACTGGCTGTTCCCAAGTCAATTCCTATATCTGTATATTGCATATCTCTTCTCCTTCCCTAAGGATTCTGTTTACATTTTTACCCAATCTAAGTAATTATAACCCAATCGCCAGGAAAATCAAAGAGTTTTACATTAAAATTTACAAGAAAAACGCAAAAAGAACGCAGTAATCACAAGTGTCGGCTCCTTCCGACCTTTTACTACGTCCTTGTTTCTGCATTCTATATCGGCAAAATCGCTTTGATTCTTAACCTTTTGTGGGGGATTTATTATAATGGTGCAAATATTTTATATTCCAACAGAACCCACTTTCGTTCGTCGAAAACGTAACAGGCACTAAACTCGTGCTGCACTATGTTTGCACTCGTTAAGTGCTGACGTTTTCAAACGGTTCTTTATGGAATATAAAATATTCACACCTATCTAAGATACAACTGACACAAATCGGGCGAATCAAACTGTGCCTTCTTTGAGATGTTTATCTCTTTCCAGCATCTTCTTGATATAGTGTCCGGTGTAAGACTTACTGTCTTTGGCAACTTCTTCAGGTGTTCCCTTGGATAAAAGCGTACCGCCCTTATCACCGCCTTCCGGCCCCATATCGATGATGTAGTCTGCTGTTTTGATAACATCTAAGTTGTGCTCGATGACTACCACTGTATTGCCGCCATCCGCCAGGCGTTGCAAAATAGTTACCAGTTTATGCACATCCGCAAAATGAAGACCTGTGGTAGGTTCATCTAAAATATAAATCGTCTTACCGGTGCTCTTACGACTCAACTCGGTAGCAAGTTTAATACGCTGGGCTTCACCGCCGGAAAGCGTAGTGGACGGTTGACCAAGTCTGACATAAGACAGACCCACATCGTAAAGCGTCTGAATCTTTCGCTGAATGGAAGGAACATTCTCAAAGAATGTCAATGCTTCTTCCACAGTCATATCCAGCACATCATAAATATTTTTGCCCTTGTAATGCACATCCAGTGTCTCGCGGTTATATCGTTTACCGCCGCACACCTCACAAGGCACATACACATCCGGCAAAAAGTGCATCTCAATCTTAATGATACCGTCTCCGCTACAGGCCTCACAACGTCCGCCTTTTACATTGAAACTAAAACGTCCTTTGGAATATCCCTTTGCCTTAGCATCCACGGTAGATGCAAACAAATCACGAATCTGATCAAATACGCCGGTATAGGTTGCCGGATTGGAACGGGGTGTTCTTCCGATGGGCGACTGGTCAATATCGATGACCTTATCCAACTGTTCCACACCCTTTATACTTTTATGCTTACCGGGAATGGTTCTGGCACGATTCAATTTCTTAGCAAGGGATTTGTACAAAATCTCATTGATGAGGGAACTCTTACCCGAGCCGGACACACCGGTTACACAAGTCATAACGCCCAAAGGAATTTCCACATCCACCTTCTTCAAATTGTTTTCTTCCGCACCTATAATTTTTAACCAGCCGGTAGGCTTCTTACGTTCTGCCGGAACCGGAATAAACTTCTCACCACTCAAATACTGTCCGGTGACAGATTCTTTTACCTTCATAATATCTTCCGCAGTACCCGTGGCAATGACTTCACCGCCGTGCTCACCTGCACCGGGACCGATATCCACAATATAATCTGCGGCATACATAGTATCCTCATCATGTTCCACCACAATCAGAGTATTTCCCAAATCCTTCAGATTCTTTAACGCACCGATTAATTTATCGTTATCCCGCTGGTGAAGACCGATACTGGGTTCATCCAAAATGTAGCACACGCCAACCAGACCGGAACCAATCTGTGTTGCCAGTCGGATACGCTGTGCTTCGCCGCCCGAAAGAGAAGAAGTCGCTCTTCCCAAAGACAAATATTCCAACCCTACTTCCGCAAGAAAACCTACTCTGGCACGAATTTCTTTTAAAACCTGCTTTCCGATGATTTCCTGCTGTTTGGTCAGTTTCATTTCATTTAAGAATTCCTGCAAATCCACCACTGACATATTGGTAACTTCATAGATGTTTTTGTCACATACGGTTACCGCCAGAGAAGACTTCTTTAATCGCATTCCCTTACAACATTCACAGGGCGTAATACTCATAAAAGTCTCATACTCCTGTTTCATGGTATCTGAAGCGGTCTCTCTGTATCTGCGCTGGGAATTTTTAATAATACCTTCAAATGCAATGGGATATACACCACGACCGCGTTGTCCTTCATAATAGACATCCACTTCCACATCCGTACCATGCACAAGAATCTGTCTGACTTCCTCCGGCAAATCCTCATAAGGCGTATCCAGACTAAATTGAAAACGTTCTGCCAGTGCCCTTAACAGCGCATTGCTAAAACTGCCTTTATCCTTGCTGGACTGCCATCCCATTACCGCAATAGCACCCTGATTAATACTGAGACTCTTATCCGGAATAATCAATTCTTCTACAAACTCTATGGTATAGCCGATACCAAAACACTCCGGGCAGGCACCAAACGGATTGTTAAAAGAGAAACTTCTCGGTTCAATTTCTTCGATGCTGACACCGCAATCCGGACATGAAAAACTCTGGCTGAAATGCAATTCCTCACCGCCGATTACATCTACGGTAAGCAGACCTTCTGCCAGACTTAAAACCGTTTCCACGGAGCCTGTCAATCGGCTCACGATTTCCGGTTTTACTACCAGACGGTCTACTACGATATCA
Source organism: Lachnospiraceae bacterium (assembly GCA_045578965.1). Classification (GTDB taxonomy): domain Bacteria; phylum Bacillota; class Clostridia; order Lachnospirales; family Lachnospiraceae; genus UBA3766. The sequence continues at coordinate 1,259 of JAZNLG010000201.1, read as the reverse complement.
ATACTGTGCTTAATATTTTTATCCAGTTTAATCTCTTCATTCAGTTCATACATATTGCCGTCAATACGCACACGAACATAACCGCTCTTTCTTGCGCGGTCAAGAATTTTGACATGTTCACCCTTTCGGCCTCGGACCATAGGCGCAAGCAACTGAATCTTACTTCCTTCCGGCAATTCCATAATCTGGTTTGCCATCTCATCCACACTCTGTCTGCGGATTTCCCTGCCGCATTCCGGACAATGAGGGGTACCGATTCTCGCATATAAAAGTCTGAAATAATCATAAATCTCCGTCACCGTACCAACCGTAGAACGCGGGTTACGATTGGTCGACTTCTGGTCGATACTAATTGCCGGCGATAAACCTTCAATGCTTTCTACATTGGGCTTCTCCATCTGACCCAGGAACTGCCTTGCATAAGAAGACAGGGACTCCATATATCTTCTCTGACCTTCCGCATAAATGGTGTCAAAAGCAAGAGAGGATTTACCGGAACCTGACAATCCTGTTAATACCACAAATTGATTTCGCGGTATTTCCAAATCAATATTTTTTAAGTTATGCTCGCAGGCCCCTTTGATGCGGATACTCTCACTGCGAGGCAACATTTTCTGTGCCATTTGTTTACCGTCCCGCTTCTTTGTGAAGCAGGATTTCCTTTCTCAAATTAAATCCTGATAATACTTCTTTCGTCGTATCTCTTATTCTCTGTCGTGCCGAATTTTCTTCAATTCAGTCATCTTATCGCGAAGTTCTGCTGCCGTTTCGAAATTCAATTCCATAGCGGCCTTCTTCATATTCTTCTCAACTTTGGCAATCAAATCATCCAGTTCCTTATCACTCATGGATTCAGGATCTTTCTCCAGACGCAATTCTTCCTTGGCAATTGCCTTGCTGACACTAATCAAATCGCGAACCGCCTTCTTGATCGTTTGAGGTGTAATACCATGCTCTTCATTATAGGCCTGCTGAATACTGCGACGACGATTGGTCTCATCAATTGCCGCCTTCATGGAATCCGTCATATTGTCAGCATACATAATAACATGACCTTCCGCATTACGGGCCGCACGTCCGACAGTCTGTATCAACGAGGTGGTAGAACGTAAGAAGCCTTCTTTATCCGCATCTAAAATTGCCACCAGTGAAATTTCCGGAATATCCAAACCTTCTCGTAAAAGATTGATTCCCACCAGAACATCAAACACATCCAGGCGCATATCACGAATAATTTCCGCACGCTCCAACGTATCAAT
>JAZNLG010000200.1:0-3499 GCA_045578965.1 Lachnospiraceae bacterium | reverse complement strand
TTGATGAGCAAGAGAAGATAGAAATGAAAGAAATTGTCATTAAGGCGGCTCATCCTTGGGTGAATAAAAAGATTAAAGACTTGGATATCAGCAGACATTCCGTTATTGTTTTGGTAAAGCGTCGTAATAAGGCATTGATTCCAAATGGTAATATGGTCATTATGAAGAATGACAGAGTCTTTTTACACACACAGATGCATCTGCAGGATGCCAAGTATATGGAGATTTAGAATAAAAGAAACCATTTTCGTTTACACTAAAGAAAAAACGGGAGTGGTTTTTTTATGCTTATTATTAACGGACAAATTTATACAATGGAAGCGCAGAACTATCAAAACGGATTTGTGCATATAAAAGGAAAAATTATAGATGCGGTAGGCAATATGTCAGAATGTCCCGTACCGGAAGCAGGAGAAGAGATTCTGGATGTAAAAGGCGCCTGGATAATGCCGGGTATGATTGAGGCGCATTGCCATATCGGAATTATTGAGGAAAAGTTAGGCGTTATAGGAGATGACTGCAATGAGGGGACAAATCCTGTCACACCGGAATTAAGAGCGCTGGATGCGGTCAATCCCATGGACTCGGCTTTTCATGATGCGGTGCAGGCAGGAATTACTTCTGTTATGGTGGGACCGGGAAGTGCCAATGTAGTAGGCGGTCAGTTCCTTTTTATGAAAACGTATGGCAGATGTATTGATGATATGGTGGTAAAAGAACCTGCTGCGATGAAGGTGGCGTTTGGCGAGAATCCTAAGACTGCCTATGGTGACAAAGATATGTATCCGGCTACCAGAATGGCTACGGCAGCGCTTTTGAGAAAGACGCTCTTTGAGGCAAAACAGTACTTGACCGATAAGGTCAAAGGTAATATCGGGAAGGAAGATTTTAGAATGGAGCCTTGGATTCCGGTATTAAATCGGGAAATTCCCCTGAAGGCCCATGCACATCGTGCAGATGATATTTTAACGGCCATTCGCATCGCCAAAGAGTTTGAAGTAAACCTGACTCTCGACCATTGTACGGAAGGACATTTGATTGCGGATAAGATTAAGGAATCCGGATTTCCGGCGATTGTGGGGCCGGATTTAACCTCACGCTCGAAGCCTGAGGTGCGATATATGGATTTTAAGACAAATCAGGTATTGAGTGAGGCCGGAATTACGACAGCGATTACAACAGACCATCCGGTGTCGTTGATTCAGTATCTGCCATTATGCGCGGGGCTTGCGGTTAAAGCAGGGATGCCTATGGAGAAGGGGTTACAGGCGATTACCGTCAATGCAGCCAAAATTTGCGGAGTAGAGGAACGTGTGGGTAGTCTTCGGAGCGGAAAAGATGCGGATATTGCAATTCTGACAGGGAATCCCTTGGATATTATGACAGAAGTTTTATGGACTATTATTGATGGAAGAATTATATATAAAAAAGAGCGGTAGAGGGTAATAAGAATTACGCTTATAATTACTTCTGCGATTTTGAGAATATGAATATAATAGATTCAATGTGACCGGACAGATAAAGACAATTAGAAAAGATAAGGTGTACAAATGATATTTTTAATGGTTGTTGAAACAGAAGAAGAGAAGGGGAAACTTGAGATTCTATTTGAGCAATATTGGCGTTTGCTGTATAAAGTTGCTTTGGAAATATTAAGGAATCATAGCGATGTAGAGGATGTTTTGCAGGATACTTATGAAAAGGTGGCAAGGAACATTACGCATGTGGGTGACCCTTATGGCAAAGAAGCCAGAAATTTTCTGGTTGTTATTGCAAAAAATACTGCTATCGATTTGTATCGGAAGAAGAAACGTATTCGAAGAAGAGAAGTGGATATTGACGAATTGCATTCCAAACAAGTGCCCAGAGTATATATTAAGACTTGTGCGGATGAAGAGGAGAAAATTGTAATTAACGCAATTAACAGTTTGCCGCCTAAATATCGTGACGTGCTGAGTTTGAAATTTACACAGAATCTCAGCATCAAAGAAATCAGTAAAATTCTGAATATTTCAGAGACAAATGTAAAACAAAGAATTTTTAGGGCTAAGATAAAATTAAAAGAAGAATTGCAGAAACGAATCAGATAGAATGGAGAATAAAATGAAAAATATAGAAGTAACGGATGAATTACTTTATAAATATATGCCCTTGGCCGATGATGCGGAAGCGGACGCATTGGAGGCGGAGATTGCGGGAGAAGAGTATGTGCTTTCCAAAAAGTTTGAGAAGCGAATGAATCGATTGATTTGGAAAGATAAGCATAGGTGGGTTGGAGATTTTGGTAAGTTTATGCTAAAAGTGGCCGTGGTGTGCTTTTGCATTTTAACAGTCGGTCTTGCGGTTACCATGAGCGTGGACGCGTATCGCAGTAAATTCTTTCAAACGGTGCAGGAGTTGATGGGGGATTCGGCCTTGCATACATATGACACTAATGAGGATGAGCAGGGCTTTGTGCCTCATGAGCCGACATATATACCGGAAGGGTATGTGGAGGTAAGTAGGGTTGAGACGGAGAATACACTCAATATTGTATATGAGAATGCTGAGAATGGTGCATTGATTGTGTGGGATCAAATTGAAGTTTCTATGGGAGAGTGGTATGCAGTAGATACTGAATATATAAAAAAAGAGTATTATAAAGTAGGTACTGATTATATTACACTATTTTATTATGAGAATAATCGTATATATGCATACTGTGAAAAGGAAAAATATGTATACATATTAAGTGCAGACAGTATTAATATATCTGAAATTCATTTGATATTTGAAAATATAAAATGATATATGTTACATATTGAAAATATTTTTCAATATGTAACATACCTCCTTTTTGAACGTTATTATTCAAAAAGGAGGTATTGATTATGAAAATGATGCGTATTTCTACTGTGATTGTACTTTGCTTAAGCATTTTATGTGGAAGTTTGTGTATTCCGATTACAGTTAATGCGGAAGAAACCGATGGTGTTGAACCTAGAATGACTTATATTTTCTCATATACTACGGATTTAAGCATTAACAGTACAGGAGTGGCAACAATTACAGGTATGGTGCGTGGCAAATCTGGTGTAACAAGTACATATGTAAAGTGTACATTGCAAATGAGTGTAGGTGGCGGCTGGGTTGATGTAAAATCATGGGAGACATCCAGCAGTACCTGGGCTGCTACAATCGGAGAGACTTATCAACTTTCCAGTCACGGAACTTATCGTGTATCTATGGTATGTCGTGCAAATACCGAAGAAAAGACCGGAACTTCTGCATACCGTACATACTAAACAAATGAAAAACTGAATATTGGCATCAAAAAACTGCAAGCGAACTGCTTGCAGTTTTTATGTTGTATCAACTTTTTAAAATTGATTATATGGAAACATTTATAACCCGTTTTCCCTATACATAATATCTTATAATGTTGCACCAAAGTCAGATACGATTACCTGGCCTGTGATTGCTCTGGATTCATCGCTTGCCAAGAAGAGTAAGATATTAG
>JAZNLG010000199.1:0-4642 GCA_045578965.1 Lachnospiraceae bacterium | reverse complement strand
GATATTTGAAACAACGACGGCACACTCCCCCATATTTCAGCCAGAAAACCTCTGTTTCCTTCCCCTACACGAATCTCTGCATTCTTCTGATTCTCAAGATCCGATGCATTCCAAAACGCCCTAAAATGATGACCCGTATTTCCCTCGTTTCCCGCCGGAAGGACCACCGCCACGTTTCGTAACGTATTGATTTGATTTATATATCTTTCTAACAGCGAATTTCCTGCATGATCGCCGTAACTCGTACCCAACCCCAGACAAATACAAACCGGTCGACGCAAGGGTTCTGCATATTTTACTGCATATTTTAAGGCAGTTAAAATATCCGTTTCCTGATAACATGGCGTCTCCTCCTGAATAAAATAATATTCCCTTAAATAGTTTTTTGCCTGCTTTAGTTTTACAACCACAATATCCGCATCCGGTGCAGCACCCAAAAAAACACTTCCTTCTTCCAAATTACCGCCTGCCGCAATACTTGCCACAGAAGTCCCGTGCCGTCCCGGAATATCTCTTACCGGTACTATTTCATACGGATCATCGGATTGCAACGCCTGATTAATTTGTTCATTCGTATATTCACTTCCGTACAAAAAACCTTCCGGCACTGCTCCGCTTTGGTCTTCCTGGTCCCAAATCGCAAGAATTCTGCTACTGCCGTCCCCACGACGAAATACCGGATTTGTATAATCAATTCCCGAGTCAATGCAAACAAATACGCACCCCAAACCGGTAAGTGCCAAAGGTTCTCTCTGCACCCTTAATATACCGGTTTCTTCCAACGCTCTTGTGTTAAAATCTCCCGCTACCGGTTCTCCAATTTGCATTAATCCGTAGCACGCAGGCAAATACAGATATCGGTAGTCCGATACAGATAATTCCGGCAACTCACTACGATTTGCATAAAAAATCCGCAGGTTGTCTTCTATTTGATAAAAACAAAAGTCACCTGCGGTATTTTCCAAATCTTCTACATTTAAATCAAAATCCACCATCAAATCAGCATACTCATTTGATACAATTCGCGTTCTGCAATCCACCAATCGGCTCCTTGCATTTTTTATAAACTATATGCTTATTCCCGGTTTAAAATTCCTATTCTTCCTTTCCGCTATTTCTGGCATTCTTGCGAATTTCAATACGCGGACCGCCCTTACCTTCAATATACTCTCTGGTAATGGTTACAGTACCGATATTCTCATCTTTCGGAATTTCATACATAATATCCAACATAAATTCCTCAATAATCGCGCGCAATGCTCTGGCACCGGTATCGCGTTCCATTGCCTTTTCCGCAATTGCCTCTAAGGCTTCTTCATCAAAAAGCAACTGTACTTCATCCAGTTCCAGCAATTTCTGGTATTGTTTTAAAATAGCATTCTTAGGCTCTTTTAAAATATTTACCAGCATCTCTTTTCCAAGACCTTCCATCGTACAAATAATAGGCAAACGACCGACAAACTCCGGTATCATACCAAACTTTTTAATATCTTCCACCGTTACTTTTTTCAAAATATTCTTCTCTTTGTCATAACGGTCTTTTAAATCCGCATTAAAACCGATTCCGCTTTGTTTAGACAATCTCTGCTTAATAATTTCATCCAAATCAGGGAAAGCGCCTCCACAGATAAAAAGAATATTACGTGTATTTATGGTAGTTAACGGAACCATAGCATTCTTACTGTTCGCACCTACCGGTACTTCAACTTCTGCGCCTTCTAACAGTTTTAACATTCCCTGCTGTACTGATTCTCCGCTGACATCACGGGAATTGGTATTTTTCTTCTTGGCAATTTTATCAATTTCATCAATGAAAACAATTCCACGCTCTGCTTTCTCCGTATCATTTCCCGCAGCAGCAAGCAGTTTGCTTAACACACTTTCAATATCATCACCGATATAACCTGCCTCTGTCAAAGATGTAGCATCCGCAATCGCTAAAGGCACATCCAAGAGTTTTGCCAAAGTTTTCACCAGATATGTCTTACCGCAACCGGTAGGACCGATCAAAAGAATGTTTGATTTTTCGATTTCAATCTCGTCCATAGTATTGGTTGCCACACGTTTATAATGATTGTATACGGCTACGGAAATCACCTTTTTGGCATGTTCCTGCCCTACTACATAGTCATCCAACTGTGCTTTGATTTTATGGGGCACCGGTATCTTTTTAATATCAATAACCGGCTCTTCCTTTGAACCTTCTTCCGCCGTTTTTTTCTTTTTTAATTTTTGCTTATTGGGAATGCCACCCTGCCCCTGCAAATCTGCCAGATTCATAAAAGTAATGTTAGGAAACTGACTCTGGAACTTATTAAACTCTTCCGGTGTCATCATCATACCCTGACCGTTAAACGCACCGGGCTGATGCAACATTCCTTGATAATCATACTGGCTGACCGTATCCATTGTCTTATGCATACAATCGTTGCAAACGCAGATATTGTTCGGCAATTTAAACATTTTACCCGCTACATGCTCCGGACGTCTGCACATAAAACACACGTCCTCATATTCATCCTCTTTCACTTTTTCTTCCAAATCATCAAATTCTGTACTCATAACTCTCCTCTGTCCTTACTTTTAGGACTCTTTTCTTTGAAGCAATACCCTACATTCATATTCTACATACTCGCCCTCGTCCAGACGCTCATACGTTAATGTAACCGTTGTTCCGGCAGGATATGCCGCAAGATATTCCTGCAACTCTTCCATGGTAGCAATGGAATTACCTTCAAATTCCGTAATAACGTCTCCCCGCTTAAGGCCTGCACTTTCTGCCGGACCGCCTTTTAAAACTCCGGCAATATAAATACCCACGGGCGGTCGAACCGCCTGTTGCGCTGCCATACTGCTGGTCAGGGTTGCACCGCTGATTCCAAGATAAGACTGCTCTTCTTCAGGTAACGCCACCAATTCTTCTTTACTCATTAATTCTGATATAATAGGCTGTGCAGCATTAATGGGAATGGCATAACCCATACCTTCCACGTAAGTTCCACCCAATTTATTAGAATTAATTCCAATCAGTTCTCCTTTATTATTCAAAAGGGCACCGCCGGAATTACCTTGATTAATCGCTGCATCTGTTTGGATAAAAGTACCCTTTTCACCATTTTCCAATGTCATCTCGCGATTTAATGCACTTACCACGCCGGTAGTAACGGATTGTCCGTATCCTAACGAATTACCGATTGCTATCGCAGTTTCTCCCACTTCCAAAGCATCGGAATCACCCAATTTTATAATTTTAATGTTATCCTTGGTCTCTTGGCTCAAACTGTCCAGTTCAACAGCCATTACAGCCAAATCCATAGGAACATTCTGTCCTTTTATCTCCGCAACGCCCTCACTGCCGTCACAGAATTGTACCGTAATTTCTTTACCGCCTTCTACTACATGATAATTTGTCACAATGAGAAGTTCTGTCTCATTCTGACCCACAATAATGCCGGAACCTGCAGAATTTACTTCCTGCACGGTACCATAAATATGATAATCCGCAGTCAGGCTGACACTTACCGTAGCAGGCATAGTCTGTTTAACTACGTCCTTCACATCCAGAATTTCACCGCTTACTTCTTCTTCACCAATTTCCATGACATCCATTTGTGATACAACAACCCCTTCGTCACCAAAAATCGCTGACAATTTGGGTTCTTTCGATTCCGATATTTTTACGAATCCGAATTCTACAAGAAGTTCTTCAACCGGCAACACATCATACGCCAATTTCACGCCAAAAAAAGCAATTCCCGCACAAATACCGAATAAAATGCCAAATCCTATATTTGCAAAAAAACGCTTCCAAACACCGCTTTTTTTCTTCTTTGTATTTATTTCTTCATTCATTTCCAAAATCCTCCTTACGGTATATTTTGATATCTTCAAAACTTACTATAAAGTTTGGTTATGACTAATATGTGTTGGTTTTTTGTACAAATTATGAATCATAAAAACATTGCCGAAACCGTTACTTGCGCTCATCCGGCGACATACCGCAGCCCCTGTTTGGATCAATATTTCTGGTAGCTGTTAAAATGCTTAACCGCATCCAAAATTCTCTGTTCAGGGTACATTTCATTACAAAATTCTGCGGTAATTTTTTATAATTTATTCCCAATTTGAAACCAATATACTTAAAACCGCTGGAAACAATCAACTTCGGAATCAGATACCACTTACCTTGCTCCTGCAGATATTTTATGGTAAGTTTTACCATTTTTATCCCTTCTCCCGTAGAGGATATATCCTCGAAAATATCCGGACGCAAGGCCTGAGATACACCATTGTCGAAATTACGTCGAAACTGCATCCGGTTATTATAATTATGTGAGTGAAAAACCTTCGCCTCTGCTGCATATGCAATGCGATATCCCTCTTTGATTGCAGCCGCGGCCAGATACATATCCTCGTTAAAAATCGCATTGTCTGCAAATCCGCCCAACGCATCATAAACGCTTCTTGTATAAGCAGCACATACATTGGAAAAGAAATAAGTCTTAATCTGAAGTCGCTCCAAATCTTCTTTACTCTTTATGCAACTTTCTGCCGGGTAATTAAATTCTCTTGTAAAACGTTCAATCACTCTGCAATCTTCATTGGGCAACTGTCTTGCATAGGAAAACTCTGCCTTTTTTTC
>JAZNLG010000198.1:0-3005 GCA_045578965.1 Lachnospiraceae bacterium | reverse complement strand
CTACCTGCACTGGTGGATTGTTTTAGGTATGAGCATAGTGGCCTTTGTGCTTCAGTTTGCGTTTCTTGTGGATACAGGCGAGGACTATTCCGGATGGATTACGTATGGAGACATCTATACTTTTAATCCGGTTACCTTTTCGCTGGGGGTGATACTTTTCCTGGTAGGCTATTACGTGTTTTGGAAATTATTTCTTCGCGGAGACTGGGAACGTTTTATAGGCGAGATGTGGATTTGGAAAGTCGGATTTGTTATTATTTCGGTAACATTTTTGCTTAAAATATGTTTGGCATATTATTTCGTGTTCCTTCTTTTGGGAGGATGGGATATTGCCATTCAACCGGAGTGGGTGTTATGGTGTGGTGTTGTCTTTCCTGTTTATGCATTGATGATTTCTATTGTGGATTTATGTGTAAGAACAAAGAAGTAGCAAAAGTATTTGCAGAAATTTTTAGGAGTTCTGAATATGATTGAAAGAATTGTACAATCAGACCGTGGAAGCGTTTATTATTGGATTTCGGCTACGGTTGCTAAGCAGCGAGATACCCTGTTTTTCCTGCACGGATTGACGGGTGACCACAACTTGTTTGAAAAGCAGATTGAACATTTTATAAATGATTATAATATCATTGTCTGGGATGCGCCCATGCATGGCAAATCAAGGCCGTACAGAGATTTTTCATATCCAAAAGCGATAGAGGATATGAAACAGATTTTGGACGATAACCATATTGAAAAGGTGATTTTAATAGGGCAGTCTTTGGGCGGATACTTTTCGCAATCTTTTATCAGGAGATATCCGGAGAGGGTAAAAGGTTTTGTTTCAATTGACTCAACGCCTTATGGTGAGATTTATTATTCAAAAGGTGACCGCTTTTGGTTGCGTCAGGTAGAATGGATGTCGCATCTGTATCCATATAAAATGATGCAGAAAGCGATTGCAAAGCAGGTTTCGACGACGCAATACGCATATGAAAATATGTTATCTATGTTGCAACAGTACCCCAAGAACGAGTTGTGCCATTTAATGGGAATCGGGTACGCGTCCTTGCTGGACGATTTATCGGATATGGATATTCCTTGTCCTGTTTTGTTGATATTAGGCGACAAAGACAGAACCGGAAAAGTAAAAACATACAACAGGGAATGGACAAAAAGAACGGGATATCCGTTGGTAATAATTAACAATGCATCGCACAATTCGAATGCGGATAATCCGAAGGAAGTAAATGATGCGATCGTAAATTTCATAAAGAATTTGTAAATTTTAATATATATTAATAAAGCATAACAATAATTATAAGCGTATTATTCTTCAAAATAATATATTGTTAAAATTAAATTAATCGAAAGACAGAATGTCAAAGACAAAATATATTCTAAGGTGGGTGCTTTCGATGCCGTCGGTACTAGGTTCTGTATTTTAGAACCGTATGTACCGCTACGTGTATCGAGCAGCGAGAGCGTGCCCGCCGAGAATATATTTTGTTTGCAGGCATTCGTCCCCTTATATAAGCGAGGTAACTATGAACTTATTGAATGCACCGCTTCACGAACTTGCGGAGTATGAGAAAGTGCAGGACCTCCTTCGTAAAAGCGCCGGCCCGGTGGAAGTCACCGGTTGCGCGGAAAGCCAGAAGCTGCATTTAATCAGCGGACTGGCAGCAGATTATGATGTGAAATTAATCGTAACCTACGACGAGCTGAAAGCGAAGGAAATTGTGCAGGACTATTCCTTTTATGATAAGTCCGTGTACTACTATCCTGCCAAGGATTTGATTTTTTATCAGGCCGATGTATTCGGAAACAGGATTACCACCGAGCGTATGCGTGTAATCCGCAAAATCTTAGAAGGTAATCAAATTACAATTGTAACTACGATTGATTCTTTTATGCACCCTGTGGTGCCTTTATCAATTTATGAAAAGAATATTTTATCACTGAAAAAAGGTGCCGTGACGGAAGAAGCCGCCATTGCCTACCGCTTAAGTGAAATGGGTTATCGCAATGTATCACAGGTGGAAGAGCCGGGGCAGTTCTCAATCCGCGGCGGTATTATTGATGTGTTTGATTTGACGGAGGAGAATCCGTTCCGAATTGAAATGTGGGGCGATGAGGTGGATTCTATCCGAAGTTTCGATGTATTAAGCCAGCGTTCCATCGAAAAACTTCGAAGCATCACCATATATCCCGCAACCGAAATGCTTGTATCGGAAACAGTTTTGGAAGAGGGTTTAAAACGCATTGAAAAAGATGCGAAAAAGAATGAAAAGACCCTGCGGGATGATTTTAAAACAGAAGAAGCTTATCGCATCAAGAAGCAGTTTGAAGAGTTAAAAGAGCAGATTGAGGAATTCAAGAACTTCTGCAATCTGGAAAGTTATATCCGTTATTTTTATCCTGAAGCTGAGAAGTTCCTGAATTTGTTCGGCGAGCGGAAAGTTGGCATTTTCTTGGATGAAATTTCCAAGATTGACATGCACGGCAAGGCTGTGGAATTGGAGTTTGCCGATAGCATGAGCCACCGTGCCGAGAAGGGCTATGTATTGCCCGGGCAGATGGCACTTTTACAATCTTTGAAAGCTACTTATGCGGATTTGCAGAAGAAGTCCCTTGTGGGCGTATCGGTTCTTGATTACACCAAGAGCCCCATTAAGTTTGTGGAGCGCTTGCCCTTACAGGTGATATCTATTTCGCCCTACAACGGCAGCGTGGAACAGCTGATGAAGGACTTGAAGCGGTTCAAAAAGAACGGCTACCGCGTGCTGGTGGTATCTTCGTCAAGGACACGTGCGAAGCGTCTGGCAGAGGATATTACGGCGGAGGGCGTGAATGCCTTTTACAGTGAGAATAAAGACAGGGAGTTACAGCCCGGCGAGGTTATGACTTTCTACGGCAAGGTGCGTCAGGGCTTTGAATATCCCCTGATTCGTTTTGTTGTGCTTTCGGATACGGATATTTTCGGGGCAGAGCGTAAAAAGAAGAAGAAAAAAACGTCCGCTTAT
>JAZNLG010000197.1:0-23293 GCA_045578965.1 Lachnospiraceae bacterium | reverse complement strand
AAAGGTGCTTTAATAAATAATCTTATTCTCCCTCTTGACCCGAGAGGCTTTTGCGTTTATACGATAAAAGATGAAAGCGAAGAAGAAATGCGTCATCTTGTTGATGCGAATTATAATTGTGTAAGTAATATTTTTGAAGTTCGTTTGGATGGGAATAGAACTGCGACAACAGGTGGCAGAATTCCGGTAACGGATGATGATTTTGCAACGTATGCTGAATTGGAAACTTACATACGGAGCATTTATGTCGGGGAAGAGGCGAATTATCTTTTATACCGGTATTCCGATGGCCTTCCTACTTATTGGGAAGCGGACGGTGTCTTTTATATGCGTGATGAACTCTGTGGCGGAGGACCGTGTTTTGGCTGTCCTTGGGAAAGTTATACGATAGAGGAGTATGCAGTAGATGGTATCCAATGTGCATTTACCGTATTGGTAAAGTATCCCGAGGACATTGCGCCGGAGAATGTGAAAGAAGAAAGATATTATTTTACGGCAACCTATGCGGATGGCTGGAAGTTGGATTCCATGGTATGCAAAGGAGGGGAAGGTGCTACGGGACATAGTAGGGAAAATGATACCGTATCCATTGATGAACAGAAATTAATCAGTGAAAAAGACGCCCTGGACATTGCGTATAATTTCTATTATGGAGATTCGGATATAAAAGAATACAGCGTGTATTGTGAAGAATTGCCCTATCTGATGAAGGAAGATGCACCGTATTTAAAGAGATTACTGGGCAGGTCTTATGCAGACACGGCAAAGACCGGATACGTAATATATCAAGTTGCGGACGAAAACGGTATGGCTCAGGAGAAATATGACCCTGACAATCCGTCGCCGGAGAAGGATAAATGGATTTTATATTCCCTGGGAAGTACGGAAAACAGGGCATACTATGTTTTCTGGTTGTATCAGTATGTATCGGATGGAGATGGAGATTATCATCTGACTACCGGGGATTATTGCATTGTGTCTTATGACGGAAGCGTTGTAGTATCGGAGTGTAATGATTCTATGGGGAATGAAATTGCAGATACTATGGAATACAATGATTTGGAGGTATATCTGAATTATTAAATAAAATGTGTAAAAGGATAAATTCGATGAAGCGAAATACATATAAAAGAGTATATATAATTGCGCTACTGGCAGCAGTATTATTAGTGTCCGGCGGATATCGTCTGGAAAAGTTAAAGCAGGGCGACTTGTTGAATCTTTTTATGCAAGGAGAGATTCCGGCATATCGTAGAGAGACGGATGATAACGGTATACCCTATTATGAATCACCGTTTTATGTTACTGAAATGTATTCAGGAGTTGAACTAAAATACGAGTATACACAATTGGATAATGACGAGGATGATGAACTGGTGATAGAAGGTCCTTACGGCGGCGAGTATCTGGATGCAAGAGACGGAACGGTTTATGTGATGGCTTGCGGACAGGGAACGGCAATTGTATTAAGTTATGCGGAATATGACGGGAGAAAATGGTTAGTATACAGCGACACGACTCACGGAGGAAGAACCTGTTATACGTTCTTTCGTGTGGATGATACCGGCGCGGTTGTGGAGGAGTTTACGTTGAATAAGTTTTATTGGGATTATCCTCAGGAGCCGGACGGACCGAATACGGTATATGAATATAATGATGAACCAATTTCCAAAGAAGAGTATAACGCGATACTCGAGCAAATTGAAATTACAAAGACCTCCTGGTGGTATGGAGAATAAAAGCGAAAAAGGATGAGAGACTGTTTTTGAAAACAGTCTCTTTTTTGTTTTTTTATATTAAAAATTGTGCAAAAAAACACTTGAACCACAACATTTTGTACCGTCTTAAAAATTTTATAAAAAAGTGAGCAAAATGTGAAAAAACACTTGATTACAGCCCTAAAATGGAGTAAAATAACCATAAAAGTGGTAAAAAGTGAAACAAAGTGGTGGTTTGTGGAGTGAAATCGCCGTTTTTGCATTCCAAAAGAGGTATTGTGTATGTTGATGGGTTTCATGGGTGAATACAATCATACAATTGATACCAAAGGCAGGCTGATTATTCCCTCCAAGTACCGTGAGAAACTTGGAAACGAATTTATAGTAACAAGGGGAATTGATGACTGTCTGTTTGTGTATGCCGGGGACGAATGGGCAAAGGTGATGGACAAACTTGGTGAAGTCCGTATGACAAACCGTAAAGCACGAGAGTTCACAAGATACTTAATCGGTGGAGCGACAGAAGTGGAAACCGACAGCCAGGGGCGAATTCTTGTTCCGGCATTTTTGAGAGAGCATGCAAGCATAATGAAAGAAGTTGTGCTGGTAGGTATGGGCAGTCATATTGAAATCTGGGCAAAAGAGAAGTATGACGAAGTAATGAGTGCAACCAACATCAGTGAACTTGCAGAAGAACTGGATGAAACCGGCATTTGGATTTAAGGCGATCGTTTGGAGGAGCATATGGGATTTGAACATAAGTCGGTTCTGCTTTGGGAAACGATTGAAGGGTTAAATATTAAACCGGATGGAATATACGTAGACGGAACCTTGGGCGGTGCCGGACATTCTTTGGAAATTGTTAAGAAACTTGGTAATGGCGGACGCCATATCGGTATTGATCAGGATGCGGACGCTATAGCAGCAGCCAGCGAGAGATTAAAGGATTATCAAGATAAAGTTACCATCGTAAGAAGCAACTATTCTGCAATGAAGGAGATTTTAAAAGAGCATGCTCCGGAAGGCGTAGACGGTATTATGCTGGATTTGGGCGTTTCTTCTTATCAGTTGGACACGGTGGAAAGAGGTTTTGGTTACAAAAATGATGCACCTTTGGATATGCGTATGGATCAACGCCAAAGTCTGACGGCCAGAGATATTGTGAATGGTTACAGTGAAATGGAACTGTTTCGCATTATTAAGGATTACGGAGAAGATCAGTTTGCAAAGAATATTGCTAAGCACATTGTGAGAGCAAGGGCGGACAAGCCTATTGAAACTACCTTTGAGTTGAATGAAATCATTAAAGCGGCAATTCCGGCTAAAATGCGCGTGACAGGCGGACATCCTTCTAAGCGTACTTTTCAGGCGATTCGAATTGAGTGTAACCGTGAATTAGAGGTTTTAAGAGATACATTGGATGATATGATAGATGCTTTAAAACCCGGTGGACGCCTTTGTATTATTACCTTCCATTCATTGGAAGACAGAATGGTAAAGTCTAGTTTTAAAAAAGCAGAGAACCCTTGTATATGCCCACCGTCATTTCCGATTTGTACCTGCGGTAACAAATCAAAAGGGAAGGTAATTACAAGAAAACCGATTTTGCCGGGTGATGAAGAATTGGAAACAAATAAACGTTCTAAGTCGGCGAAGTTAAGAATATTTGAAAAGTCTATCTAAAAATACAAAAGATTTTTGGCATATTTTAACCAAAGAAAGAGATAAAGGAAAAATAAGTAAAAGAAAAAGGGAATTTTTCAAAAAGAAGGATTGTGTAATATCAGGGAGGATAGTAAAATGGAAAGGACACAGTACGCAAACAGAAGACAGGTAGTTTATCAGACCGGTCGTGCGGCAAGTGGAAGAGAGTATATATATGGCAGTGTAGTGCCCGATATTAAAAGGGAATTGGATGCGGCACCGCGCAAGAAATTGAGCGCGGCTACCAGAAAGAATCGTGAAAAGGCAAAACATATGAATTTGCCTTATGTAATGTTTTTGGTTGCAGCTATGGCTATGGCAATTGTGATGTTAACAGGTTACATTCGTGCCAACGCAGAAGTGGTAAATAGTGTGGAACGCATTGCATCTTTGGAGAGCCAGTACTTAAATTTGAAGGCGGACAATGACGAAGAGTATAGTCGTATCGTGAATTCCGTTGATTTGAATGAGGTAAAAAGAGTAGCACAGGAAGAACTGGGTATGCACTACGCAACAGAAGGCCAGATTGTAAAATATACCGATGCAATCGGTGATTACGTAAAACAATACTCTGACATCGAATAATCAAAGCGGGTGTTATTTTGAAAGCGTCAAATCAGACAAAGAAAAAACAATTCAATATGGATATGCGAAAAAAACTAGTAATACTGTTTGTAATGGTGTTACTAGCTTTTGTCGTGCTTGGGGTAAGATTGGTTTTAATCAATACACAAAAGGGTGATGAATATACCCATACTGTGTTATCCCAGCGCCATTATGACAGTATTACATTACCTTACCAGCGAGGAAGCATTGTGGATTGCAAAGGTACTACGTTGGCGGTGAGTAAAAAAGTATATAATGTCATACTGGATGTATCGGTTATGAATTATTATGAGGAGCGTACGGAAGGTACCGTTACCGCTACCATCAGTGCATTGCAGAAATGCTTTGGTGTTAATTCTCATGAAATCGCTGCCTTTGTGGCAGAGAATCCGAACTCAAAATATTATGTATTGGAGAAACGACTGGATTATGAGGAAATCCAACCGTTTTTAACCATGGAAGAAGAGGCCAAAGCATCAGAAGAACTGACGGATCTTCACGGTGTATGGTTTGAAGAGGAGTATTTGCGCTATTATCCTTTGGGTACCGTAGCATGTGATGTGTTGGGTTATACCAATGCTGGAAATGCGGGCGCATACGGGCTGGAGGAATTTTATAATGATACGTTGAATGGTACAAATGGTAGAGAATACGGTTATTTGAATGAAGATTCCAATCTTGAGCGAACCACTGTACCTGCTGTAAACGGGCATACTTTGGTTACTACCATAGATGCCAATATTCAAAAAATTGTAGAAGAGAAACTGACGGATTACAATGAAGCCTATGCCAATAATTACCGTGAAGGTGAAGACGGAAGTTATAACACAGGTTGTATCATTATGGAAGTGGATACCGGTAACGTGCTTGCTATGGCAGGATATCCGTTCTTTGACTTAAATGAGCCCAGAAATGAAGAACTTTATTTTACGCCGGAAGAGATTGCGGCAGTGGAAGAAAACGGTGGTACTGTAGGCGAGATGCTGGCTGAATTATGGAAAAATTATTGCATTTCCGCAACTTATGAGCCGGGTTCCGTTGCAAAACCTTTTACAGTGGCGGCTGCTTTGGACTCCGGAGCAATTACGGGAAATGAGACCTACTATTGCGGCGGTCTGCTGGAAATCGGCGGATACAAAATTCGTTGTCATAATCGTTACGGTGACGGAGAAATTACGGTAGCCAATTCCGTTGCACAGTCGTGTAACGTTGCCTTGATGCACATTGCAGATACTACCGGTAAGACTACGTATTTGAAATATTTTGAGGAATTTAATTTTGGTCTGAAAACCAATATTGATTTGACCGGTGAGGCAAGAACGGCATCTCTTGTTTTTAACAATAATACGATGGGACCTACCGAACTTGCCACATCTTCTTTTGGACAGGGTTATAACGTTACTATGATTCAGATGGTTACTGCATTCTGTTCACTGGTAAACGGCGGATACTATTATGAACCGCATATGGTAAGCCAGATACTTGGTGCAGACGGTTCCGTGATTGAAAATATTGAACCGAGAGTGTTAAAACAGACCGTTTCGTCTACTACATCTGCCAAGATTATTGAATATTGTAATGAGGTAGTTATCAGCGGTACCGGTAAAAAGGCAAGACCTGCAGGATATGCCATTGGTGGTAAAACCGGTACGGCAGAAACTGTTGTAAACGGTGTGCGTAGTGATAAAGACTATGTTGTTTCTTTTATGGGATATGCACCTGCGGATGATCCGCAGATTGCAATTTACGTGGTAATTGATCGTCCTAATATGCCGGATCAGACCGGAGGAACGGCAGAGGCCTGCCTGATTACCAAGGAAATACTTACAGAAGTATTGCCCTATTTGAATATTTTTATGACGGAAGAATTGTCGGAAGCAGAAATTGCCGATTTGGAAGAAAGAGGCTTATACAATGCCAATCTGGTCAAACCGGAAGAAGATTTTGTGGAAGAAGTCAGTACGGAAGGCGAAGAAGGCGGTGAAGAACAGCCTTCGGAGGAACCTCAGAAGCCGGAGGTACAGATTGATCCGGCAACAGGTTATGCCATTGATCCATATACGGGAGAATTTCTGGATCCTGAAACCGGAAGACCGATTAATCCGGGGTCCGGCTTGATTCAAGGTGGCCCGGAAACTTCTGAAGAAGAATAAGTGAGTATATTCGCAGAATAACCTCACCAAAGCGCTAATAAACTATAATAAGGTCGCTTCGGTGGGGTTTCTATGCTGGAAAGAAATAAAACAAGACACCATGGCAAGATTTTTGTGTTTTTTATTATGGTTTTACTGGTAACTGTTGTATTAATGGGACGCCTTTCGTATCTTATGCTGATAAAAGGAGAATACTATTCGGAGGTTGCCAGAGAACTGCATGAAAGAGAACGTCACATTAAGGCTGCAAGAGGACGCATTCTTGACAGAAATGGTGTAGTAATTGCAGATAACAGAGCGGTATGTACTGTTTCCGTGATTCATAATCAGATTGAAAATCCGGAGGAAGTCATTGATGTATTGTGCCGTGAATTGTCTTTGTCGGAGGCAACGGTGCGAGCCAGAGTGGAGAAACGTTCTTCCATCGAAAAGGTTCGCAGTAATGTAGACAAAGAAATCGGTGACCGGATTCGAAATTATAATCTTCCGGGCGTAAAGGTAGATGAAGATTATAAAAGATTTTATCCCTATGATGATGTAGCATCCAAAGTATTGGGATTTACCGGTGCGGATAATCAGGGGATTATCGGTTTGGAAGTCATATACGATGAAGAATTACAGGGTACACCGGGAACTATTCTTACTCTGACCGATGCTGCCGGTGTAGAGATAGAAAATGCAGTGGAGAGTCGCATTGAGCCCGTCAAAGGTATGGACTTGCAAATCAGTATGGATATGAATATTCAGGAATATGCCACACAACTTGCCATACAGGCAATGGCAAATAATGAAGCGGATGCCGTATCCATTATCGTGATGAATCCACAGAATGGCGAATTGTACGCTATGGCGGATGTGCCGGAATTTCATTTGAACAGTCCTTATGATCTGAACTTGAACGAAGAGGAAGGCGCACTGTCGGGAGATGCTTATCAGGATGCTTTAAATGCCATGTGGAGAAACGGTTGTATCAATGATACGTATGAACCGGGTTCTACTTTTAAAATCATTACCACCGCAGCAGGATTGGAAGAAGGCGTGGTAAGCCCCGGGGATGGTTTCTACTGTCCCGGTTACATTATGGTGGAGGACAGAAGAATCCGTTGCCATAAAACAACCGGCCACGGAAGTGAAACTTTTACACAAGGGATTATGAACTCCTGTAATCCGGTTTTCATTACAGTGGGCGGCAGACTGGGTGTTGACAGATATGTGTATTATTTTGAACATTTTGGTCTTTTGAATAAAACAGGAATAGATTTGCCGGGAGAAGCCGGTACTATTATGCACAGAAAAGAGAATATCGGTCCGGTTGAACTTGCTACCGTTTCTTTTGGGCAATCTTTTCAGATTACGCCTATACAACTGGTAACCACGGTTTCCATGATTATAAACGGCGGTAACCGTGTGACACCTCATTTTGCCGTAAGAACCATGGATGAGGGCGGAAACATTACCAAAGAGTTTACTTATGAAACCGCAGAAGGTCTGGTGAGCGCCGAGACTTCGGAAACCGTACGAAGCCTTTTGGAACAGGTGGTTTCGGAGGGGACGGGACGAAACGGTTACGTGGAAGGATTCAGCGTTGGCGGCAAAACAGCAACCAGCCAGACGTTACCCAGAGGCAGCGGAAAATACATAGCCTCTTTTGTGGGATTTGCCCCGGCCGAGGACCCGCAGGTGATTGCCTTGGTAGTTATTCATAATCCCAAGGGCGTTTATTACGGAGGTACCATAGCGGCACCGGTAGTGCGCAGTCTGTTTGAAAATATACTTCCGTATTTGGAAGGAATGAACTATAATGAACAATAGGGCATATGATAAGCAAAATAAAAGAAATATGCCTGTGGAAAGGAAATAAAAATGTTGTACGATTCAATTATCCCCATCATAATTTCATTTGCGGTAAGCGTAATTTTAGGACCTTTGGTCATTCCTTTTTTACGCAAATTGAAAGTAGGGCAGACGGTGCGGGATGATGGTCCTAAGACGCATTTGAGCAAGTCGGGAACACCTACCATGGGTGGTATTTTGATTCTTATCGGTATTGTTGCTGCGTCGGTCTTTTATATTAAGGATTATCCTAAGATTATTCCGATTCTGTTTCTGACACTGGGATTTGGGTTGGTAGGATTCCTGGATGATTATATCAAAGTGGTTTTGAAGCGTTCCATGGGTCTTAGAGCCTGGCAGAAGATGGGGCTTCAGATTATTATTACCGGTATTTTTATCTTTTATATTTATCAGTATACCGATATCAGTCTTGCCATGAAGGTGCCTTTTATGCCGGATACTTATTTGGATATGGGCTGGTTTAATATCATTTTTATGTTTATTGTTATTTTGGGAACGGATACCGGAGCGAATTTTACGGATGGCTTGGATGGTCTTGCAAGTTCCGTAACCCTTATGATTGCTATGTTTTTTACCGTGGTTGCATTAGGTACCCAGAGCGGAATTGAGCCCATCACCTGTGCGGTGGTTGGTGCATTGCTCGGATTTCTTTTGTTTAATGTACATCCTGCCAGTGTTTTTATGGGAGATACCGGTTCTCTTGCGTTGGGCGGATTTGTAGCAGCTACGGCTTATGTTTTGCAGATGCCTTTATTCTTGGTGATTGTTGCATGCATTTATGTGGCAGAAGTTGTGTCGGTTATTCTTCAGGTGGGATATTTTAAACTGACCAAAGGAAAAAGATTATTTAAAATGGCGCCGATTCATCATCATTTTGAATTGTGCGGTTGGAAAGAAACCAAAATTGTGGCAGTATTCACAATCGTAACTGCTATTGCGTGTCTCATCGCGTTGATGGGCGTATAAAAGAGTATTTACAGACGTTAATTTATTTGCAGTATGGTGAATGGAACGGGAGGAATCCAAATGGATTTGATGAAAAAATTCTTTCATAATCGTAAAAGAGAAGAGAGTTTTTTTGACTACACACTGTTGTTTGTGGTTATTTTTCTTGTGGGA
This sequence comes from Lachnospiraceae bacterium, assembly GCA_045578965.1. GTDB lineage: Bacteria > Bacillota > Clostridia > Lachnospirales > Lachnospiraceae > UBA3766. The sequence continues at coordinate 14,139 of JAZNLG010000197.1, read as the reverse complement.
TTCGGACTGATTATGATTTATTCCGCAAGTTCCTATGAGGCAAATTTGGATTATAACGACCCGGCATATTATTTAAAACGTCAGGCGATTGCTGCAGCATTGGGATTGGGTGCCATGATTTTTGTGTCCTTCATTCCTACGGAACTGTTTTCGAAGTTTTCTGCAACTTATTATATTATTGCGGCAGTGGGCATTTTGCTTTTGCTTACCCCGCTCGGTATTGAAGTAAACGGTGCAACCAGATGGCTGAAAACCGGTGTCGGTTTGAACTTACAGCCTGCTGAAATTGCGAAATTGTGTATGATTCTGTTTCTTGCAAATGTAATATGTAAAATGGGTAAAAGCCTGAAATCTTGGAAAGGTTTCATTGTTGCACTGGCATTCCCTGTGCCTATATGCGTTATGGTATGGCTGATTAGTAATAACTTAAGTAGTGCGATTATTATTTTTGCTATTGCATATCTGATGATTTTTGTGGCAAGTCCCGATTATAAAAAGATTGGTCTGGTAACCGGCTGCGGTATTGTAGCAGTGGTGATTGTGGTTGCCTGTATATATTTCTTTGTAGAGCCTACTACGGAAAACTTCCGTTTTGCCCGTATTCTTGCGTGGTTCCATCCGGAAGCCTATTCGCAGGACCAGGGATTCCAGACATTACAGTCGTTGTATGCTATCGGTTCCGGTGGTGTATTCGGTAAAGGTCTTGGTAAAAGTATGCAGAAGTTGAATTACATACCGGAAGCGCAGAATGATATGATTTTCTCCATTCTTTGCGAGGAGTTAGGCTTGTTTGGTGCATTTTGCATTATGCTTTTGTTTGTAATTTTAATTTGGAGATGTATGGTAATTGCCAATAACGCCAAAGATTTATACAGTGCGCTGTTGGTGGTAGGAGTTATGGGGCATTTTGCTATCCAGGTACTTTTGAATATTGCGGTTGTAACAAATACAATTCCCAATACGGGTATCTCTTTGCCGTTTATCAGTTATGGTGGTTCTTCCATTCTGTTTTTGATGATTGAAGTCGGCATTGTGCTGGGAGTTGGCCGTGGTATTAAGTTAAGGGACGGAAGGTCATGAGTATAGTAAAAAAGGACAAATCAAATAAGGCCGGCGGCCGCGGACTGATTATCAAACTGGCACTGATATTTGGTATTTTGGCTTTGGCAACGGGTGGCGTATTCTGGTTTTTGGATGCGTTTCGTGTGACGGCGGTAATAGTAGAAGGAAATGTGCATTACAGTACGACTCAGATTGAAGAACTGGTAATGGACAGTGATTTTAGTACGAATTCCATATTTTTATCTATGCAATACCATAACAAAAGTATCACGGATGTTCCTTTTGTGGAGCGTATTGATGTTTCGGTTGTGGACAGAAATACGGTTAAAATTACCGTATATGAAAAAGCGCTTGCCGGATATGTACAGTATTTGGGCAGTTACATGTATTTTGACAAAGACGGCATTATTGTGGAAAGTTCCAATGTGATTACTCCCGGAATTCCGGAGGTATCAGGCCTTAATTTCAATCACGTGGTACTTCATGAAGCATTGCCTGTCGAAAATGAAACGATTTTTCAGGAAATCTTAAATATTACAAATCTCTTAAATAAACACGGACTTGCTGCTACCAAAATACAGTTTGATTCCATGTATGATGTGAGCCTGCATTTTGGAAAAGTAAGAGTGATTGTTGGTGAAAATGCGGATTTGGATCAGATTATTATGCATTTGACCGGAATTATGCCTCATTTGGAAGGAAAGAGCGGCGTTTTGCATATGGAGAACTTCTCAGAGGCGAATAAAGACATTACTTTTGAGGAAGATATTCCGCAGAATGATTTATAAAGCATAAAATTTTGAAAAAAGTCTTGATTTCTTTAGAAAAAATAGAAAAAATAGGTTGATAAAATTCAAAAAAAATTATATCATTAATAAGATGAATATTTAAAAATGGACAAAGAGTGCCATTGTTGTACATAGAGTGGAAGAATTGTTTGTTTTTATGTGTAAACGGAAATAGGAATATTAAGGAGGATGTAACCTTGCTTGAAATCAGAACCAATGATGCAAATGCGGCTGCCAGAATAATTGTTGTAGGTGTGGGCGGCGCAGGAAATAATGCTGTAAATAGAATGATTGATGAGAATATTACCGGTGTGGAATTTATCGGTATTAATACAGACAGACAGGCTTTGCAGTTGTGCAAAGCACCTAAGTTAATTCAGATTGGCGAGAAACTTACCAAAGGTCTCGGCGCCGGCGCAAAACCCGAAATCGGTGAAGCAGCAGCGGTAGAGAGCAGAGAAGAAATCGCAACTGCAATGCAGGGGGCGGATATGGTATTCGTAACCTGTGGTATGGGTGGCGGAACCGGAACCGGTGCAGCACCTATTGTTGCAGAACTTTCCAAGAGCATGGGTATTCTTACCGTTGGTGTAGTTACCAAGCCTTTCCGTTTTGAAGCAAAAGGCCGTATGGCGAATGCAGAAGCCGGTATTGAACGCTTAAAAGAAAATGTAGATACATTAATTGTAATTCCCAATGAGAAATTACTTCAGATTGTGGATAAGAAGACCACAATGCCGGATGCCCTTAAGAAAGCAGATGAAGTATTACAGCAGGCTGTTTCCGGTATTACTGATTTGATTAATATGCCCGCAGTTATTAACCTTGACTTTGCGGATGTTCAGACTGTTATGACCAATAAAGGTATTGCACATATCGGTATCGGTGTTGGTAAGGGTGAAGATAAGGCTATGGAAGCTGTTAAGATGGCGGTTGAAAGTCCCTTGCTTGAAACAACCATTGACGGTGCAACTGATGTTATTATCAACGTATCCGGTGATATCTCGCTCATTGATGCAAATGCAGCGGCAAGTTATGTACAGGAACTTACAGGCGATCAGGTAAATATTATCTTCGGTGCTATGTACAATGCGGATGAGGTGGATACCTGTAAGATTACCGTAATCGCAACCGGTTTATTTGCACAGGGTGCAACTCCTGCAATGAAATATACCCCTCCTACCTTCCAGGCGTACAAGCCTCAGATGGGTGGTATGACTGCTATGCCTAAGGCAACCAGTCCCATTGCATCAAGACCTCTTGCGCATACACAGAATTTTACTCCGGTAAGCAGTCCTTTAGCACAGGCAGCACAGCCTGCAGCACCGGTACAGAAACCGGTAACCAAGCCCATTGCTCCTGCAAAGCCGAAGGAAATGAGAAGCAATGTGGAAGAAAGAACCATTGTGATTCCGGAATTTTTGAAGAATAAATAATTGAATATTAATTTTCAGACTGAAAACCTCTTTTACGTAATTGTAAGAGAGGTTTTTTTGTTGCAAAAATACGGCAAATGAATAGAAGGACTAAAAAGGACTTATATTTGCATAATGCAATATTGAGTCGGATTCAAAAAAATTCAGGCTGTGTCGAAAAAATTTGGGGATATACATAGTCATTTCGACAAAATGTGCAAGCCTTCAGTGGTATTCTTAACTTCAAGAAGGATATGAAGTATATGAGATACGAAATCTATTTAGACACGGTATTTTTGATACAGTTTGTCATGAACTACTATGTGTTAATGATGACGGCCTGTGTTATGAAACTGGTTACTTCCAGGTTGAGAATTATTCTTGCGTCTCTTATCGGCGCGGCAGGCAGTTGTTTTATATTTTTACCCATAGGGTTAAACGGCTATCTTAAGTTCGTTTTGGTATTTGTACTTTGGACCGCGGCGATTATGCGGATTGCATTTCGTGTAAGAGGGTATAGGCAGTATATCAGTATGCTGGTTGCCTTAGTGGCGATTACATTCCTGCTGGGAGGGACTGTGCAGTGGTTAATGGCATCTTTTGGCAACGATTTGACAGTTGGAATCTGGCTTGTGTTGCTGACGGTAATTTATTACATATTGCAGTATGTTTTGCGGTTGTATCGAAGGCAAAAGAGTAATTTGGTTCCGGTAACGGTTGAGTTTGGAGAGGCAGAGAATTCTTTTAAAATTAGTGTTGTTGCATTACAGGATACCGGAAATCGTTTGCGGGAGCACACAACCGATAAGGGCGTGTGTATTCTGGAAGCGGGCATTTTGCCACCTCAGGATCAATATGAGTATGAAGTGAGTTATTATGCCTTAGGAAATTCCGGAGCTACCTTAAAAGTAAAGAAGATTTCGCAAATGATTCTTCATACCAAAGAAGGGGATATTAAGTGTAAAGATGCATTGCTTGCCATGTATCCCGGGAAAATATCCAAAAGCGGTGCATATCATATGATTTTACATCAGGAATATATGAAGGAGGATTGACAAATGATTCAGTCGTTTCGAAATTGGTTAATAGACGGAAGTGTGTGCAGAAAGGTTTCTTTTCCGTTGGAGGCGGAAGAAGAGGGGGAAGTTTTCTATATTGGCGGGAATGATATTTTACCGCCACCATTAGAGGCTGAGGAAGAGAACCGCTGTATTTATGAGTTGGAAACCGGCGAAAATGCAGAGGCAAAAGCGTCGCTCATTGAGCATAATCTCAGGTTGGTAGTGTACATTGCCAAGAAGTTTGATAATACCGGCGTGGGCGTGGAAGACCTTATTTCCATCGGAACGATAGGACTGATTAAATCCATTAATACATTCCGTTCGGATAAAAATATTAAACTTGCCACTTATGCTTCCAGATGCATTGAAAACGAAATTTTGATGTTTCTTCGAAGGAACAGTAAGACAAAACTTGAGGTATCCATAGATGAACCTCTTAATGTAGACTGGGACGGAAATGAATTGCTGTTATCAGATATTCTGGGAACGGATGAAGATATTATTTATCGTGATATTGAGAATGATGTGGAACGCAGACTTTTGATGAAGGCAATCGGAAAATTGAGTGAGCGGGAACGCCTGATTATCAGTTTACGCTATGGATTGAATCGCAGTGACGGACAGGAAATGACACAGAAAGAAGTGGCGGATTTGCTGGGAATTTCACAATCATACATATCAAGACTGGAAAAGAAAATCATGAACCGGTTAAAGAAGGAAATCAGTAAAGAAATCTAAAAAATGACAAAAGACAAAGACATAGGCTGATATATTAAAAGTGTGAAGAGATAATAGAATATTCAACAAATATGGAGTTTAAAAGTATGTATGGGTGAGGCTTGCTTCACCCATTTTGAATTCTGTCAAAGTAACGAAATGTTATCCTTCCAGATAATTACGCATAGTTTTTAATGCGTTTTTTTCCAGGCGGGATACCTGGGCTTGAGAGATACCGATCATATCGGCAACTTCCATTTGGGTTTTACCTTCAAAGAAGCGAAGAACAATGATTTCATGTTCTCTGGCATTTAATTTTTTGAGGGCATCGCTTAAGGAAAGATGTTCGACCCAAAGTTCTTCGCGGTTTTTTTTATCGCTGACCTGGTCCATGACATACAGCGTATCACCGCCTTCCGTATAGACCGGTTCATAGAGGCTCATAGGATTCTGGATGGCGTCCAAAGCGTAGACGATATCTTCTTTTGGAATGCCGATTTCCTGCGAAATCTCCATAATGGTAGGTTCACGCATATTACGTTTGGTAAGGGCTTCTTTGGCATAAATTGCTTTGTAAGCAGTATCTTTTAGGGAGCGGCTGACGCGGATGGTATTATTATCCCGTAAGAAACGTCTGATTTCGCCGATGATCATAGGCACGGCATAGGTGGAGAATTTAACATTCAGTGTAGTATCAAAATTATCGATTGCTTTCATAAGCCCGATGCAACCGATTTGAAACAAATCATCCACATTTTCATTATTGGATGAAAAACGCTTAATCACACTTAACACCAGACGTAAGTTTCCCTCAATGTATTTTTCTCTGGCTTCTTTGTCGCCGTCAGCAATTTTCTCAAACAATTCCTCTTTTTCTGTGGCATTTAACAAGGGTAATTTTGCAGTATTGACGCCGCAAATCTCAACTTTTCCGCTGGCCATGGCAGTCCTCCTTTTTTTATTTTCGATGTATTTATTTGGGCTTGGTTTATATAAGGCCATGTGGATATTTTTATTCCATAAAGGACCGTGTGAAAACGTCGGCACTTAGCGAACCAACGAATACTATTCGTTTGGTGAGTTTAGTGTCCGCTACGTTTTCGCTCGAACGAGAGTGGGTCCTGTTGGAATATAACATAATCCACATGGCAACAAACAAAAAGCAAATAAATGCATTGAAGTCAGTTGTATGCCGGATTGTATAGCAGGCTTTAAAATAAGGATTTACGGTTTGCGGGAATTTATACAGAATCACAGGGACAAATTAGGATGCGTATGATAAAAGAAAAGGGTGTTGTTGTGATGTTGTTTTCGGAGTTGTGTGAAAAAGAAGTGATTAGCGTCCGGCAATGTTGTAAGTTGGGGCGGGTTAGCGATATTGAGTTTGATGCCTGTAAAGGTTGCATCGAAAAAATACATGTACCCGGACGGGGAAAATTGTGCAATTTGTTTCGCAAGGAAGAGGATTGTGTCATATGTTTTTGCGATATTAAGCAGATTGGTCCCGATATTATTTTGGTGGATATTTAAAATGCAGTAAAATAGGACTTTTATCCTTGAAAAGTCAGAATTTAGTTGACGAAATGACATAAATGTTATAAAATTTTTATGGTAAACCAAATAAGGTAAATTGTAGTTTGGTTAACAGTCATAAGAGAAAAATGAGCGTAAACAGGAAGGGGAGAGCGCAAATGAAGTGTCCTTTTTGTAATCATGAGAATACCAGAGTAATCGATTCAAGACCGGCGGAAGATAACAATTCCATTCGCCGTCGTCGTGTATGTGATGAGTGCGGCAAGAGATTTACTACCTATGAGAAGGTTGAAACCATTCCCTTGATTATTATTAAGAAGGATAATAACCGCGAGACCTATGACCGCAGTAAGATAGAAGCAGGTATTTTAAGAGCCTGCCACAAGAGACCCGTTTCTGCGGCACAGATTACCCAGTTGGTAGACTCTGTGGAAACTGAAATTGTGAATCGTGAAGAACGCGAAATCTCCAGCAATGTAATCGGTGAGTTAATCATGAACAAATTAAAAGATTTGGATCCGGTTGCGTATGTAAGATTTGCATCCGTTTATCGTGAATTCAAGGATGTAAATACTTTTATGGATGAGTTAAAAAAGATTTTAAAATAGTGCAGAAAAAGGCCGGTGGTATGCCGGCCTTTTGATATAGTAACGTGTGTTTGAAAAAAGGCGGGGTGAGATATGGTTAAATTTGCGATTTTGGCCGCCGGAGGAATTGCAGGGAAAATGTCCTATGCGGTGTCCGGTTTAAAAGAAATTCATAAGTACGCAGTAGCTTCCAGAAGTATGGAACGTGCAGAAGCGTTTGCAAAAGAATGGGGATATGAGAAGGCGTACGGCAGTTATGAGGAGATGCTTGTGGATCCGGAAGTGGAATTGGTATATGTTGCATCGCCCCATTCCCACCATTATGAACATACGAAAATGTGCATTGAAGCCGGAAAGCACGTGCTGGTGGAAAAGGCTTTTACCGTCAATGCAAGGCAGGCAAGGGAACTGGTAGATTTGGCAAAAGAGAAGGATGTCTTGCTGGTTGAGGCAATGTGGACAAGGTTTATGCCTGCAAGACAGTTGATAGATAAACTACTGGAAGAAAATATCATAGGTCGTGTAGAGTCCGTAACCGCAAATCTCGGATATGATATTCGGCACAAAGAAAGGCTGATCAAACCCGAACTGGCGGGTGGTGCGCTTTTAGACCTGGGTGTATACCCCATACAGTTTGCATTGATGACCGTAAAAAGTCCCATAAAAAAGATTTCTTCGGATGCGGTCCTATCAAAAGACGGCGTAGATTTGTTAAACAGCATAACATTGACTTTCGAGAACGGCGTGATGGCTGTGCTCCACAGCAGTATGCTGTCTGCAACTGACAGGGAAGGAATCATTTACGGGGAAAACGGAAGGATTCACGTGCATAATATCAACAACTGCGAGGGAATTACCGTTTATGATAAAAGCGGAAAAATAGTGAAAGAAATTGCCGTTCCAACACAAATTAACGGGTATGAATACGAGGTACTTGCATGTGTGGAAGCACTTCGAAAGGGAGCGTTGGAATGTGAGCAGATGCCCCATGAAGAGACCCTTCGCGGAATGGAAATTTTGGATGAAATAAGAGCACAGTGGGGGATGAAATATCCTTGTGAATAAGCCTTGTTTATGTACAAGAACAATAGAGAAAGTATTAAAATAAAGAGATATAAAAGATTAATCAGAAATAAAATAGTAAAAAGGAACAATACGGATATGAGAAAAATTGTAATGCTGGAACGCGATAATATCGGAGCAGATGTGGATTTGAGTTATTTTGAAAAATTGGGAGATTTGACCGTTTACGGAACTACACCAAACGAATTGGTGAAAGAGCGAATTGGGGATGCAGATGTTCTTGTAATTAATAAAATACCTATGAATGAGACCACATTAAAAGAAGCAGAGAATGTAAAATTGATTTGCGTAACTGCTACCGGAACGGATAATGTGGATATGGAATATTGTGAAAAACGCGGAATCGCAGTAAAAAATGTAAGAAGTTATTCAACGGAGAGCGTGGTGCAGCATACGTTTGCAATGTACTTTTATATCAGTGAAAAACTGCGATTTTATGATGATTATGTAAAAAACGGAGAGTACATAAAATGTCCTCGCTTTACGTTCTTTGGCGAACAGTTTCATGAACTGGCCGGTAAGACCTGGGGGATTGTGGGACTGGGTGAAATCGGTGCGAGAGTGGCTGATATTGCCAAAGCCTTCGGATGTAAGGTGATTTATTATTCCACCAGCGGCAGAAATGATAATGCGGCATATAAAAGGGTGGATTTTGATACTTTACTTGCGGAATCGGATATTATCTCGGTTCACGCACCCTTAAATGCGCAGACCAAGCATTTGTTCACCTATGATGCTTTTAACAGGATGAAGACCTCCGCGTATCTGATTAATGTGGGAAGAGGGCCGATTGTAAAAGAAGATGATTTGTGTAAGGCATTGAATGAAAATCTCATTGCAGGAGCCGGATTGGACGTATTGGAACAAGAGCCGATGTCTGCCCAAAATCCGCTGTTTTCAATCAAAGACAGCCGGAAATTGCTGATTACGCCTCATATCGCATGGGCAACAACGGAGGCGCGAAGTCGCTTAATGGAACAGGTGTATAAAAATATTGAGGAAAACGCATAAAAACTCATAAAAAAACTGTTATTTTATTTGTTTTTATGATATAATCAACAGGAAAATATGTATTTGGACAAAAGGGAAAGCAAAAAAATTGGTGAGGTGACGTTATGGATAGCAAAATTCTTTTAGAAAACGGAACAAATGAGTTGGAAGTATTGGAATTTGTGGTAGGAGGTAATTCTTACGGAATTAACGTGGCTAAGATTCGCGAAATCATTCCTTATCAGCCTGTTACATTGGTTCCCAATGCACATCCCAGCATTGAAGGTATTTTTATGCCCCGTGATTTTATGATTACGGCAATTGACTTATCAAACTGCTTACAACTTGGCGAGGGTAAGCCGGGCGGATTGTTTATTGTTACCAATTTTAATAAATTGGATATTGCATTCCATGTAGAATCCGTAGTAGGTATTCATCGTGTATCCTGGTCTGATATCGTGAAGCCCAGTGCTACCGTGGTTTCTGCGGAAGACGGAATTTCTACCGGTATTATTAATATTAACGGCAAGTTAATCATTATTTTGGATTTTGAAAAGATTGTATCCGACATTAATCCCGATACAGGATTGAAAGTGGCAGAAGTGGAAGCGTTAGGCGTTAGAGAACGTAACGATATTCCCATTTTGATTGCGGAAGATTCTGCGTTGCTGAATGCGTTAATTTGTGATTCATTGAAGAAGGCAGGATATTGCAACATTATCAGTTGTGAGAATGGTAAGGAAGCATGGAATGTTATTCAGGATTGCAAGGCGAAAGGCATTTTGGAGGAACATGTAAAACTTGTAATTACAGATATCGAGATGCCTCAGATGGACGGACATCACCTGTTGAAACTGATTCGCGAGGATAGCGCAACAGAAGATATCCCGGTTATGATTTTCTCTTCCTTAATCAATGATGATATGAGAAGAAAGGGAGAAGCGCTTGGCGCAAACGTTCAGCTTACGAAACCTGAAATTGGTAATTTGGTTCGTGAGATTGATGCCTTGGTTCTTTCATAAGTATTCAAAAGCCGGGATATATCCCCGGCTTTTTCTACTCTAAAACAATGATGCATGTATAGTGCAGGAGGATGTTTCATGCAGTCTACAGAAGAATATTTGGATCAGTTGCTTGCATCGGTCAGTGATGAAGCAACCTCAAATGACGCAAATATTAACCAAGAAAAAAGACATAAGAAATCCATTGAGGAATTGGATGAATCAGAATTGACAGAGGAAGTGTTGCAAAAGCAACTTGCTCTGCTTTTGGGATTGGAAACAGAGGATGAAGATGAATATGATTCTGTGGAAACAGATGATTTTATGTCTGAATATACAATGCGGATGGCCAATTCGATTACAGAGCCGGAAGTACAGAATCGTCCTGTAGAGGCGGAGAATACTTCTGTTAAAACCCGGAATGTTCCGGAGATAACGGAATCTGTGCCTGTAATATCCGAAACGGGAACGCTATCTGATGACGAAATAGCAGCACTTTTTGCATCTATGGAAGCAGAGAATAACGAGCAAACGGAACCGATAAAAGAAGAATCGACGCCTGCCCCCGTACCTGCAGTATCGGACAGCGGAACCTTATCCGATGATGAAATAGCAGCACTTTTTGCATCTATGGCAGCGGAGGATAATGTACAGGAAGAACCGGCGCCCGTACCGGTACCTGCGGTATCAGACAGCGGAACCTTATCCGATGACGAGATAGCAGCGCTTTTTGCGTCTATGGCAGCGGAGACTTCTACTGAGGACGTTACAGAGCAAATTATTGAAGAAGTAATAGAGCCGGAACCGATAGTGGAGAAAAGTGAGACTTCGGCGGAAGCATTTGATAATCATACGTTATCGCCGGAAGAAATTGCATCTCTTTTTGCAACTATGGGAGAAGATACACCTGCGGATGAGAATCAGTCCGGACTTACACGAGCAGAATTGGAAGAATTGGGTCTTGGTGATATTGCGGACGTATTGGTGGAGGAAGAACAGGAAGATAGTGCAGAGACAATTCTTGAAGAACTTGCAGCAGAGTCAGAAACTATGACTGAAATGCAGAGTGACAGAGATAATAAGCAGGTTGTAGAAATACCTTCCTTTGATTTTGATGAAGAAGTATTGTTAGACATAGAAAATGTGGAAGAAATGTTGGAGGCTACCGCAAAACTTGCGGAAGAAGAGACAACTTCTTTTGATGCGGATATGCAGGCGGAAGAAGATATTATGTCTATGCTGACGCAGTTTGAAGAAGAAAGTATACAGGAGAACGCGGAAGCAATTGCGGAGAGCACCAAGGCGGCAGAAGCAGCGGTATCCAAGGCGTTGGATTCGGAGAGTGAGAATTCGGAAGAATTGTCGGAAGAACCGTCTCAGGGAAAGAAGAAGCGCAAAAAAGAAAAAGTCAAAAAAGAGAAAGTTAAAAAAGAGAAGCCGAAGAAAGAAAAGAAGGATAAAGTTTCTCTGAAAGATAAAATTGCTGCTTTTATGTTTGAAGACGACAGTCTTGATGTGGATGGAAAAATTCCTCTGGGCGATGGGGATACGCTGGAATATATGGATATTCCGACAGAAGAAGCGGCACCTGTAAAAGCAAAAAAAGAAAAGAAGGAAAAGGCACCGAAGAAGGCTAAGAAAGACAAGGCAGAAAAGAAATCAGCAAAAGGCAAAGATGAAAATGCAGAAATTGCTGCAGAATTAGCCGCTGAAGATAAGAAGAAGGCCCAGAAGAAAGAGAAACCGAAGAAAGAAAAGAAGGTTAAAAAAGTTGTTATTGCGGACGACGGCAAGGAAGAGGAAAGCAAAGACAAGAAACGTGGAATCGGAACAAAGGGCATTGTAGCCACGTTGTTGGTATGTGCTTCCATATTAGGATTGATTCTTGTGGGAACGTACTTCTTACCGCAACAGTTGTCACTTGCTGCAGCAAGAGTGGCTTTTTATGCACAGGATTATGAAGAAGTATCTTTGCGCCTGAAGGATAAAAAACTGAGCGACAGTGATCGGATTATGTATGAAAAGGCAAGTCTTTTGTATGGATTGCAAGAGCGTTATCATCAGGCTGAAATATATTCAAAGCGTGGTATGACCAAAGAACATTTGAATGCTTTGTTGCAGGGTGTTATTGCGTGCAATGAAGAGAATGTTATGGCAAGCGGACTGGGTATCGAAGCGGAATGGCAGTTGGAAAAAGATCGTTTTGTGAAGGCTTTAAAGGAACAGTACGGTTTGGATGCGGGCACCGTAGAGATGATTTGCGGATTGCGTAATCCGAATTATACGGTAGCGGTGGAGAATATTTTGGCAGGCCGGCCGTATAACGATATGTCTGCTTACGGTGGTGAAGTGGCAGTGAAACCGGAGAACGGTTCGGAAGAAATGCCTTCGGATAATGTTGAATCAGGGAATGAGGGCGGCTTGAATCCGGAAGAAATGGAAGATTTACTGCCGGAAGAAGAAGCCATTATTGAACAGATGCAGCAGGAAGAGAACTCAGTTTCTAATGAGGATTCTTCTGTATCGGAAAATGATACAAACGATGTTTTGTATTCGGGAACCGTAGAAGACGGTGCCATAAATTTTGTGGAATAAACTGACTTAACAGTCATGGATTCAGGGAGAAAAAATGATAGCAATTATTGATTACGATGCGGGTAATATCAAAAGCGTGGAGAAAGCAATTGAGTCTTTGGGGGAAGAGGTTGTGATTACCAGGGATGCGGATGTGCTTTTGAATGCAGATAAAGTGATTTTACCCGGTGTTGGTGCTTTTGGCGATGCCATGAACAAAATCAGAAGTTACGGATTGGAAGAAGTGATTCACAAGATTGTAGAGCGAGGGACACCGTTCCTTGGCATCTGCCTGGGATTGCAATTAATGTTTGAAGAGAGTGATGAAACGCCGGGGGTAAAAGGATTGGGGCTTTTACCCGGTAAAATCCTTCGTATACCGGATGGAGAAGATTTAAAAATTCCTCATATGGGATGGAATTCTTTGCATTTTGAAAAAGACACCAGATTATTTGCGGGAATCAAAGAAGGGGCATATGTATACTTCGTACATTCCTATTACCTGAAGGCTGAAGAGGAAGGAATAGTGGCAGCATCCACGGAATATGGTACGCATATTCATGCCGCAGTGGAAAAAGACAATGTATTTGCCTGTCAGTTTCATCCGGAGAAGTCTTCTGACGTTGGCTTGGCAATTCTTAAAAATTTTATTGAAATCTAAAACTACGGATTTTACCAAAATGGTAAAATGCTGAGTGAAGTTGAAAAATCTGTATTGTAAGGAATGGTTTGTTTTATGCATACAAAAAGAATTATTCCCTGTCTCGATGTAAATGCGGGCAGAGTGGTAAAAGGTGTTAATTTTGTTAATTTGATTGATGCGGGAGATCCGGTAGAAATTGCCAGAGCCTATGATAAGGCCGGGGCGGATGAACTGGTTTTTCTGGATATAACGGCATCTTCTGACGGACGAGATACGGTGGTGGATATGGTACGCCGCGTGGCAAGCCAGGTTTTTATTCCTTTTACCGTTGGCGGCGGTATTCGTACCGTGGATGATTTTAAGAAGATATTGCGGGAAGGTGCAGATAAAGTAGCAGTAAATTCAGCAGCAATTATGAATCCGGATTTAATTTCGGAAGCTGCAGAGAAGTTCGGCAGTCAGTGTGTGGTAGTGGCGATTGATGCTAAGAGACGTGCAGATGGCAGCGGTTGGAATATCTTTAAAAACGGCGGTCGTGTAGATATGGGAATGGATGCAGTGGAATGGGCGATTACTGCAGAAAAGCTGGGTGCAGGTGAAATCTTGCTTACCAGCATGGATGGTGACGGAACCAAGGCCGGTTATGACATTGCTTTGACAAAAGCGATTTCAAGTGCGGTAAATA
>JAZNLG010000196.1:0-10561 GCA_045578965.1 Lachnospiraceae bacterium | reverse complement strand
TACTATTATTTGCGTAAGTATCCGTTACACCATAACTGCTGTTCTGGCCGTAAGTATCGGTTGCTCCGTAACTATTACTCTGGCCGTAGGTATCTGTTGCTCCGTAACTACTGCTCTGGCCATAGGTATCCGTTGCTCCGTAACTATTGCTCTGGCCGTAGGTATCCGTTGCTCCGTAACTACTACTCTGGCCGTAGGTATCTGTTGCTCCGTAACTACTGCTCTGGCCGTAGGTATCTGTTGCTCCGTAACTACTGCTCTGGCCGTAGGTATTTGTTGCTCCGTAACTGCTGCCCTGGCCGTAGGTATTGGTTCCGCCGTAAGAATTGTCGCCATATGTGCTACCATCATATGTACTGCTGTTTTGCTTTGATGCTCCGTAATTTGTACCGCCGAAATTATTTCCGCCGTAATTTGTACCACCGTACACATCCGTACTTCCGGTTTGGCTCACACCCATATATGTATGTCCGGAAAACTGTTCCTTTTCTTTTTGATGCTGGTATATCATAAAACCGATAACACCGAGTAAAATCAAATCCAAGACAATTCCGATTCCCAAAGTAATTTTAGATGCTGCCATATTACCTCTGGTAATCATATAAGGACACAACATCTGATTGATTTCCATCGGCGTATAACCGCATTCCGTAAGATACTCTTCCATTAATTGTTTTTCTTCGGAATCCATCTTTTCCAAAGTACCGTCAATATACAATGTAGTCATACCATAATTCACGGTACCGGTGGTATCATAATACCATGCATCACTCTCTGCCAAAACCTGTTCAATTACTTTATAATCGCTGGGATTTGCAAGACGCAAACCAATATAGTAATCAATATCATAAAATCCTTCGTTATTTATAAATAAATGAGGAATTGCATAGCCACGACCGGATTCCTGAGAACTTGTAACGATACCAAATGTTGATTCTTCACGGGTTTCATAATAAAACTGTCCCCATACCATATCAATGGTAACCTGAACATGGTCGCCCGCTTTTAAGGTCCCCCAATCTGTACTTTCCATACTAATCGGGTCCTTGGACATTTTAATAACATCTTTACCGCCTAAAAAAGTGAGTACAATGCCCAACATACCAATAAATAATAAAACTCTTACTCCAACTTTCATCTTTTGCATCCTTTCCTAATGAATTTCTTTTACACATAAATTATATTATATCTTTTCCCGCCATAAAACAATATTTTTACAAAAGAAACTGACTTTTATATCAAACAATCTTTTATACATCCGGATAATTGATGTAGCCCTGCATCCATATCACACCTTTGAATCGCCTGCCCACTGCAGGTTCACCGTACAAATCTTCCTTATTGATGCACACATCAAACAACAAATCGTTTGCCGATATGGTCAGAATACAGCATTCTTCATCGGTATATGAATTACGAACCTGACGATATTCCTTGATTTCACCCAAGACAGAATAATGATCACACTCTACACCGTAAGGCATAAAAAAAGTATCTACCAGCGAATAAATATCTTCCGTATAAATTCGCTTTGAAATATTGGAATACATATCCATATCATCCAAGGTCAGTGTCTCGATGGCTTCCTCATCACCTTGTCTTGCCTTAGTGAGTAAAGCATTTCGTTTGGTAATCACTTTACGAACTCTGGCCTCGTCACCCTGCTGTTTTTCAATAGGCATCATAATTCTGCCCTGACAAGAAAGTGCACTTAAAGACAACGTATAGGGAGTATCATGAAATCGTCCGCTGTTTTTTAATTTTAAACTGGAAATCATATTCTGCAGATAAAAAATTAAAATTACGCCTACTTTTACATCATCGCAGACACCGGCGTAAGATTCCTTCTCTGCATGACGCTCAATGGTAATTTCTTCGACGGAACTGATTACTCCGGAACGTAAATAAGGGAAATAGTATCTTGTGCCGGAATTTTCCAAATCATCGAAATCTTCAAACTCTCCGCGCACACAAATTCCGATATCTTCAGCAAAATCCTTGCAATATTCGCCTAACATACTTTTATCATCCGTAGAAATGTAATTTTTTTCTTCCGCTTGGGAAATCACCTGTCGAATCAGTTCTTCCATCTCTTTGTAAGTCTTATATTTACTAAAACCTATGGCTCTTAAATACTTGTGCAAGAATTTCACCTCCCTTACTCAAATTTATTCTTTCGAGTTTTTTCCTTTCTTTATTGTAAAAGCACATAAAAAGAAATATTCAATTACAAAAGTAGTAGGGGCTTATATTTCCATCTTGTTATAAGCCCCTATTTTTATTCTTTTTTATATATAAGATTCTGTTAACAGCATTTTATACTTTTTTATTGTATAAAATTATCGAATTTCGCTCTTGCCACCCATATAAGGTCTTAATGCTTCAGGAATACGAACAGAACCGTCTTCCTGATAATTATTTTCCAAGAATGCAATCAATGCACGAGGGGTTGCCAATACGGTATTGTTCAAAGTATGCACATAGTAGGTACCGTTTTCACCCTTGGTACGGATTTTCAAACGTCTTGCCTGCGCATCGCCTAAAGTAGAGCATGAACCAACTTCAAAATATTTCTGCTGTCTGGGGCTCCATGCTTCCACGTCACAGGATTTTACCTTCAAATCAGCCAAATCACCGCTACAGCACTCCAAAGTACGAACAGGGATGTCCAAACTACGGAAGAATTCTACGGAATACTGCCACATCTTGTTATACCAGTCCATAGAATCTTCAGGCTTACACAGCACTACCATTTCCTGCTTCTCAAACTGATGCACACGATATACGCCACGTTCTTCCATACCGTGAGCGCCTACTTCCTTACGGAAGCAAGGAGAGTAAGAAGTCATAGCGATGGGTAACTGGCTCTCTTCCACGATTTCACCCTGGAACTTACCAATCATGGAATGCTCAGAAGTACCGATTAAGAATAAATCTTCACCTTCAATCTTGTACATCATGGCTTCCATTTCCGCAAAACTCATAACGCCGTTTACCACGTCGCTACGAATCATAAAAGGAGGAATGCAGTAAGTAAATCCTTTATCAATCATAAAATCTCTTGCATAACTGATCATTGCAGAGTGAATTCTTGCAGCGTCACCCATTAAGTAGTAGAAGCCTTCACCACTGGTTCTTCCTGCTGCTTTTTTGTCCAATCCGTTCATATTATTAATAATATCTGCGTGGAAAGGTACTTCATAAGCCGGGACAACCGGATCACCGTATTTCTGAATTTCCACATTTTCGGAATCATCCTTACCGATGGGAACGCTGGCATCAATAATATTAGGGATTACCATCATAATTTTAGTGGTTTTTTCCTCTAACTCTTTCTGCTTTGCTTCTAACTCGCTTAAACGCTGTGCACCGGCAGTTACCTGCTTCTTTACTTCTTCGGCTTCATCCTTTTTACCCTGAGCCATCAAAGCACCAATCTGTTTTGCAATTTTATTTTTATTTGCCTTGATTTCATCTACTTCCTGCTGGGTTTTTCTTCTTTCTTCGTCCAACGCAATAACTTCGTCTACCAAAGCAAGTTTTTCATCCTGAAATTTTTTGCGAATATTCTCTTTTACAAGTTCAGGATTCTCTCTTAGAAACTTAATATCAATCATGTCTTCCTCCATTAAAAGGCCAAAGCCTTATTTTATTATTTCATGATAAAAACAATATCATTCCGACTAAGATGTCTTTCTTATTCTCATCCAAATATCACTTTATATATTATATACTTTATAGGACCTACATACAAAGGGAAATTTACTGTTTTTTTGGAATTCTTCCGCAAAAATACAATTATTCCGCCTTCATCGCCTTTTCTAAAGCATATTTCTCCTCATTACCCAAAGCAATTTCACTTTCACCTTTTTTGATCTTTTTGGTGTAAGAGTAGCATCCATCCGTACTATGAACGGAATTTAATACAAAACCATCATTTTCTTCGTCCAGCATCACAAGGCAAAAACTCAGTTTTCCGCCCATTTCCTTAAAAGCGTCATACTTTACGATAGCAGACTTCTGGAATGTGGTTTTATGCTTTTTGTACAAATCCTTAATCTGTCTGGTATGTGCATCCGTACTTTTTTTAATAATATCATGGGTTTCGCACAACTCGGTAATTTGCTCCTCCAAAGATTTTGCATCTTTCCCTTGTAAAAACTTCTCATATTTTAAACGAAGCTTTTTATTCTGGTTCATCTGACAGATTACCAAAACAGCCAACACAATAATACATACCAACATAAAAATCAACACGTATGCAATATCTAAATTACCTAATCCAATACTTTCCAATAATTTACTGTTCATATTTCACCTTTTAACTACTAATGTAATATTATTTAGTTACTACTTCATTATAATTTCCATAAGACGATCCAGTTCTTCATGAGAAAAGAATTCCACTTCAATTTTACCGGCACCGTTTTCTTTGGCAACAATACTTACCTTTGTACTCAACTTTTCTTTCAAAGTTTCTTCAATGTCCTGGTAAATAGCAATAAGTTGTTTTTCTTTGCTCTTCTTCTGAACTTTGGTCTTTCCTAAATTTTTAACCAACTTCTCGATATCACGCACGGACAACTTTTCGTCAAAAACCTTCTGTGCCAAAATGTACTGCTGCTCAGGATCTTCAATTGCAAGTAAGGCTCTGGCATGTCCTGTGCTAATCATTTCATCAATTACCATCTGCTGTACATCATCAGATAATTTTAAAAGACGCATAGAATTAGTAACGGCTGTACGACTCTTGGATACACGTTCTGCCACTTCATCCTGCTTTAAGTTGAATTCCGTTAAAAGTCTCTTATAAGCCTGAGCTTCTTCGATTGGATTCAAATCCTCACGCTGAATATTTTCAATCAAAGCAATTTCTACAATTTCCTGTTCCGTTAAATTACGAATGATAACAGGAACTTCTTTTAAACCGGCAATATTTGCTGCACGCCAACGACGTTCACCGGCAATGATTTCATAATAATCTTCTCTTTCCTGTACAAGAATAGGCTGAAGCACACCAAACTGCTTAATTGATTCTGCCAATTCCTGCAAAGCATCTTCATCGAAATTTTTACGGGGCTGTTCACGATTTGGTTCCACCTTAGAAATCTTAACGTTTACAACTCCATCTTTATCAGCAACTTTTGAAGGTTTCTCGGTTGTCTTAGTAACTCCGCCGCTTGGAATCAAAGCATCCAAACCTTTACCGATTCTTGCTTTTTTACCTGCTTCTTTATTCTGTCCGCCTAATGCCATTTGTTCTTCCTCCTCTTACGCAACCCTTCCCCCGGGTTTTTCGTTTTTACTATATTGATAAAAGACTTGTCCGCAAATTTTCCTTTTATGATTTCCCGGACTATATTAGTTACCTCATATACTTAGGTTTCCGGTACTAATATGTTAATAGACTTTCTTCGTTTCCGTTCATTGATCCAAAAATCTTCTATCGATTCGCTTTAATAATTTCTTCTGCTAATGCAAGATAACTAACAGAGCCTGCTGATTTCGGATCATAAATTGTAATGGGCTGACCAAAACTGGGCGCCTCAGCAAGTCTTATATTTCTTGGAATCACTGTATTAAATATCTTCTCATCCAAGTTATCTTTTACATTTTCTACGACTTCTGAAGAAAGATTAGTTCTGGAATCGTACATAGTAAATACAACACCTTCCATCTCCAAATCTTCATTCAATCTGGACTTAACCAGGTTAATTGTATGAATTAACTGGCTCAAACCTTCCAAAGCATAGTATTCACACTGAATCGGAACCAATACACTGTCAGCAGCACACATTGCATTTACTGTTAACATACTAAGGGAAGGAGGACAATCGATTAAAATAAAATCATATTTATCCTTTACCCAATCCAATTCATTCTTTAAAATATATTCTTTATTTTCTACATCAATAGTTTCTATTTCGATAGCTGCAAGATTTACATTAGTGGGAAGAATATCCAAATTAGGTATTACTTCATTAATAATACATTCTTTAATAGAACATTCGCCCAACATTAATTCATAAACGGTATTATCTAATTCATTCTTCTCAACACCAAATCCGCTGGTTGCATTTCCCTGGGGGTCAGTATCAATCATTAATACTTTCTTTCCTTGTGCAGCCAATGCAGCAGATAAGTTAATAGATGTGGTGGTTTTACCTACGCCACCCTTCTGATTTGCAATTGCAATAATTTTTCCCATATTACGCTCCAATCTCTTTCGGATATTTTGTTCACTCTCTTTTTCAACTATGTGATTATACCATTATTTTAAGAGTTTATCTATAAGAAAAAATTGTTTTTTTCAGTATTTAACCATTATAATTATCCCCATTTTACTAGATATAGTGGTAGTGGATTTGTGGATAAAATGTGTGAAACTTTTGTTTTTTGAATGTTTCACAATATTTATGAAAATGTTTCACATTTTTCTAACTAGATATAGACAAAATGTTTCACGTGAAACATTATATCTTGTGTTTTATATTATATCCACCAGAAATGTTTCACGTGAAACATTTCCACATAAACAGTGTGGATAAAATACAAATAAATAATACTAAAAATACAATATGTAGATATAAAATTAAATTATTTTTATTTAACTATATATAGTATTTAAAATAAAAAATGGTTTACCAATACAGAAGTAAACCATTCTATTATTTATAAATATATAAAATTATATATCCGGATTTCATATCAGTATATGATAAGTAAAAACTTAATGCTATATCTTCCATTCAATAAAAGAGAATTGATTATATAAAAGAATATAATCACACAAAAAGTCATAAATCTAATAAATCATTTTTGATTGCATAAACAACTGCTTGTGTTCTATCTTTTACATGCATTTTGCGATAAATATTTGAAAAGTGATTTTTTACCGTTTCCTCACGAATTTTCAAATAGTAAGCAATTTCTTTATTATACATTCCTGCGGCAGCACAAGTAATTACTTCTTTTTCACGATTCGTTAATTTACATTCTATAACATAAGCTTTGTTACAATACTTTTGATAATATTTATATAATCGAGTATCAATATAAGTAATACCATTTAATACTTGTGCAATTGAGTATTCAAATTCAGAGAAATATATATTACTTAATAAATAACCATCAATACCAATATCAAGAATCGTAGTAAACTTTTTATTATTATAATCTGATGAAAGAAAGATTATTTTAACATAAAAATATGTATCCTTAATTTCTTTCAGTATTTTGTATTGATTAATACCGGAATAATCATCTTCAATAATTAATATATCAATTAGATTATACTCTTGCTCTAGTAATTGCAAACACTCCAATACATTATAAACACAAAAGACAATTACATATTTTCTATTAGAATCAAAAAGTTTATGAATACATTCCAAAGTGGAATTCATTTCCTTTACAATTCCGATACGGATTTGCACTAAATGTCTCCTTCCGGAACTCCAATCAATTGCTTTAGATTTTCGGAAACAGAAGAGACATTCTGCTTCATATTTTTTAATTCAAGTTTAACACGCATCGGATCATGTAAAACATAAGAATCCATTAAATCAATTGTATGTGAAATATGAGTAAGTTTCTCCAAAGAACCTTTTTCAAATTGAGAAGAGAAGGCCTCTCTCTTTTCCACGTATTCTTTTATAACCTGATCCTTTTTTTCCTCAAGAATCTTTTTTTCTTCTTCAAAAGAATCTTTCAAAGAAATCACTTCTTTTAAAATATCCTTATTATCCAATAAGACAGCAATTGTAGAATTCAATTTATTTATTTTTTCTTCGCATTTCTTTTTGCTGTCTTCTAAATCAACAAGTTCTTCCTTTTTCTTCTGGGTATCAGAAAAATCAATTAACACACTGGTATCATAAGAACCGTCTTGTACATTTCCGGTATTTTTAGAAATTACTCCACGAGGAGAGAAAACAAAAGCATCACTATTTTGGTGATTGCTTAGATAAGAAAGATAATCATTTGTATCTTTGATTGCATTTTCAATTCTTTGCAATTCTCTTTTTGTTTCCTCTAATTCCTCACAATAATTTAGATGCAATTCTTTTATAGAATCATAGACTGAACGAACTACTTCCGATTGAATTATTTTTTCTTGCATAAATCCCCCAAAAGAAATCTTACAGCAAAATCCATGCTATAAAACTCTTGTCCAATATTAACGATAGTTACATGAATAAGTTACTTTATTATAAGTAATTACAAATATAGTTTAATTATAATGGTTCCTTTGCAGGTAGGCCTGCTTTACGCGGATATTTCTTTGAAGTAGATTTCTCTTTTTTAATCACCAAAAGATTACGATATATATCTGATTCCGGTAATTGAAAATCAATCTGATCTTTTACTACTCCACCTAATGTAGCAATTGCCTTCCCGGCCATCTGCAATTCATCCGACAGTTTCTCGGATTTATAGGAAATAAAATTACCACCTACTTTTACAAAAGGCAAACAATATTCTGAAAGAGTAGAAAGATTGGCAACTGCTCTGGAAACAGAATAATCGAACTGCTCTCTGTATTTTGGATTCTTAGCTAAATCCTCCGCACGGGAATGTACCGTTTCTACATTGGTCAATCCGAGTTGTAAAATTACTTCATTCAAAAATTTGACTCTTTTATTTAAAGAATCCATTAAAGTAAATTTTGCATTCGGAAAAAGAATCGCCAAAGGTATCCCCGGAAAACCTGCCCCGGTTCCAATATCTATCATGGTAAACTTCATCTGTGATAAAAAAGAAATATCAAACAGATTATCTGTCTTTTCCTCTGCTTTAATAATTTTTTTATCAGAAATAGAATAATAATTCTTCACGTAATGTACAAAAGACATACTATCGAGAAAATGCTTCTTCATTACTTCATCAAATTCTGTAATAGTAGTAAGATTCATAAAAGAATTCCATTCAACCAATAAATAATAAAAAGCAAGAAACTGTTCTTCCTGTTTCTGTGTCAAAACAATATCCCATTCTTTTAAATCTTTTTTGAACTGATCTAAAGAAAATAAATCCATAATAATATCACTGCTTTCCTTTCTTTTGTTCAAGATAAATCATAAGAACTGAAATATCCGCGGGCGAAACACCACTAATACGGGATGCCTGGCCGACAGACAAAGGACGAAACATTTTTAATTTTTGTCTGGCTTCCAGACGTAAGGATGAAATATCATCATAATCAATATTTTCAGGAATACTTCTACGCTCCGTCTTTTTAAACTGTTCTACCTGACGCATTTGTCTTTCAATATATCCTTCATATTTAATACATATACAAGCCTGCTCAATAACATCTTTAGGAAGTGTACAACGATCCAAATCAATTTCAGATAATGCTTCATAATTTAGCTCGGGACGACAAAGTAATTCTGCAAGAGAAGCGGCAGTGCGTAAAGGTGCAGCTTCATATTTCATAAGAAAAGCCTGAATCTCTTTATTCGCACCAACCTTAGTTTCCTTCAAACGAATAACTTCTTTATCAATTAATTCCTGCTTATAACAAACAGCCTCATAGTCAGAATCAGAAACAAGACCGCACATATGACCAAATTTAGATAATCTTAAATCTGCATTATCCTGACGTAAAAGAAGTCTGTACTCTGCACGGGAAGTCATCATACGATAAGGTTCTCTGTTATCCTTTGTTACAAGATCGTCAATAAGAACACCAATATAAGCATCACTTCGGTCCAAAATCAAGGGTTCTTCACCTTTTAGCTTACGACATGCATTAATTCCGGCAATCAGTCCCTGAGCAGCAGCCTCTTCATAACCGGAACTTCCGTTAAACTGTCCTGCAGCATAAAGATTATTTACTGCTTTTAATTCAAGAGAAAGTGTAAGTTCTCCGCTTTCAAGACAATCATATTCAATTGCATATGCATTTCTTACAATTGTACAATTTTCAAGTCCTGGAACAGTTCTGTACATAGCAAGCTGTACATCTTCAGGAAGTGAAGATGACATTCCACCAACATACATTTCATTGGTATAAAGACCTTCCGGTTCAATAAAAACCTGATGCCTTTCTTTATCAGCAAATTTAACAACCTTATCTTCTATTGAAGGACAATATCTTGGTCCGGTTCCTTCAATAATTCCGGCATAAATCGGAGAACGGTCAAGATTATTACGAATAATCTCATGAGTCGCCTGATTAGTGTAAGTCAAATAACAGCTAATTTGTTCTTTCTGAATATCATCCGGATTTGTAGAAAATGAAAAAGGAGTAATATACTCATCACCAACCTGCTCTTCCATTTTACTAAAATCAATACTTCGTTTATCCATACGCGCAGGAGTACCTGTTTTAAAACGACGTAATTTAACACCAAGAGATTGAAGCGAATCCGTAAGATGATTCGCAGCCTGTAAACCATTCGGACCGGTATAAGTAATTGTTTCACCACAAAGACAACGCGCTTTTAAATAAGTACCGGTACAAAGAATCACAGCTTTACATTCGTAAACGGTTCCCGTATAAATTCTGACACCCGTCACAACAGGCTTACCTTCTATACCCGTCTCAGTCAGAATT
>JAZNLG010000195.1:0-15527 GCA_045578965.1 Lachnospiraceae bacterium | reverse complement strand
TCATGCCAACCTTATAGACGCGTCCGTTCTCCGGATTCATCCACACGGTATTCAAATCATTGAATCCTACAATCAAGACCGCTTCCCCATCATCGCCGATAAAAAGAACCGGAATATCCTGATTTACGTAGTACAGCACCGAATCCAACGTACAGCCCTGCAGTTCCAGAATCTCCGCACCGGGCATTGCTTCTTCCATAATTTCTACCGCACTGTATCCTTTATCAATCAATGATTGTGCATCCCTTGAATAGCCTTCCAACGAAAGAATAGTTTCCAAACAAACTGCTAAAGATGAAGTTTCTTCGTCAGTTTTTGTTCCGGTAATTTTCATAATCTGGTTACGGCTTACAAGATTTCCTTTGATCCAGACGTAATCACCCTCTGCATTCAGAACACTGCCTGCCACCGGATAAGCCTCACGTATAGCCGCTCCGGGATTCGTATATACGCCGGAAATTCCACCGCCGCTATATACATAATATACATTCTCCTGAGGCGGAATATCAAAAGTAATATCTCGCTCACCCTCGTACAACACCTCTTGAGGTGCCATAAATTTAATGGCACTGTCATCCATTTCGGAACGCATGACAATCTGAACAATTTTTTTATAACTTTCGGTCACTACTACTTCGATGGTATTTTTACCGACTTCCACAACTTCATTGTTTAGGATGGTACCTGCGGCAGTATCCGCAAAACCAATACCGTCCCGGTCTCTTTTTACCTGTTGCAAGGTAATCATATTATCACGAATTTCACAACCGACCACATAGCGGTCTTCTTCGCCATAGGTCTTAAGAATATCACCCTTCTGATTACGAATATACACCGTATGCATGGGAAATGTGGTATTACCCATACTGTCCGTATAAATATCCTCCCGATTTGCAATTCCGTAAATCAAATCATTTCCCATAAATCCCAGCGGAAGCACACGCTCGTTTTCTTCCACTTTAATCAAAGAACGCTTACCGCCTTCCAAACTCATAAGCAACATTTCCCTGGAATTGTAGGTATTGTTTCCTGCCTGCCATACAAGCATAGTATTGTTGTCCGACACCTTAAATGTATGCTCGCTTACACCGGAAACCAATTCCTGATATTCTCCGCTTTCTACATCCACGCAGAAAATAGTACCTTCCAGATATACATACAAATCACCTTTTTGATTCAGATACGACAATTTTTCCACATTGACTTTTAACATCTCATATGTTTTATCATAAGGAACAAAAACCAATTCCTCAATGGTATTCATCAATCCGTCGTAAGCATATACCTGAATGCCCACTTCTCCTTCGTGGCGTCCGCGGTTCATATAGCCATACACCATAAAAACAGCATTTCCGGTTTCATCCACATTCAGAATTTTGATATCATGCTCCTGATTACGGGTACGCCAATCAAAGTTATCTTCATCATAAAAACTAAAAGCCCTGGCAACTTTATTGTCCGTAATATTACATACATATAAATTACCTTCCTTGATAAAAGCAAAAACATTACCGTCCTCGCTCTCTGTCAAAGAAATGTTTTCATCCGTGATGCCTAAAACAATTTTATTTCCGTAAAAAGCATTGTCCTTCTCAAAGAACATCTGATCCATATAGCGATCATATTCCAAAAGATACATACGTTCCGTACCGTATCGGATGCGAAAACGTTCTGTCACATTATAAAAATGTGTATCCCTGCCCTCCTTAAGGCTTACCATATATTCCAAACGAATCACTGCAGTAGAAGATGCAAGTTCCTCAATAATTGCAACCGGCTCCGTTTCTTTTACCACATCCAAATCTCCCCAGGTAACCTGGTCAAAAGAACTGTGAATATTAACATGCCGATAATTTGTGTTATCACCGGTAGAGTCACTTTCAAGATACGTAATCAACTCTTCATTTTCCGGTGACTCTGCAAATGTTTTATTTGAAAAATCAAATACAAAAGCAAGTTTCTCGGTTGCTTTATAATCATAAGCCTGAATAATTCTTGTATAATAACGAATCACTTCGCCGGTATCCATGGTTACCAAAATAACTAAGGTATATTCCTGGTTGGTATCAAGCAAATCCTTCAGAGAAAAATTAGTGGTAATATAATCCTTCTTTTCCACATAATTTGTTAATTCCGTACTTTCAATCAGACGTTCCCCGTCAATGCTACGCACTTCGTAAGCAAGTCCCGCAATTTCTCTACCGTATTTGTCCACATAGAGAGACAAAGAGCGCCCCTCCTCCAGGGGAGTAATACTTTCACGCATATAAGAAGTATCCATGGGCACTGCATAGCCCTGCATACGATTAATGATTCTCGCATTGTTCTGAATGGAAACGGTAGGATATGTGGCTTCCGCCATTTCCATTGTCATACCGGTATTATCACGATTTAAGATAACACTGAACAAAAAGAGCATAAGAAAAAAAGTAACGATAATTACGACTGTTTTAATTGTTTTTTTCAATTTTGCACTCATATTATTGTACTCCTTTCTCTCTTTTTATCAGTTATGCCTTCCGGACAAATTTATCTTTTATATCTTATAAAAATTTTCATTCAGGAATATGACCAATCTTATATTTGCTTTATTCCTCCAGTAATTTCTGTAGCGTTGTATGAATCCCCAGAAATTCCGTAAATTCCTTTTCCTGCTTGGCAATTTCCTTCTGTTTTGTTGCCGAAATCATTTTATCACGTTTTACGGCCCGAATTAAAATATTCTTGGGTGTATGTGTCATATCAATAAATTCAAGCAATTGCGTCTCATATCCTTGCTTCTCTAAAATCAATGCCCGCAAAGAATCTGTCACCAATGCCGACATTCTGTCCTTGACAATACCATAATTTAACATCGGACGCAATGCCTCATTCCGGATTTGGCGATTCACTTCATGATGACAACACGGAACCGATAAAATTACTTGCGCATTCCACGTTAACGCTTTATACAAAGCATAATCCGTTGCAACATCACAGGCGTGAAGCGTAACAACCATATCCACTTCATCCTGACCTGTATAATCCTTGATATCCCCGGTTAAAAACCGCAGATTTTTATAACCATATTTATCTTTTAATGCATTACAATTTGCAATGACATCTTCTTTCAAATCCAATCCTATAATCTGCACTTCTTTTTGTTTCAATTCGTGCAAATAATGATAAATCGCAAAGGTTAAATAAGACTTTCCGCATCCGAAATCAAGAATACGGATTACATCTTTATTATCCAATGCCGGCAATACATCTTCTACAAATTCCAGAAAACGGTTAATTTGACGAAATTTATCATAAGCAGAATGTATAATCTTTCCTTGAGGCGTCTGTACGCCCAAATCTATCAAAAAACCTACCGGTATATTTTCTTCTAAAATATATCTTTTCTTACGATTGTGCGCAAGTTCCTGCAAACGTTTTTCGGTTTTTATGGTTAATTCTTCTTTTTCGAAAGCATTTACCTGCTTTCCATTAATAGAATCTTTCGTTTTTTTCTCCTTAATAGTAAGAGTACCTTTTTTGCTGGTAAGACAAATCATAGTACCCTGCTCATGATGTACTTCCATTTGTCCGAAATCGTTGCGTAACCACTCCACACAATTGTCTGTCACTGTGTCCGGTTTCACATTCTCATGAAAAACCTGTTTTCCCTTAAAAGAACTTACCTGATATACCACATCCTGCTTCAATAAAACAGGACGCACTTTTATCTTGGTGATGCCATCTTTATTTCTGGCATTACTGATAATAATTTCTTTTAAATTAACATTAATATATTGACCCAGTTTCTCTCTTAATTTTTCCCACTGTGTATTATTTTCCATAATATACCTTTATTATCATCAATACTTTCATACTTCACTTATAAGCCGGGCCAGAGTTTCACTCCGCACCTTACAAAAAGGGTGTAGCGCGAAACTACACCCCTAACTTTTATTTCAATGCTTCCAGTCGGCAAATCGCTTTCTTCAAAGCAATGGTTGCTCTGGTAACATCCAAGCTGTCTCCCTTCTGGGCAAGACGCTCTTCTGCACGTTCTTTCGCACGCTCTGCACGTTCTTCATCAATTTCAGAAGGCCATTCTACAATTTCTGCAAGAATAGTAACTTCGTCGGGAAGAATCTGCGCAAATCCGGAAAGAAGTGCTGCATTTTTCAGTTGTTCCGGCTCTGTAATGGTTAAAATGCCGGGGTCAATGATAACTGTGGTGGGAATATGACCCTTATAGATACCAATCTCACCTTCTGTTGTATTGAACTCAACCATAGAAACCTGACCTTCATAAAAAACACGCTCAGGAGTAATGATTCGAAGTTCAAAAAGCTTGCTATCGTCCATGCTTCTCTCCGTTCTTCGCGATTACGCTTTCTGGTTTCTTTCTGCCATACGGGCAACTACATCATCAATGCTACCTGCATTCAAGAAATAACTTTCAGGAATGTCATCATGCTTTCCTTCTAAGATTTCCTTAAAACCACGGATGGTTTCAGATACGGGTACATACTTACCTTCCAAACCGGTAAACTGTCCTGCTACGAAGAAAGGCTGTGATAAGAATCTCTGTACCTTTCTTGCACGGTTAACAAGAAGCTTATCTTCTTCCGATAATTCGTCCATACCAAGGATTGCAATAATATCCTGTAATTCTTTATACTTCTGTAAAATTTCCTGAACACCGCGAGCAACCTTGTAGTGCTCTTCACCAAGGATTCTGGGATCCAAAATTCTGGATGTAGATTCCAAGGGGTCAACCGCAGGATAAATACCTAATTCTACGATAGAACGTGACAATACGGTTGTTGCATCCAAGTGAGCAAATGTTGTTGCAGGAGCAGGGTCGGTTAAGTCGTCCGCAGGTACATATACAGCCTGAACGGATGTAATGGAACCGTTCTTGGTTGAAGTAATACGTTCCTGAAGGGCACCCATTTCAGTCTGCAATGTAGGCTGATAACCTACAGCTGAAGGCATACGCCCAAGAAGCGCTGATACTTCGGAACCGGCCTGGGTAAAACGGAAAATGTTATCAATGAAGAGTAACACGTCCTTACCACCTTTATCACGGAAATACTCTGCCATAGTAAGACCTGTAAGACCAACACGCATACGCGCTCCGGGGGGCTCGTTCATCTGACCGAACACCATGGTAGTCTTATCAATAACGCCTGATTCCTGCATTTCATGATAAAGGTCATTACCTTCACGGGTACGCTCACCAACACCGGTAAATACAGAGTATCCACCATGCTCAGTAGCGATGTTACGGATAAGTTCCTGAATCAATACGGTTTTACCTACACCGGCACCACCGAACAAACCGATTTTACCACCCTTCTGATAAGGGCAAAGCAAGTCAACGACTTTGATACCGGTTTCAAGCAATTCAGTTGCTGTAGACTGCTCTGCAAATTCGGGAGCAGCTCTGTGAATAGGATCATAACTTACACCTTCCGGTGCAGGCTTATTATCAATGGGATTACCGAGAACGTTGAAAATACGTCCCAGTGTATTCTCACCTACAGGTACGGAAATGGGCGCACCGGTTGCTTCTGCTGCCATACCGCGAACAAGACCGTCAGTAGGTCCCATTGCGATACATCTTACGGTATCATCACCAAGATGCTGTGCAACTTCCACCACCAGTTCCTTGCCATCGTTACAAGCAATCTTGATTGCTTCGTTAATATCAGGCAAGTTATTTTCTGCAAATTTAATATCCAAAACCGCACCGATAATCTGTGTGATTTTTCCTGTATTTGCCATCTTTTTCCTCCAATAGCAGATTACGAAATCGCTTCCGCACCTGCAATAATCTCTGTTAATTCCTGGGTAATAGAGCCCTGACGTGCTCTATTGTATAACAAGGTCAGACTATCAATCATTTCCTGAGCATTGTTGGTTGCATTGTCCATTGCCTGCATACGTGCGCCGTTTTCACTGGCAAGTGATTCAATCAATGCACCATGCAAAAGGCTTGTCATATACTTCGGAATAATCATTTTCAACGCTTCTTCATCTTGAGGCTCAAAATTCATAAGAAGTCCGTCATTCTCAATCTCATGCTCTTCCGGTAAGACGGGAAGCAATTTTAAAAGCGTCGGTATCTGACTTACAGTATTTTTAAAATTAGTGTATGCAAGGTAAATCTCACCGACTTCCTTTTCATCGTAAGCTTTTAGAATCTGATTGCACACCTTAATGGCATCCGCATATTCAAATTCATCCGCCAATTCAGAAAAGTCAGCTTTGATGGTATACCCTCTACGTTCCAACGTCTCACGACCTTTACGGCCGATTGCATAGATGTCTACATCCTCTTTCTTAAATCCGCCCTGCGTAATCAATTTGACAACATTTGAATTGTATCCGCCGGCCAAACCTCTGTTGGAAGTAAGGACAATAATTGCCTTACGGGTAGACTCCTGCTTCTGCGTATAAGGAACATCCAAGTTTCCCGCTTTCGCAAGTAAACTTACTACGGTATCATACATACAACTAAAATATGTTTTCGACTGTAAAGCCCTTGTTTTAGCACGCTGCAATTTAACCGTTGATACCAATTTCATGGCTTTGGTAATCTGCTGTGTACTTTGGACGCCGGCCTTACGTCTTTTTATATCTCTCATTGAGGCCATATTTTAATCATCCTTTACTTTCTGACTCTGTATCGGTTTTATGAAATACCTGTTACAAAATCTTTCTTGAAATCCTCTACTGCCGTAAGAAGTTTCTCTTCCACTTCTTCCGAAATTACCTTATTTGTCTTAATTGACTCGGGAATTTCAGGATATTTAGTATCCAGGAATTCAAAGAATTCTGATTCAAATCTGGTAATATCATCTACAGGGATATCCAAGAGACATTTCTTGGTTGCCACAAAAATGATAATAACCTGATATTCTACCGGCATGGGCTTGTACTGGGGCTGCTTAAGGATTTCCTTAATTCTTTCACCCTGTGCAAGTTTTTCCTTTGTATCCGCATCCAATTCGGAACCAAACTGTGCAAAGGAAGCAAGTTCTCTGTACTGTGCAAGTTCCACACGGATAGGTGCCGCAATCTTCTTCATCGCCTTAATCTGCGCCGCACCACCAACTCGTGATACGGAAAGACCTGCATTTACCGCCGGTCTGAAACCGGAGTTAAACATTTCGGTTTCCAAATAGATCTGTCCGTCTGTAATGGAAATTACGTTAGTCGGAATATATGCGGAAACGTCACCGGCCTGTGTTTCAATAATCGGTAATGCTGTTAAGGAACCGCCACCATATTCTTCACTCATACGCGCTGCACGTTCAAGAAGTCTTGAATGCAGGTAGAATACGTCACCGGGATATGCTTCACGTCCGGGGGGACGTCTAAGGAGCAATGACAGTGTACGGTATGCAGTAGCATGCTTACTTAAGTCATCATAGATAACAAGTACGTCCTCGCCGTTTTCCATCCATTCTTCACCGATTGCACAACCTGCATAGGGTGCAATGTACTGCAAAGGAGCAAGTTCACTTGCGGTAGATGCAACAATAGTTGTATATGACATAGCGCCATATTCTTCTAAAGTTTTTACGATGGAAGCAACGGTAGATGCTTTCTGTCCGATTGCTACATAAATACATTTAACGTTTTCTGATTTCTGGTTAATAATAGTATCGATTGCGATAGCTGTTTTACCTGTCTGACGGTCACCGATGAATAACTCACGCTGTCCGCGTCCGATAGGAACCATGGCATCAATCGCCTTGATACCTGTCTGCAAGGGTGTATCAACTGATTTTCTTGTGATAACACCGGATGCTACTCTTTCAATCTGACGATATTTAGTGGTTGCGATAGGTCCCTTGCCGTCAATAGGCTGTCCTAACGCATTCACAACACGACCAAGCATTGCATCACCAACAGGTACTTCTACAACTCGGCCTGTTCTTTTCACAATATCGCCTTCGCTGATGCTCTTCTGATTACCAAGAAGTACCGCACCAACATTATCTTCTTCAAGATTCATTACCATACCGTATACTTCGCCGGGGAATTCCAACAACTCACCCTGCATAGCACTTTCCAATCCGTGCACACGGGCAATACCGTCAGCCACCTGAATAACAGTACCAACGTCAGCCACTTCAAGACGGTCTGAGAATCTCTTGATTTGATCCTTAATAACGGAACTAATTTCTTCCGGTCTTAAATTCATGAATCTGCCGCACCTTTCTTTTCATTATTCTGCCAACTGAACTGCATGAAGCGAACGCTCCATACTCTCTAATTTGGTCTTTATGCTGCTGTCAACAACCCTGTCTTTGATTCGGATTACCATGCCTCCGATTAATGCAGGGTCTACCTGATAAATTACTTCAATCTTGCGGTAAGATGTAGTTGCAAGTAATTTCTTGTATACTTCATCTTTTTTTGCAGGATTCAGTTCCACTGCCGTTGTGACGTAAGCAGTACCGATTCCCTCCGCTTCTTTTACCCGGTCTGTAAAGTAAGCAAGAATTTCTTCTACGTAAGCGTATCTGCCTTTTTGTATCAAAAGAACCAGGAAATTTAACAAATCATCACTGATTCTTCCCTTGAATACTTCTTTTACAATGCTTTCGCGCTCTTCCTTGGACACCTTCGGATTATTCATCAATACCGAAAGA
Organism: Lachnospiraceae bacterium; assembly: GCA_045578965.1. Lineage (GTDB taxonomy): Bacteria > Bacillota > Clostridia > Lachnospirales > Lachnospiraceae > UBA3766. Next base: position 6,885 of record JAZNLG010000195.1, on the reverse strand, counting down.
TCCTTATTTTCTTTCAAAACCATCTGCAGCCCGGAAACTTCTTCTAACATTGCAGAAACCGTATTCTTCTCTTTCGCGAAATCGAATAAGGCTTCTCCATATGTGCTGGAAACTAGCTTAGCCATGTGTTTTCACCCATTTCTTTCAATGTTTCGTCTAAAAGACGCTCCTGAGTTGCATCATCGATGGAAGTAGCCACAATCTTGCCTGCCATAGCAGCAGCAACAGAAACCATTTCAGTCTTCACTTCATGAGCCACACGTTGTTTCTCAAGTTTTGCTTCCTGGTTTGCACGTTCAATAATGCGGTCTGCTTCTTCTTTTGCTTCAATAATAATTTTATTTTCGTTTGAAAGTGCTTTTTTACGGGCATCCGACAGAATTTCTTCCACCTTGGAGTCCACGTGACTTAATTTTTCTTCGTATTCTTTCTTCAGACGTTCTGCCTCTTCACGTTCTATCTTTGCAGACTGAATATCATCAGCAATGCCCTGTTTTCTCTTCTCCAGAAACTTACGTGCCGGATTGAAGAAAAAATATGAGCCTGCAAGGAACAGTACAAATACGGCAATCAGTGTAAGAACCGAATCGTGAAGCAACTGAAAATCCAAGTCAAACAATCTGGACAATCCTTCTTCACCCGTTAAAAGCAAGTTCATGCTCTGTATTGTGTTCAAACTGCTGCCTCCCTCTTTGTTTTCGCTACGCGTTTGCTAAAATAAAAAACGCATCTGCACCTTTGATATCCGATTACGGTAATAAAGGCTTTACGAACAATAAGAGGAATGCAATCAACAAACCGTAAAGACCGGTTGTTTCCGCTACCGCCTGACCAAGTAACATGGTTGACATGATAGCACCTCTTGCGCCGGGATTACGTCCTACTGCCGAAGCACCATAACCGGCTGCGATACCCTGTCCTACACCAGGTCCGATACCTGCGATAACCGCAAGACCTGCACCGATTGCTGAACATCCTAAAATAAAGTTCTCGTTAAATTCCATTTTTCTTTCCTCCTAGAAAATATTTTTACTCGTCTCCACCCATGGCATTTGAAATATATGTCATGGTTAACATACAGAATACGTATGTCTGAATTGCTCCTGAAAACAGATCAAAGTAGACATGAAGTGCTGCCGGCCATACAAGCGCAAACATTTGCAATAAGCCGTACACCAATGCCATCATTACGGTTCCCGACAATACATTCGCAAACAAACGTAAAGACAGTGAAACCGGAACCGCCACATCACCGATAACGTTAATCGGTGCCCAGATGGGTAACCAGGGCGGCAACGGTGAACAGGTGTCTTTCCAGATACTCCACAAAGAGTTAAACCGGAACTTGTTCACGTGAATCAATGTAAAAGTCAGAAGACCCAGCGGTAAGGTTACACCATAATCCGCTGTCGGCGGTCTCAATCCCAGCAAACCTGAAATATTAGATACCAGGATAAAGATAAAAAGTACGCCGATGTAATTTCGAAATCCTTTGCCCTTCTCACCCATACCACCGATTACGACTCCGTCCAGCAACTCCACAATCAATTCCGCAAAATTTTGAAATCCTGCAGGAACTGTTTTGGCCTTACGGAATACAGAACCGCCGATGATGAAGAAGAGAAGCAATACAAGCACTACGATTAAAAGACATATGTGCGATGTTGTTATCCACACCTCTTGTCCAAAGAGATTGTATGAGAAGACACCATGTATCATAAAATCAATGTTGCCTTCACCGGATAACAGGATTCCCTGTCCCATACTTCTACCTCCTTATTTTTCTTCTGTGTCGGGCATTTCGGGATAGACTTCCTCTTCCCAGCCAAATGCCTTAAACACGATTTTATGAGTAAACGGCTGGAGATATGCCGCTACTTTCAACCCAAGAATACCGACAAACGTACTGATTGGATTTACCCATTCGTACAAGAATGTTGTAATAACCAAAACACTCACCACAATCCCGTAGCGCAAAAGACTCGACAAGCGCATTCCCGCACCCGGATCCGCACCCGTTTCCGCCTTGTCCAACATTTTGTCAATACTCCTTGCCATATGCCAAGCCAAATATATCGCAGTAAGCGCGCCGACCACCACTCCAATGGCATATGCAATTTTGTTCTCCACAAACCAGATTCCCGCAAGCAGGGAAATCAATGCAAAAAATACAATTCCCACCCAAAGTTCAATCAAAGTGGCATTCTGCTTTTTCAAATCTGATTACTCCTTACCTTCGCCGAAATATTTCTTTGCAAGCAAATACACATTACGTCCGCCTGCAATCGCTCCGACAAAAAACAGTACAATCGCGATAAAAGAAGTCCCAAGCCATCTATCCAGTAACAAACCGCCAAAAAAGCACATGGCAATAGGCACCAACATAGAAACGCTAAACTGTGAAATACACACCAGTACTCTCGATATCTCACGTATGTTCATTTTATCATCTCTTTTTCTGGCAGCCATATAATTAGTACTTCTCTCCCTATTTTGTACCATCTTTATAATTATACTCACTTTGTCAGACAATGTCTAGTTAAAAAGCACGAATTTTAGGCTCTTTTTACAAAGTTTTTTCATTGACTTTTTATGCGTTAAAAGGTAGTATTTTTACATATAGGACACATTTCTCACCCCGAAAGGATTTCTATGGAAAATATCACTTTATACCGCAGACGACTGATACCGGACGAAACCGTACATCTAAAAGATGACATTGTTCTTTATCATGACGATAATGTTATTATTACCAAATGGAAAACCATTAAACCTCGCAAGGATATGGATCACGGTTTTTCTGCTTATTTACTAAAAGAAGGCATTAAAGTAAGCAAATTTTATCGTGTAGATCATTCCCTGCTCTACTGGTACTGCGATATTGTGGATTATAAATACGACACCGCAAACAACTCCTATATTTCAACGGATTTGCTCACAGACGTAATTCTTTATCCGAACGGACAGATTCGTGTTCTGGATTTAGACGAACTGGCAGAAGCTTCCACCAAGGATATGATTACCAAAGAACAGTTGAATTCCGCATTGGTGAGAACGGATATGTTGCTGACTACTATGTACAGCGGTGAATTCAAGCGTTATATGGACTTGATTGATAAATATGATGTTTAGGATATTCTTTGTTCAAATACAAGTGACTCACTGAAAAACCTCAGGTATATGTATACCTGAGGTTTATTTTTTAGTAAAAAATATGTCCGCCGATTTGAATACCCGTAAGCCCGGGAATCGGTGTTCTGAAATATACACAACCGCCCACATTGGTGCTTCCCGTCATTGCTGCATCTGCAGCCTGATAACAGGAGGGTGTTGCCTTATTCTGTGCCAAGGCCAAAGCCAAACGACCGCTGGCCACCGGCGAAAACTGTCTTTTCTGATAAATCACTCCGCTGACGGTATTGGGATACACGCTGGATAACACACGATTGATTACAACCGCACCTACGGCCAATTGTCCCTCATACGGTTCACCGCCTGCTTCACAGTAAATCAAATTTGCAAGAAGATATCTGTCTCCTTCTTCAAAAACCACCTGCGAAATATCTCTTTTCGCGGAAGAATTTGCAAGTTGCGACATCAAAAGTTCTTCCTGGTACTTCTTTTTTAACGCAGCGACATCCGCTTCCTGCGCCGCCAATTCTGCTTCTTTTCGGGCTACTTCTGCCTCAATTTCCGCCAACTCTGCTTCTGCAGTTGAAATCTGCGATGCATACTGCTGTACATACCGGGCCGTAGTTTCGATTAAATCGTTTATTCGGGCCTGTTCATCCAGATTAGCCTGTTTTAAAACTTCCAACTCGTCCAGTTCTTTTTCCAGAGCCACTTCTTTTGCCGCTACCGCCTCTTTGGTCTCCTGATATTTTAAAAGAAGTTTATTATCATAATCCGCCAACATACTGATATAGTCCGCTAGATTCAAAAGTTCCGAAATACTGCGGGCCGATAAAAGCATCTCTAAGTAATCGGCATCCGGACTCTCATAAGATGCCTGCATACGATTCTGCATAGCTTCATACTGATTTGCCTCGGTTTCTTTTGCCTCTTCCAGTTCTTTTCGAGTCTGTTCAATCTCAGCTTCCTTATCAGCAATTTTGCCTTCCAATTCCGCCAAATGTTCCGTAGCCTCTTCCAGTTCCGCATTCAACGCATTCAGTTCTGCTTTCAATGAACCGTGCTGCTGCTCCAAACCGCCGATTTCACCTTCCAGTTCCTGGCGTTCCTGATCAATTTCTTCTTTTTCCTGTTGTATTTGTTGCATTTCCTGCTCTGCCTGATGCAACTGATCCAGTGTCGTTGTAGCATATACCGTCATTTGCGGCAACCCCATAACAAACATACATACCGCAATAGCCGCTGCTACAATCCGTCTTTTCTTTTTCAAAATATTACCTTCCTTTTGTTGTACCACATATCCTTCAGCAAAAGTTAATAATGTTTCATTTTAGGTATACACCGTAATTTCCGGCATTGTTTACACTTCAAAAGTAATGGTGCGACCGGTGCGCTGATACTGTACGCACTTCACCCCTGCCGCATCAAACATCTTTTTAGCCGCAATATTGGAAGGTGTTCCCGCATATTTATCGGAATCATAAATAACTTCTTTGATACCGGCCTGAATGATGGCTTTAGCGCATTCATTGCACGGGAATAAAGTCACGTAAATTTTCGCCCCTTCCAGATTGCCGCCACGGTAGTTAAGAATCGCATTTAATTCGCTGTGCGCCACAAAAGCATACTTGGTATCCAGTTCGCCGCCTTCGCGTGCCCAGGGGAATAACTCATCTGAGCATCCGTTAGGAAAACCATTATAACCAACGGATAAAATACGGTTGTCTTTACCCACGATACAGGCCCCCACCTGCGTATTGGGATCCTTGGAACGCATGCCTGATAACATTGCAATTCCTGTAAAATATTCATCCCACGAAATATAATCTTTTCTCTTCATATAACCCTCCGTCCGGCACCCCATTGCCGTTTTAAAAAAATTTTCCGCCGGCATCAACTTTTCCCCCGGCAAACCTTATCATCCGATTATTTTTCAATTAAATCAATTCTTCTCTGGTGTCTTTCATCCCCTGAAAATTCAGTAGTCATAAAAGTATCCACAATTTTAAGGGCAAGATTCATACCCACAATTCCCGCTCCCAAAACAAGCACGTTTGCATTGTTATGCTGTCTTGTCAATTCAGCGGATAAAGAGTCTGCACAAAGTGCCGCACGTACGCCTTTTACTTTATTGGCAACCATCGACATGCCGATACCTGTGGTACAGATTACGATACCCTTTTCACACTCACCGTTTGCTACTGCTTCTGCAGCAGGTCTTCCGTGATTGGGATAATCGCAAGAACTTTTATCATAGCATCCAAAATCCTTACAGGTGTGTCCCTGTGCTTCCAAGTGCTTCTTTACTGCCTCTTTTAAATCGTAACCGCCGTGGTCACATCCTAATGAAATATTCATTTATACTTCCTCCTGAATTTTAATATATTTATGGCCTGCAGCCTTTAATAATCGATTCATAATCGCTTGTCCGATACCGTCCGCAGCAAAACTCTCCGAATAGATCGCATCCACTTCTTCGTCATCGAATTCTCTTAAAATGCGATACAAAGATGCAGCGATAGCAGTATCATCGCCGCGGTTTCCAACCACTTTTACCACATCCGCACGGTACTTTTCTGCATTCTCCGCGGTGGCAATCACTCCGGTTTTATAGCCTTTTTGATGACTTTCTTGTACCAAAGTATTAATTTCTACCACTACCTTTTCGGGTTCGCCCTCTATAATCAGCATGTCCCCTTTGGGTGCGTAATGGCGATACCGCATACCCGGTGCCTTGGGTCTTTCTTTACAGTCGCCATCCATAAGTGTAGGGTCCATTGTCACTTCACCCAACACATCTTTTAACATATCCAATGTAATATATCCCGGACGTAAAATCATGGGTACGTCGCCCGTCAAATCCACAATGGTAGACTCCAGGCCAATGGCAATGTCTCCGCCATCGATAATCATATCAATACGTCCGTCCATATCTTCCAAAACATATTTGGCAAGGGTAGGACTTGGCTTACCGCTTAAATTCGCACTGGGTGCTGCCACAAAACCGCCTGCGGCTTTGATAAAAGTTAACGCAACCTTGTGGGACGGCATTCTGACTGCCACCGTATCCAGTCCGCCTGTTGTTTCCTTCGGCACAACATCCGCCTTAGGCAAAATCATGGTCAAAGGACCGGGCCAAAAGGCTTCCGCCAGTTTCTTCGCGCTTTCAGGAACTTCTTTTACAAGAATTTCCAAATCTTCCATACGGTAAATGTGTATGATTAAAGGGTTGTCAGAAGGACGCCCCTTGGCTTCGTAAATTTTACGGGAGGAATCCGGATTTAAGCCATCGCCTCCCAGACCGTATACAGTCTCCGTCGGAAAAGCCACCAAACCTCCATTCAGGATAATTTCTCCGGCTCTTGCAATCTCCTGTTCATCTATTCTGTTTTCATCCTGTGTGATGACAAGGGTACGCATACCTGCCTCCTGCTCATAGTTCTGTATTCGGCATATGGTTCTTCGCCGTATCATAATCTTTCCCACAGCAATGCCATACATACCGATACTCACTCAAGTATATCATAACACATTTTCTGTAGAATACCAAGGAATTTTATAGGACAGGTTCTCCGACGATATTTCATCGTCGCCTTCATATATGGTGCCTTCCTGATTCTCCGGCGCATTTTTTTCACTTTCCAAATAATCGCAGATTCCCAACCTTAACGCTTCCACGATTTTTTTCTGATATTCAGCATCCTGTAACAGTGCTTCCTCTTCCGGATTGGACAAAAAACCGCACTCTGCAAT